>WGEO01000189.1 GCA_015492715.1 Phycisphaerales bacterium | reverse complement strand
GCAGGTCGCCGTTCTGAGGTGGTGGCCCTGTTCTATGCCAGGGCCTGATCGAGGTCGGCGATGAGGTCGTCGGCGTCCTCGATGCCCACGCTGAGGCGCACGAGGCCGTCCGTGATGCCCAGTTTCTCGCGTTGCTCCGGGGGCACACTGGCGTGGGTCATGATCGCCGGGTGCTCGATGAGGCTCTCGACCCCGCCCAGGCTTTCGGCGATGGTGAAGATCCGGACGCGTTCGAGCATCTGTCGTGCGGCGTCGAGCCCGCCGGCGAGCCCGATCGTGACCATCCCGCCAAAGCCGTGCCTCATCTGGCGCATTGCCAGGTCGTGCTGGGGATGGCTCTCCAGCCCGGGATATCGGACCCATTCGACCTTGTCGTGCTGCTCGAGGTGGCGTGCGATCCGCATGGCGTTGTCGCAGTGTCGCTGCATGCGCACATGGAGCGTCTTGGTCGATCGCAGCAGCAGGAAGCAGTCGAGGATGCCCGGGACGGCCCCGACGGAGAGTTGGATGAACTTCAGGCGTTCGTGCAGGTCGTCGCTGTTGGTCAGCAGCGCCCCGCCGATGACATCCGAGTGTCCGCCGATGTACTTGGTCGTGGAGTGGCAGACGAGGTCTGCGCCCAGCGACAGGGGCTGCTGGAGATAGGGGGAGCAGAAGGTGTTGTCGACGCAGACGATCGCGCCGCGCTGGTGGGCGATCTCGCTGACCCGCGCGATGTCGATGATCTTGAGCGTGGGGTTGGTGGGCGTTTCGAGCCAGACCAGGCGTGTTCGCTCCTCGAAGGCATCTGCCAGCGCCTGCTCGCTGGTCATGTCCACGAGGGTCGTGCGGATGCCCAGCTGGGCGAAGACGCGATGGAACAGGCGGTTCGTCCCGCCGTAGACATCGTCGCACAGCAGGACATGGTCGCCCGATTCGAGCAGGTGCAGGCATGCGGCCTCGGCGCTGACGCCGCTGGCAAAGCAGAGCCCGTGGCGTGCGCCTTCCAGGCTCGCGAGATTCTGTTCGAGGGCCTTGCGTGTGGGGTTGGCGGCCCGGGAGTAGTCGTAGTCCTCCTTGAACACGCCGGGCGATTCCTGGGCGTAGGTCGCGGTCTGGTAGATGGGCGTCATGATGGCGCCGGTCGTGGGGTCGGGGTGCTGCCCCGCGTGGATCGCCCGCGTCCCGAATCCCGCCTCGCTCATGCCCGCTCTCCGTTCTTCCTGCTGAGGTACTCGATCAGGTCGATGTGGCTGATGACGGCGACGACCCTGGACGCATCGACGACGATGGCGACCTGGTCCTTCTCGAAGATGCCGAAGAGTTCCTCGACGCGGGCCTTGGGGTAGACGAGCCCGCCGATGTCGTGCATGACCTCTCCTGCCGGCGTCTGTGCGTGGATCTGGCCTCGCTCCATGGCGCGCAGCACATCGATCTCGTGCACGATGCCCTGCGGGGCGCCGCGTTCATCGACGATGGGGATCTGGCTGACGCCGTGATCGCGCATGAGGGCGATGAGCTCGCCGACCGTCGCCGACGGCTGGGCCGTGATGACCTCGCCGTCCTTGCCCGCGATCACATCCTCGACGCGTCCGAGGTGGCGGTCCGGCTCGAGGAATCCGTGGTCCTTCATCCAGCTGTCGGAGAGGAACTTGGAGATGTATCGGCTGCCGGAGTCCGGGAGCACGGTCACGACGCGCTTGCCCGGCCCCAGCTCTCGGGCGACCTGGACGGCGATGTGGACATTCGAGCCGCTGGATCCGCCGACGAAGAGGCCTTCCTCGCGCACGAGCCTGCGGGCCATGAGGAAGGACTCGCGATCGTCGACCTGTCGCATCTCGTCGACGACGGTCGTGTCGAACGCCTGGCACTTGATGTCGTCGCCGATACCCTCGACCTTGTAGACATACGCCGTGGGGAGGGTTCCCGTGTAGAAGTAGTGGTAGTGGACGCTGCCCAGCGGGTCGACGCCGACGATTCTCGGCGGATTCTCCTGCTTCTTGAGGAATCGCGCCACCCCGGAGATCGTCCCGCCCGTGCCGACACCCGCGACGAACGCGTCCATTCGCCCCTGGGTCTGCTCCCAGATCTCCGGGCCTGTCGTCGCCTCGTGCGCGTCGATGTTCGCCTCGTTGTGGTACTGGTTGAGATAGAAACTTCCCGGCGTCTCGCGTGCGATGCGCTTGGCGACCTGCACATAGTGGTCGGGCGAGTCGCCGGGGACATCGGTCGGGGTGATGATGACCTCGGCCCCGAAGGCCTTGAGCATGTTGATCTTCTCCATGCTCATCTTGTCGGGGATCGTGAAGACGGCCTTGTAGCCCTTGACGGCGGCGACCAGGGCGACGCCCATGCCCGTGTTGCCGCTGGTGTTCTCGACGATGGTGCCGCCCGGGCGGAGCTTGCCCTCTTTCTCGGCCTTCTCGATGATGTACAGGGCCATCCGGTCCTTGATCGATCCGCCGGGGTTCAGATACTCGCACTTGACGAGCACCTCGGCGCTGTCGGGCTCGACCACCCGGTTCAAGCGCACCAGGGGTGTCCATCCGATCCCCGCGAGGATGTTCTCCAGCATCGCCATGACGCCCTCCGATTGCTCCCGAGCCCGAACAATAGCCCCACCCTACGCTGTGGCCTGATGCGCATCCTGCTGACCAACGACGACGGCATCCGGGCCCCGGGCATCCTGGCACTCTATCGGGCGCTCATGGACGCGCGCGAGGACCCGGCATCTCCCCTGGCGCGGGAGACCCAGATCCTCATCGTCGCACCGGAGACCGTGCAGAGCGCGACGAGCCACGGCGTGACCTTCTCCGAGCCGCTCATGTGCCGGGTGGTGCATCTGGACGATCAGACCGAGGGTGTCGCGGTCGACGGCAGGCCCGCCGACTGTGTCAAGCTGGCCGTGAGCCAGATCTGGCGCGAGCACTTCCCCGAGCATCCCCGCCCGGACCTCGTCATCTCGGGCATGAACGCGGGCGCCAACTGCGGGATCAATGTGATCTATTCCGGGACGGTCGCCGCGGCTCTCGAGGCCGCGTTCCTCGGGGTCCCGAGCATCGCGGTCAGCCTGCACATCGGGGCCACCCCGCCGGACTTCGATCTGGCGGCGCTGTTTGCGCGTCGGACGATCGATCACATCCTGCGGCGTGGGGCGCCCGCGAAGCACGACTGCCTGAATGTCAACATCCCGCGGACCGACGGGAGCCGGACGGACATGCCCCCCATCGTGGTGTGCCCCATGAATACCCACGGGCTGGTGGACAGTTATGAGCGTCGTGTGAGCCCGGCGGGCGATGTGTACTACTGGGCCAGCGGGCATGGGCTGGACTTTCACAGCACGGAGCCCGGCTCGGATGTCGATCGCCTGATGCGACGGGAGATCACCGTCACGCCGCTGGCCTACGACCTGACCCAGCACGACCGGATGGCTCGCTGGCGGGATCTGCTGGGCTGACGGGGCGTATGAAAAGGCGGCCACATCGGTGTGATGCGGCCGCCCGGAGGGAGAAAGAGAGAGCTCTGGTTTCTGCTTCGTCTCGTCAGAGAACCGGCATCAACGAACACCTCTATCCCGTGGTGCTGGGGGCTATCGGCTTACGCCGCCATGTCTTCTTGACTTTTCGACAGCGCCTCGTACTGCTCCTGAAGCCCGTCCACGGTCGCCTGATCGATCGACAGCGCGTCCAGCACATCCCGATCAAAGTCCAAACCCACGAGATCGGGGCGAATCCCGCCCTCGGCGCGTCCGACGATGCGCGTCGCGACATACACGACGCAGGTCAGGGTGCGGCTCTCGGAGGGCAGTTCCAGCGGGCGATGGTGATATCCCGTCACATGGTGGAAGGGCTTGGGGAACTTCCACCTGCGGCAGAGGGCCTCGCCGAAGTCCTGATGGTCGGCGCCGAACACCGACGCCTCGACCTGGAGCATGTCGTTGGCGGGCACGCCCCTGGCATCGACGCCCGTCTGGCGGATGACATCGATCAGCATCGAACGGTCGTACTGCATCTCGACGACGATCCCGATGTTGTGCATCAGGCCCGCGAGATACGCCTCGTCGTTCAGGCCGAGTTTGAGTTTGTCGGAGATCATCTTGCTCACGGCGCCGACGGCGGTCGCCTGATCCCACAGGGCCTTGGCGCTGAAGTTCGGCGTCAGTTCACCGCCACGGAACAGTTTCACCAGACTCGCGGCGATCGCGATGTTCTTCACGGCGTTCAGCCCCAGCATGACGATCGCGCGATTGATGGAGGCGATCTGCCCGGGCAGCCCGTAGAACGACGAGTTGACGACCTTGAGGATCCGGCTGGACAGGGCCGGGTCCTGGCTGATCACCTCGTGCAGGTCCTGGGCGGTGGACGCCGGGTCCTCGACCAGTTCGATGATCTTCATCGTGATCTCGGGGAGGGTCGCGATGTGCGCGATCTCCGCGATGGCCTTCTCTGCCGTCTGGCGACGATCGTCTGGACTGATCATGGTCTGCTCCGTGACGAGGTGTGGGGCTCTCATCGGTCCGATCAGGCGCGTACTTTGCCCGGAGAGGAAGAACCCGGCGGAACCGTCCCGGGCGGTCATTCCCCGTCCGCTTCGATCACGGCGCGATACCGACGGGCCATCGCATCCAGCGAGGCCGGGATCACCCGGACCTGCCCGATGGTGGTCATGAAGTTCGTGTCCCCCCCCCAACGGGGGACCAGGTGCACATGCAGGTGGCCCGGCACGCCCGCCCCTGCCGCCGATCCCTGGTTGATCCCGATGTTGATCCCCTGTGGTGCCAGGGCGCGCTCGATGAGGTCTGCGGCGCGATCGACGAGGTCCCATAAAGCCCTGCGCTGCGGGGCGTCGTACTCCATCAGGCGTGCACGGGCCTCGCCCAGGGCGACCAGCAGATGCCCGTTGGCATAGGGGTATCGATTCAGCAGGATCATGCCCTGATCCGTGCGGACGAGCACGAAGTTCTCCCCGTCGCGCTGCGGGTGTTCCCAGTAGTCGCGCAGGAAGGAGCCGCTCGAGGTGTCCCGGGTGTCCTCGAGGTACGCCAGGCGCCAGGGGGCAAAGAGCGTGCCGAGAGCCTGTTTTCTCGGACGATCGTCCATGGTGTGCGAGTGTATTCCCGCATCGATCGGGCCGATAGCACTTCCGGGAGGACATGCCATGCGCGTCGAACAGGTGATGACCCGCAGTGTGGTGACGGTCTCGATGGACGACACCGTTGCCACGGTCCGCGAGATCTTCGAGACCCACGGCTTTCATCATCTGATCGTCGAGGAGAACGGGCAGGTCGTAGGCGTCGTCTCGGATCGCGACCTGCTGCGCAATCTCAGCCCGTTCGTGGGCAAGATGAACGAGCGCCCGCAGGATCTGTTCCTGGAGCGTCGGCGTGTGCACCAGATCATGACGCGCAAACTGATCTCCGTCGGCCCGGACACGCCCCTTCTGGACGCCGCGATCAAGATGCTCGATGATCGTGTCTCGTGTCTGCCCGTGGTCGATGCGCGGATGCGCTGCATGGGGATCGTCACCATGCGCGACCTGCTGACCTGGAGCCTTCGGTGCATGCAGGGCGATCAGAACGCGGAGGGGGAGGACGAATCCGGGGCCAGCTGCGCCGCGTGAGCGTACGGGCACGCCGACGGGCATACAACTGACGCATGTCCCACGCCGGCGTGTCCGACACCGGGATCAGCCTTGCCCGCGCCCGCCTCGCGGTTGCGGTCGCCTGCCACTTCGTCGTGGACTTCTTCAGTTTCATGGTCCTGCCGCTCCTCAGCGTGCTGGAGGGGCGGCTGGATCTGACACCCTCGCAGGGGGCCACGCTCGTGGCGGTCCAGCCGCTGGTGGCGGGCCTTGCCCAGCCCGTCACGGCCTGGGTTGCCGACCGCTACAACACGCGGACGCCGGGTGTGCTCGGGATGGCCCTGGCCGTGATCTGTATCGGCGTCATCGGCTATACCGAGAACTACTCGCAACTGCTGGCGATCTATGCCGTCGGGTGCTTCGGGATCGGCGCGTTTCACCCCGTCGCCGTGGCGTGCGTGGGGCAGCTCGGCAACAGCAGGCGAAGCCTCGCGGTTTCCAGTTTCTTCGTTTCTGGGATGGCAGGTGGAGCGGCGGGGAGTTTCGTGGCGCCACCGTTCGTCGAAGCCGCGGGCATCGAGTCGCTGGTCTATCTCGTCATCCCGGCGCTGGCATGCTGTGCGCTGCTTGCCGGGGCGATCCAGCCCGTCGCCCATCGCGCCCACGATGCGCACAGGCAGCACGCGGGCTTGCCACCACAGGAACGCCGTGCGCGCTGGCGGGCGATCTGGCTGCTGTATGCCGGTGCCTCGCTGCGATCGGCGGTGCATGCCGCCGTCAGCGTGCTCGTGATTCGCTGGGCCGAGCGGGTCGTGCTGCTGCGTGCGGGCGAGCCCGCCCTGAACGAGGCCCTCCGGGAGCGGGCCTCGCTGCTCTCCGGGCCGCTCGTCGCCGCGCTCATCGTGGGCATGGCCATGGGCGGATTTACCATCGGTTCGACCATTCGCCCGCGGTATGAGCGTGCCTTTCTGATCCTCTTTCCGATCGTGTCGAGCCTCAGCCTTGTTGCCTTCGCGCGTCTCGACCGGATCGAACATCTTCCGCTCATGGCCCTCGCGCTTCCCGCATGCGTGCTGATGGGTGTGGCCTTCGCCGGGCTTATTCCCATGGGCGTCTCGCTGGCCCAGCGCATCATGCCGCACCGCACGAGTCTGGTGTCCGGGCTGATGCTGGGCGGATCGTGGGCCGCCGGTGCATGGGGGCCGGACTTCGCCCAGGCGATCACCGATCGGGCCGGGCTGGTGTCCGCGTTCGATGCGACCGCGGGGGTGCTCGCGCTGTCGGGACTCATCAGCATCGCTCTGCCCCGGGGCCTGACACCGGGTCGGGCCGCTCCATAACCGTGCGTGCGCCGGCGTGTGACAGACTTGTGACGAACCCCGGACCGTATCGAGCGTCCCACCGTCGGCAGGGCATGCACGCCGCACCCACCGGCCCGATCAGCCGAAGTATCCTCCAGCAGGAGGCCGCCCATGGCTCGCGCCACCATCCTGATCGTCGAGGATGACAAGGCGATCCGTCTCGGCGTGCGTGATGTGCTCCAGATGGGTGGCTACGCCGTCCGCGAGGCGGGCACGGGCACCAGCGGGCTCGATATCGCCTGTGCCGGCGGCATCGATCTGGTGCTCCTGGACATCCTCATGCCCGAGATGAACGGGCTGGAGATGCTCGAGGCCCTCCGTCGGGCGCGCCCCAGCCTGCCCGTGATCATTCTCTCGGCCCTTGGTGAGGGCCCCGATCGCGTGCGGGGGCTGCGTCTGGGAGCCGACGACTATGTGGTCAAACCGTTCGGGGCCGACGAACTGCTGGCCCGCGTCGAGGCGGTGCTCCGGCGCAGTGCCGAGCGACCCGTCGCTCGTTCATCGCTGACCATCGCCCAGCGCACGATCGACCTCGAGCGCCGCCAGATCACACACGCCGACGGGACCCGCTGCATGCTCAGCGAGCGCGAGGCCGAGGTCCTGCATTATCTCGCGAGCTGTGCCGGCAGGCCCGTGTCGCGTGACGAACTGCTCCAGCGCATCTGGGGCATCGACCCGCGCGGCGTGCGCTCGCGCACGGTCGACATGACCATCGCACGCCTCCGGGAGCACCTTCGTGACGATCCGAACGACCCTGCGGTCATCCGGACGATCCGGGGTCGGGGGTACATGATCGATGCCGAGGGCGAGTCGTGAAGGGGTCGCGCCGCCTGACATGGATCGTCTTTGCGCTGTGCGTGCTGCTGGTGCTCGATGTGCTGGCGTGGGTGAGCATCCAGACGATCCGTCTGGAGCGTCTGGAGCACGAGGCGCGCACGCGAGCACAGCTCAACGAGCGGGTGCGTCTTGCGCTCTGGCGTATGGACTCTGCGATCGCCCCGATCGTCGCCGCCGAGGCCGCCCGTCCGCCACAGCACTATCGCGCGTTCTTCGACCCCGCGCGCGATCCGGACGATCATGGTGCTGAGATCGATCCTGATGGCTCAATGCGCGCCTCCCCGCTCCTGATCGCCCCGCCGCGCCTCATCCGCCTGCACTACGAGGTTCACCCCGATGGGTCCATCTCCTCGCCGCAGGTTCCCGAGGGCACATTCGCCGAACTTGCGATCCGAGAGGGTCTGACGACACAGCAGGCGATCACGCGCGCTCGCCTGCGTCTGCTCGAGCTCGAGCAGATGCTCACGAGCGACACCGACAAGGCCGCGGACGGCCGACAATGGAACGCCCCGCCGGAGGTCGAGCACGCCATGGTCGCCGGCATGGAGGACTTCGACGCGCGTCGCAAGGTCTTCGAAGACGCCGTGAGCGTCGCCGAGCCTTCGCCCAGGGAGGCGTTCGGCGAAGGTGAGGGCGTCGTGTCTGCTCGGCGTTCCGTTGCCGATCGAAACCCAACACGCGCCGACGGTCTTCAGTTGCGGGTGACACAGACCCTCTTTGCGCCGCGATGGGTGGGCAGCGCCTCGTCCGAGGCCCCCGAGCTGGTCTTCGAGCGGACGGTTCATGCGAGCGGTACGAGCATCGTGCAGGGCTTCTGGGTCGACTGGCCCGCGCTTCGAGCAGAACTCCTCTCCCGCATCGTCGATCTGCTCCCGCAGGCGGACCTCGTCCCCGCACCCGCCGGAGGTCGGCGGCTGCTCGCCGCGATCCCCGCCAGCCT
>WGEO01000188.1 GCA_015492715.1 Phycisphaerales bacterium | reverse complement strand
GACAGACCAACTGAGCTACGCCCGCAGCGAGGCGATGATAGGCGCGACATGGCGAGACCCGGCAATGAGCAGAGCCGGAGAATCTCAGCGGAGCAGCCGAGTGGGCATGCGATGGGGGGCGGGCTTGCCTCGACACGGACAGAGCATGGGGCACGCGTCGTGTTCAGAGTGCCTCGCCGAAGAGGCTCAAGCGATCCGCGTGTGAGATTCGAACGGAGACGATCTGCCCAATGAGATCATCCGGGTTCTGGCCTTCGGGTGTATCGAAGAACACGATGAGGTCGCCGTCCGTCCGTCCGGACAGCTGCGGACGATGTGCCGAGGCCACCGTCGTCTCTCGCGTCCTGGCACTGATCGTCAGGGCTACGGCGTTTTTTCGACGGATCTCGCCCTTGGTCAGTCCCGCGTGCTTCAGCGACCGCTTGCTCAGGCCCTCGACAAGAACATCGAAGGTCCTTCCGATCTGCTCGCGGCTGATCGCGTCGGATATCTCCTCCTGGATCGCCAGCAGGTCGTTGTTCCGTCGGCGTTTGACCTCGTCCGGCACATCGTCGGGAATCCGGTCGTATGCGACCGTGCCCGGGCGCGGCGAGTACTTGAAGATGAAGCAGTTCTTGTAGCGCGCTCGGCGAACCAGGTCGATGGTCTGCTCGAAGTCCTCGTCCGTCTCGCCGGGGAACCCCACGATGATATCGCCGCTGAGCATCAGGGGCCGCCCGACCTCGGGCTGGTCGAGGAAGCCCCGCGCACGGTCCAGGAACTCGAGATACTCGGCGCAGGTATAGCCGCGATTCATCCGCCGGAGCACCCGGTCGCTGCCGGACTGCGCGGGCACATGCAGGTATCGGCAGATCCGCGGACAGTCGCGTATGACCTGGAGGACATCGTCCCCGAAGTCGCGCGGATAACTGGTCACGAAACGCAGGCGGGGAAGGTCCGGCACCTGCTCGTGGATCTGGTACAGCAGGTCGGCGAATGTGGTGACCCGCTCGCCCGCGAAGGCATCGCGGTTGTGGCTGCCCTTGTATGTGCGTCCCTTCTGGGGCTGGACAATGCCGTTGACGATCTGCTCGGCGTCGTGCTCGAATCGGTAGTGATTGACCGTCTGCCCCAGCAGCGTGATCTCGCGGACGCCGGCGTCGACCAGGCGGCGACACTCGTCGATGATGTGCCCCGGCGGTCGGTGCACCTCTGCGCCGCGCGTGAACGGCACGACGCAGTAGGTACAGAACTTGTTGCAGCCGCGGGTGATCCGGACATAGGCGCCGGCCCCGGGCGGGGTCGCGCTGATCGATCTGGACAGGTCCAGTAACTCCAGATCGTCGCTGGCGGCACTGAGCGTGGCGCTGCGCCGCGAGGTGTTCCCCTGCAGGGCGATCTGGCGGGCCGACGCGCCGCCCGAGAGGCTTTCACGCGTGCGGAGCGCATTGTCGAGCAGGGCCGGCAGTTTGTCCAGTTCTCCCGGGCCGCACAGCACATCGACGACAGGCATGCGGCGGATGAGATCCTCGCCGTCGCGCTCCGCCATGCATCCGAGCACGCCGACGACGAGCGAGGGCTGGCGGCGCTTGCGTGCCGCCAGTTCGCCGAGGCGGCTCCAGACCTTCTGCTCGGCCTGCTCACGCACCGAGCATGTGTTGTAGAGCACCACATGAGCATCCTCGGCGCGGGGCGTCAGTTCGTATCCGAGACGCGACAACTGGCCGGCGACGAGCTCGGAGTCGAGTTCGTTCATCTGGCAGCCGAAGGTCTCGAGATAGATCCTGCGGGTCGTCATGGCCTCTAGTCTATGCGACCGTGCCCGCGATCAGAAGGTCGCCGGCATCGTATAAACTCCCTGTGATGCGCTTCTTGCGGCTCCGCTCGATCTCGCTCGCCAACAAGTGCCTGCTGTTGTTCGGCGGGGCGATCGCCGTCGTGCTCCTGCTGGCTCTCGTCCCGCCCTGGCTGAGGATGGGCGATCTGGTGCGTGAGCGGCAGGCGGAGATCGCCCGGCGCCTCGTCGATGTCTGGCTGCGACTGGACGCCCAGGCCCGCGAGCAGGGACAGAGCCCGAGCGCGGACGATCAGGGAACCATTGAGTACGCCGGCGTCCGTGTCGCCGACTTATCTGGGCAGGAACTCGATCGTGCCCGTCTCGAGGATCGCTTTATCCGGACACTGCTGAGCGATGCGACCCCTGAGGCTCCGGACGCTCTGGATTCCCGCTGGGAGGGAGCGACACGCCGGTATCGCTACGGGCGGGTGCTGTTCGACGAGGCTCAGCGCCCGGATCGCGTGCTGGTCTTCGAGCGTCAGGGTGACGACACCGCCGTGCTGCTCATCGTCAATACCGTCTATCTGCTCAGCGCGGGGCTGATCGTTTTCGTCCTGGCGCTCGCGCTGTTCTACTTCGTGACGCACCGGCTGGTGCTCTCGCCCGTCAAGGCACTGCGCGAGACGGCAGAGGGTGTGCGCCAGGGCGACCTGTCCATCCGATCCAGCATCCGAACGGGAGACGATTTCGAGGAACTGGCCCGTACCTTCAACCAGATGCTCAGTGTCCTCGAGGCCGCCCAGGAACATCAGAAGTCCATCAATCGAGCCCTGGATCTGAAACTCCACGAGTTGAGCGAAGCCAACTCGGCTCTCTTCGAGTCCAATCGCGTCAAGGCCGAGTTCCTCGCCAATGTCAGCCATGAACTGCGAACGCCCCTGAACGCGATCATCGGCTTTGCGGAGTTGCTGCTGGAGATCGCCGAACGCGAGCGCAGTGAAGGTCCTCCCAATCCCGAGATCGACAAGCGGGCTCGATACCAGAAGACGATCGTGAGCGCTGCACGGGATCTCCTTCAACTGATCGAGAGCCTGCTGGAGATGGCCAAGATCGAGGCCGGGCGCGTCGAGGTTCGCATCGAGAGCGTCCAGATCGAGGAGACCTGCCGGGGGCTGATCGCACTGCTCCAACCCATTGCCGACGATCGCGGTGTCCGCCTCGTGCTCGACCTCGAACGAGACCTGCCCGCACTCTGGACCGATCCGAAGAAACTGCATCAGATCCTGTTCAACCTGCTCGCCAATGCGGTCAAGTTTGCCGAACCGCCCCCCGACGGCGGGCAGGCGACGGTCATCCTGCGGGCGTCGCGGATGCTCGGCGAGTCCTCCAGCCAGCCCGAGCGGATCCGATTCAGCGTCCGTGACACCGGGCCGGGCATCCCGGAAGATCAGATCGATCGGATCTTCGAGAAGTTCCATCAGGTGGATGCGGGACCGACACGCCGCCACCAGGGAACGGGGCTGGGACTTGCCATCTGCCGGGAGTTGACCTCGCTGCTCCAGGGCGAGATCACCGTCGAATCCACGCTGGGAGAGGGCTCGACCTTCTCACTCGTGCTTCCCCTGCGTCCCGATCCCGTCCTCGCCGAGGAGATCCGTCTGGAGCGATCGCTGCGTGCGTCGCTGTATACCCCGCGGACCTGGCAGCCGGACTCAGGCACTTCGTCCGGCGTCGGGGAAGTGGCGGATCACGGGCCCTGAGTTTCGTATCTCGATGATCACGAGGTCGATCCGGCGTGGACGCCGGCTCCAGCCATTGACGCGGGCCATGTGTTCCAACGCGCGTTGCAGTCGTCGGCGTTGTCCATCTCGAAAGACACGAGCAGGAACGAGCGGATCGGGATCTTCCGTGATCCGTGCTTTGACCTCAACGGCCACGATCGCACCGTCGGGCGTCTCGCACACGAGATCGACCTCGCCCAGCGGGGTCCTCGCATTCCGTGCCAGGGTGCGCCATCCCTGCCTGCGCAGGTATCGCTCCGCGATCGCCTCGCCCCGGCCACCTACCTCATGATGGCGTCCGCGACGAAGCCGGCGCCCACCCAGTCGCCGGATCCAGCGCATCTTCTCAGCCCCCGGCGCGAGCACGCACTCGCTGCTCGTAGAGGGGCATGACCTCGGGGTAGTACCGCTGGATGGCGATCCGGATCAGCCGGTCGGCCATCTGATCCATGTCCGTAAAACTCGCCCGCTCGATCAGTCGTGAGATATAGCGTTCCAGCTCCTTCTGTGTCTCCTCCTGCTCACGCGTCTGCGCGATTGCCAGCTGGGCGTCGTACAGCGGGACATGGACCTCCTCGATCCGGTCGAGGTAGATCCAGTTCGCATACGGCGTCGATCCGATCTGCACTTCGATCGGGCCGGCCCACCGGCCTTCCTTCAGCGACACGGCGGCCCGATTGAGGTTCTCGAACCGGAACACCTCGAGGTCGTTCAGATCCGTCTCGATCGTGAACGCCGGGAGAAGGCCTCCCTCTTCGGGATTGAAACGGTTCGCCTCGATGGTCGCCACCTGTTCGAACGGCTCGCCCGCGTCCAGCCGCTGCTGGATGCTCGCGATGGTCGCGGCATCGTCGGCGGGCACGCGGATCCACCGGAAGTACGCGCGCGGCTTGGGATTGAAGATCTCCTGCGAACGCGCATACTCCTGCTCGATCTCCCGCCACGAGATGTGCACACGGTTCTTGACCCGGCTCTGCAGAATCAGACGCACCAGTTCACGGTCCTGCTGTCTGCGAAGGAACTCGTCCAGCGACATCCCCTCGCCGAACTCCTCGACGATGGACCGTTCGGCTCGCTCGCGGGAGCCATAGTTCCGGCTCTCGAGCGTCTGACGCATCCGCGTCAGGAAACTGTTGAGGCCGAAACTCCGCTGCTCACTGGGCAGGGTGGCCAGTGCCTCGGCACGCAGGAGTTCCTCCTGCACGAGGTCGCCGATGGCTCTCCGGACCTCCTGCTCCAGATCGTTCAGCCACGCGCCGGGGGTCAGCACTTCCTTCTGGGCACGCAGCCTCGCAGCCAGCGGGCGGAGAAACTCATCGGCATAGATGGCCCGCCCGTTGATATCTCCGACCTTGGCATCCACCAGGACGCGTGTGCCCGGCTGCACCATCTGGGAACGCCGTTCACCGCCTGCGGATGCACCCTCATCCCGAGCGATCACGATGGGAGTCGGGGATGCCTTGTCAAGAATCGACCGGCGAGCCTCACCGGGCGCATCCCGATTGCCGACGGATCCGTCATCGGCAGATACCTGCTCGTTGCGGGCTGGCGACGGTGCGGTCTCGGCGACCTCCTGCCGGAATGCCCCGGGCTCGATCTCACGCACGGTCTGCCCGGTCTCACCAGCACCCGAGCAACCGCCGACAACCAGACACCCGAGCAGCACGATCCAGGCTCGTCGCCGATTCTTGGCTCCCATTCCAATCGCTCTCCATGTTCCGACAGGCTCAGGAGTGGGGGATCGGCCGGCAGCGCCCCTACAATCCGCCCGACCCGCCCATCAAAAGGAAGCCCATGAGCGACAACCCCACGGACAAGCCAGAGATTATCATCGACTCCGACTGGAAGCAGCAGGCCCAGAAGGAAAAGGAACGCCTCGCCGAGCAGGCGGAGAAGGCCGCCCCCGCGGGGCATGGGGCAAAACCCGGAGATCCGAATCGTCCGATTGAGTTTCTCGATCTGGTCCAGTCTCTCGCCTCGCAGGCTCTGTTGTACCTCGGGGCGATTCCTGACCCCGAAACAGGGCGGGCGATCGTCGCTCCCGAGATGGCCAAGATGAGCATCGACATGCTCGGCGTGCTCGAAGAAAAGACCAGGGGCAACCTGACGGACGAGGAGTCCAACGCGCTGACCTCCATCCTCCGCGAACTGCGATTCCAGTTCGTCGAGGTCAACAAGGCGATCGCCAAGGCGGTCGAGGAGGGCAAGATCAAGCCGCAGGGTGGGTCGACGGATTCACCAGTGATCGATCCGACCCAGAAGCCCGAGTGAACCTCACGGGCGGTTCGGACCGATCAGGCGATCAGGGACGGATCGCTCGCACCAGCACGGAGACGACGCCGTGACAACCGCAGACGGGGCAGCATCGAGGCACTTCCTGCTACGACGCCTCCATTCGCTGACGGGACTCGTCCCGATCGGCATCTTTCTGATCTTCCACCTGACGACCAACTCCAGCGTGCTGTGGGGGGCTGCAAACGCCAGAGCCGAGCACGCGCAGACGCTCGCCGAGCGCGGCGTGGCAACCTTCCAGCACGAAGTCTCGTGGATCAACAATCTTCCGGGACTCCTGCTGGTCGAGATCGCCCTGTGGCTCTCCATAGCCTTTCACGCGATTCTGGGCGTGTACTATGCCCGGAGCGGGCATCCGAATGTCCAGAGATATCCGTTCCAGGACAACTGGCGATACACCCTCCAGCGGATCACGGGATATGTCGCCCTGGTCTTCATCTTCTACCATGTCGCCACGCTTCGCTGGGGCTGGAGCTTCCTGGTGCCCGGCGGGGTCGAGTGGTCGCATGAGTTCGCCGCCAGCACGCTCGCACTGGCGCTGAGGGGCTCTGCCGAGTCCATTACGCTCTGGGGCCTCCTCGTCAGCCTGTTCTACTTCGTGGGCGTTTCCAGCGCCGTCTATCACTTCGCCAACGGGCTCTGGACGATCGCGATCACTTGGGGCCTGACGGTCTCGATCCCTGCCCAGCGTCGCTGGGGACGGGTCTGCACGGCGGTCGGCGCGCTCCTGATGCTCATGGCGTGGGCAGCCGTGGGGGGCTTCTTGCTGACCGACCCCGATCGCGCCCGAGAGATCGAGCTGCAGATGGGCGGACATGTGGATCAGACGGCGCAACTCGACGCGCCGAGTGCGGAGATCAGCGATGAGTGAGCGCAGGGTCATCGTCGTCGGTGGGGGACTCGCTGGTCTGGCCGCCGCCATCCGCATCGCAGAGGCCGGCGTGGGCGTGGACCTGTTCAGCATGTGCCCTGTCAAACGATCGCATTCGGTGTGCGCCCAAGGCGGGATCAACGCCTGCAACGACATCGCCCGCCAGCAGGGCTACAGCGAGTACCAGCACTTCGACGAGACGCTCCTCGGCGGCGACTTTCTCGCCGACCAGGCGCCGGTGCTCGAGATGACGAACTTTGCTCCTCGCGTCATCGACCTCCTCGATCGCATGGGCGTTCCGTTCAACAGGACGAGCGAGGGGTTCCGCGATCTGCGACTCTTTGGCGGCAGCCTCTTTAAACGCACCCACTTCGCCGGCGCAACCACGGGTCAGCAACTGCTCTATGCCCTCGACGAGCAGACCAGGCGCTGGGCGACCGAGGGACGCATCTGCATGTACGAGTTCTGGGAGTTCCTCGCGCCCGTCATCACCGACGAGGACGACCCGGCGTTCGCGAATCAGATCGGCGATGCACGACGGTGCGTGGGTATCGTCGCCCAGGACATGCGGACCATGCAGACCCGTGCCTTCCGCGCCGATGCGGTCGTCATGGCGACCGGCGGCTGCGGACTCATCTTCGGCAAGAGCACCAACAGCGTCATCTGCACCGGCGGTGCGGCCAGCCGATGCTTCCAGGCCGGCGCCTGGTACGCCAACGGCGAGATGATTCAGGTGCATCCGACGGCCATCCCAGGGGCCGACAAGTGCCGACTCATGAGCGAGAGCGCCCGCGGCGAGGGAGGACGCGTCTGGGTCCCTCGCAAGAAGGGCGATACGAGGCCACCCGATCAGATTCCCGAGGAAGAACGCTGGTACTTCCTCGAGGAGAAGTACCCGAAGTACGGCAATCTCGTGCCCCGCGACATCGCCACGAGAGAGATCTTCCATGTCTGCGTCGATCTCGGCATGGGCATCGACGGACAGAATCAGGTCTACCTCGATCTGACGCACATGGACCCCGACTATCTCACCCGCAAGCTCGGCGGGATCCTCGAGATCTACGAGAAGTTCGTCGGCGACGATCCGCGCAAGGTCCCCATGAAGATCTTCCCCGCCGTCCACTACTCGATGGGCGGCCTCTGGACGCAGTACACGAAGGGCAGTTACGACCCACCGTCGCCGCACGGCGAGCACAAGCCGGGAGACACGCCACCCGTGGACACCAAGATCGGGCGGGGCATGGAATACGGCGCGCCCAACAACATGATGACAAACATCAGCGGCCTCTACGCGTTCGGTGAGGTCAACTTCGCCTACCACGGTGCCACGCGACTGGGAGCCAACGCCCTCCTGAGCTGCATCTTCGACGGGCTGTACAACGGCATGAGCGTCGCCAATGCCGTGAACAACCTCGCTCGTGCGGCCTCGGACTTCGAGCAGTCGCTCTTCGACGCGGCGGTCGCTCGCGAGGAGGCCCGCGCCGATGCGTTGATCCGTGATGCCGCGCCGGGCGATATCGACGCCTCGGCCAATCCCTACACGATCGGGCGCGAGCTCGGCGAGGAGATGACGGCGGCGAGCACGGTCGTCAAGACGGGGCCGCGCCTGGAACAGGCCATGCGGAAACTCCATGAGCTGAGCGATCGCTGCGAGAAGATGCGACTGAGCGACGACGCCGCCTGGTCCAACCGCACGCTCAGTTACGCCCGCAGCCTCTGCGACATGGTCCTGCTGGCCAAGGTGATCGTCAAGGGTGGCATCCTGCGTGAGGAGAGCCGGGGCTCGCATTACCGGACCGACTTCCCCGAACGCGACGACGAGCGATTCCTCAAGACCACCATCGCCTCGTTCGACCCGCAGGCTGACGACCAGGTCGAGATCTCCTGGCGCGAGGTCGATACCCGCCTGGTGAAGCCTCGCCCACGGACCTACGGCGAGAAGAAGTCGCCCGCAGCCAAGTCCGAGCCCGTCGGTGCGTCCTGATCTGAGTGAGGAGAACCATGGCCGTAGTGCAGAAACTCGACCACGCAGCCAAGCCGAAGCCCGGGACCCGGCGCATCCGCCTGAAGATCCGCCGACAGGACGCGCACAACGCCCCCGCACGCTGGGAGATCTTCGAGGTTCCTGTCGAGCCGGGCGCCAACATCATCAGTTGTCTGCAATACATCGCCGAGCATCCCGTGACGATCGACGGCAGGGAGACGACCCCCGTTGCGTACGATGCCGGTTGCCTGGAGGAGGTCTGCGGCGCGTGCACGATGGTCATCAATGGGCGCGTTCGCCAGAGCTGCTCATGCCTGATCGATGCCTACGCGCCCAACGAGGGCGACGAGATCACACTCGAGCCCATGAGCAAGTTCCCGGTCATCCGGGACCTCTGGGTGGACCGCGCCCGCGTTTTCCATGCGCTCAAACGCGTCTGCGCCTGGGTGCCCATCGACGGGCTCTACGACCGCGGCCCGGGGCCGCGCGAGATGCCGGCCCGCCAGCAGACCCGCTACAAACTCAGCGAGTGCATGAGCTGCGGATGCTGCCTCGAGGCGTGCCCTCAGTATACGAGGCAGGAGGACGATGCTCGCTGGGACGACTCGTTCATCGGCGCCCACGCCATCAGCCAGGCCCGCCTCTTCAACATGCACGAGACCGGATCGCAACTCAAGGGAGACCGCCTGGATGAACTCATGGGCCCGGGCGGGATCAACGACTGCGGCAACGCCCAGAACTGCGTCAAGGTGTGCCCCAAGG
>WGEO01000187.1 GCA_015492715.1 Phycisphaerales bacterium | reverse complement strand
TCGCAGTACCGCACACGAACCCGGATCCTGCCCAGCCGCTTGGGAGCCCGGCACACGCTGTCATACGCCGATGCCATGGGTCGGACTGTAGAAGATTTCACAGCAAAAACCACCCCGACACATGATCGGGCTTTGACGAGACAGGCCCTGTCGAACCGCCGGCTGCAAACTCGGGCCGCGTGATGCCTCTGCCTATTCCAAGTTCATCAGCACCTTGATCCCCTCGCCCGAGATCATCGTGCGGAAGGCCTCCTCGTACTGCTCGATCGGGAACTCGTGGGTGATGATCTCGTCCAGTTCCAGACGCCCGCCGAGCACGAGTTCCTCCATCTGGTACCAGGTCTCCCACATCCTGCGTCCGTTGATCCCGAGCACGGTGCATCCCTTGAAGATGATGTTGGCGTTGAAGTCGAACTCGACGCTCTTGGCGGGCAGGCCCAGCAGCGCCGCCCGACCGCCGTTGCGCAGAGCCCGGAATCCCTGATCGATCGCCTGCGGAAAGCCGGACATCTCCAGCAGCACATCGACGCCCTCGCCTCGTGTCGCCCGCCTGATCTGCGCGATCCAGTCGTCCCCCTCACGCACATCGAACGCCTCGACGGCTCCGAGCCTTCGCGCCAACTCCAGACGCGGCGGGTTGATGTCCGTGCAGAAGATCCGCGATGCGCCCGCCGCCCGCGCCACCGTCACAGCCATCAGCCCGATGATCCCGACGCCCGAGACCAGCACGCTCCTGGCGCTGACGCCCGCCTCCATCACCGTGTGCACCGCGTTGCCCAGCGGGTCGAAGATCGCGGCGACCTTGTCCGGGATCGCCTCGTGCACGGGCCAGACATTCGACTCGGGCACGCTCACGAAATCCGCAAAGACCCCATCGCGATCGACGCCCAGGATCTTCGTGTCGCTGGCGATGTGGGCGTTGCCCGTCCGGCTCAGATAATCCGTCCCCTTCGTGATGTGCCCCTCGGCACTGACCCGCTGCCCGGGACGAAACTGCGTGACCGCCGAGCCCACCTTCTCGATCACGCCCACGAACTCGTGCCCCGTGATGATCCCCACGGGGATCCGACCCGCCGCCCACTCATCCCACTGCCAGATGTGACGGTCCGTCCCGCAGATCCCCGCCTTCTTCACGCGGATCAGCACATCGCGCGGCCCGATCTCCGGCACGGGATGATCGTGCTGGAACTTGAGTCCCTCGCCGGCGTGGTGCTTGATCAGTGCGCGCATGGACCTCACCGCCTCCATCTGGGTGCCCGACGACGCCGACCGCCCGCAATCCCGCACGCAGCGACGCGTTCTGAATATGCTCGGGGGAAGTCTCCGAAGCCGATGATTGTAGACGCCGACCGAGTCCAACCCCCAGACACCAACCCGTGAGCAGAACCTCCCAACCCGCCCCGTTCTTCTACATTGCCGCAAGCGCCGCCGGCGGCCGCTCTCTTGGCATCCGCCAGGCCCACAGCCAGCGGGCACTGGCCTCGGACCTCCGCAAGGACCGCCTCGTGCTGCTGCGAGCTTGGGCGCTCCCCTCCTTCCTCGCAAGCACGCGTCGCCTGACCCCCGCGGACCACATCCAGCTCAACGAACTCCTCAGCCAGTTGCAGGGGCGGGGCGTGCCCCTCGTCGAGACGCTGGAGGTCATCGCCCGTACGGTCCGAAGCGAGGCCCGTCCACGCATCGAACGCCTCGCCGAACTCGTCAGCCAGGGATCCAGTTTCGCCGACGCATGCGCCAGGGTCGGCGGATTCGACGAGGTCACCATCGCCGTCTATCGCGCGGCAGAGCGCTCGGGCGATCTCGCTCCCGCGGGCGAACAGTTGGCCACCGCCATCCGACGACGACGCGACATCGCCTCCAAGGCGACCACCGTCATGATCTATCCGATCATCGTCCTGACGCTGGGCATCATCGTCGGCATCGGCATGCTCGTGGGCATCATCCCCATGGTCGCCCGCGGGCTGGAAAAGGCCGGCGCCGATATCCCGTGGTTCACCGCCCTGCTCGTCGGTGCCGGCACCGCCCTGCGCGAGCACTGGGCCGTCGCCCTGCTGGTGGTCGGACTGGCGGGCGTGCTTGCCTACCTCTCTCGCGCCCGCATCGGCGCCGCCCTCGGGCGTGCCTCGCGCTCGCTCCCGCTCATCCGCGATGTCGTCCTCGCCCAGGAGGCGTCCAGTTTCTTCAGTGTCATGGGCGCGATGACCCGCTCGGGCGTTCCCCTGGCCGACGCCCTGGCCGTCGCGCAGCGTGCCGTCCGCCACGAACGCCTGCGAGAGCAACTCACCCGTCTGCGCGAACGCCTCGTCCAGGGCGGGGTGCTGCGCGATCTCATCGAGGATGTCGACGCGCTGCCCCTGGCGACCCGGCGCCTCCTCGTCGCCGCCGAACGCGCAGGCGACCTCGAGGCCGCGTTCAACTCCCTCGCCGACGACATGCGCGACGAGGTCGAGAAACGCTCCAGCCGACTGCTTGCCTTCCTCGAGCCGGCGCTCCTCCTCTTCCTCTTCGCATTCGTCGGGTCCATGGTCCTGGCCATCATGCTCCCCATGCTCAGCGCCGTCAATCAGTTCTGATCCCCTATCCTCAGCCCGTGCGCATCTGCCACATCTCCACCCGTCTCATCCTCGGCGGAAGCCAGGAAAACACCGTCCTGTCCTGCGAGGGACAGGCCCGCATGGGCCACGAGGTCCATCTCGCCTTCGGCCCGATCTACGGCCCCGAGGGGTCCATGCTCGACCGTGTGCGTGCCTTCCGCACCGACGACGATCGCGTCATCCACACCCACGAGGTCCCCGACCTCATCCGCGAGATCCACCCCCTGCGCGACGCCCGCGCTCTGGCGCACCTGACCCGCCTCATCCACGAGCTGGACCCGGACATCGTGCACACCCACTCATCCAAGGCGGGCATCCTCGGACGCCTCGCCGCATGGCATATTCGAAAGCGACGGGTAACACGCCCCGCGGTCGTCCACACGATCCACGGCCCGCCGTTCCATCGATACCTCCCGTGCCGAACCAACACCCTGTATGTCCTCGCCGAGCGCATCGCCGCCCGCCGATGCGATCGCATCGTTGCCGTCGCCGACGCCATGACGCGACAGTTCCTCGAGCACCGCATCGGCTGCCCGCAGCAGTACACCACCGTCCGCAGCGGCATGGAGATCGAGCCCTTCCTGCACGCCCGCGACACCCGCGACCACGAACGCCGGGCCCTGGGCCTCGAGCCCGACGACTTCGCCATCGCCACCGTCGCGCGTCTGGCCGAACTCAAGGGGCACGACGACCTCCTCGACGCCCTCGCCGAGGATCTGCGCACAGACCCGCACCTCAAACTCCTCTGGATCGGCGACGGCTGGTGGCGTGATCGCCTGCTCGCCCGCGCACGCGACCTCCGCATCGAGCAATCCGTCATCACGACGGGGCTGGTCGCGCCCGAGCGCATCGCTCCCCTGCTCGGCGCCGCCGACCTGCTCGTCCATCCGAGTTATCGCGAGGGCCTGCCGCGCGCCGTGACCCAGGCCATGCTCGCGGGTCTGCCCGTCATCGCCACCGACATCGACGGCACACCCGAGATCTGCATCCACGGCGAAACCGGGCTGCTCTATCGGCCGGGCGACACCCAGCGACTGCGCGACCTCGTCCGCACCGCCCGTGCAGATCCGACCCTGCGCGAGCGTCTTGCCGGGGCGGCCCGCGACAGGGCGACCCGCGAGTTCAGCGCGGCAAAGATGGTCGAGGATCTGGAGCGTGTCTATGGCGAAGCGATCGAGCTGGCGAAGGGTGGGGCTGGTGGGCGTGCTGACGCTCCTGATCCAGCCGCTGAGCGCCCAGATCCTTGATTTCGACACACCCAGGCCCCCGACGCTCGATCAGCCCACCGCCGCCGATCTGCTGATCGAGGAACTCGAAGACGAGATCACGCGCCTCGATCGCGCCCTCGATCAGAGACCCGTGACCGAAGCAAAGATCGCCCTGCGCCGACTCGCCCAAGACCTCCTGCGCGATACCGATGCCCCCGACGCCCGCCTGTGGGGGCTCACGATCGCGCGCGGGCGCGAACGCCTCGACGCCGAGCTCGACGCGGCTCCGCCCGCCGTCGCCGTCCTCCTGCGCAACGACATCGACATTCCCCGCTTCGATCTGCCGACGACGCCCGCCGATCGCGATCGCTTCCTGCGCGACGCGTTCGCCGAACTGGCGACCCAGCGACCCATCCCCGAGCAGTGGGGCTGGGTTCCCGTTGCCCGCGATCTCCTCGACGAGCAGACGCTGCGTGCCTGGCTCGACGCCTCCCTGATCGACGACGACACACGCTCCACGCTCGCGCAACTCATGGACCTCGCACGACGATGGACCGTCTATGCCCCCGGCGCCGCCGAGCTGGCCCGTGTGCTGCGCTCTGCAGCGAATCTCCTCGACTTCGCCCAGGTCCTCGACGATGAGACCAGGGCCGAAGCCCGTGCGGTCTTCGCCCGCGCAGCGCGCGATCTGCTCGTCCCCGAACTGCGCGACGACGCCATGAGCGAACTCGAAGCCCTCGCGGCGCTGGCCCGCCCGCTGGCCTGGGCCTCCGCGACCCGCGATCGCGACATCCGCCTGGCGCTGACCGGAACCATCGCCGAGCACATCGAGAATCTCGCCGCCGCCCAGCCCGCACCCTCCGACACGCTGGAGATCCTCCGCACCGTCATGGATCAGGTCGACGCGGCCCGCTCCCTGCCCTCCGAGGACACCCTCGTCCGCCCGCTACGCCCCGCCTGGCGGGCCATCGTCGCCGACCTCTCACGCAGCGCCGACCGCCTCGTCGAACTCATCCCGCGCATCCTCGACGACCCGGACCCCATGTCCAGCCCGTCGATCGTCGCGCCCCTGGCCGCCCACCGTCGTCTGCTCGAAGTGGCCGACATGCTCACCGACCTCAGCGACGCGATCCGCGACCCCGACGCACGCGCCCGCGAGCCCGTCGTCCGCGAGGATCGCAGGCTGCTGGCCGCCACCCTCCTCCGTCTGGGGCAGCGCCTCGACGACGCCCGCCAGCGCAGCGACGCCCTCGACGAACTCCGCCGATGCGCCCAGCAACTGCGCACGCTCGAAGACGCCCGCGTTCCCGAGGGCGAGGGCGACTGGCGAGTCCGCGCCCGTACCGAGCACGCGACCATGAGTGGGCAATGGGTCCAACTCTGGTCGAAGCCCCGCGACGAGGAGCAGGAAGACGAACTCACACGCCTCGCCCGACGCATCGAACTGCTCGCGGGCATCGCCGAGCGCGCCCGAGACCTCGACCTCGTCCGCAGCGAGCAGGCCCGCGCAGACCTGAACGCCTGGCCCGCCTGGGAACTCGCCCCGCACCCTCTGGATGTGCTCCTGGCCCAGGCCCCGGAGCGCCTCGCCCAGACCGCCGAGGTCTTCCTCGAGGGCAACCTCGCCCGCACCGCCGCCCGCCTGGATGCCTACGACGACGAGTACGCCGTGCCGGCCCTCATGGCCCACCTGATCCGCACGCTCCGAGCCGCGGGCCTGTCGAGCCGGAGCGCCACCCTGCCCGAACTCTGCGCGGGCACGCCCCAGCGCCCGGCCATCCTGCGCGACCATCGCGACGACCTGGCCCGCGTCTGCCTGCTCATCGCCGAGATCCCCGCCGCTCGCCATCGCAACGACCCCGCCGACGAACGCGACATCCGCCGATACGCCAACTACCTCGCCCACAACCTGCTCACCGACCTCGAGCCGACCACGCACGCCGCCACGCCCTGAGCGCATCCATCTCCTACCGCACCTTCACCGACGCCAGCGCCACGACCACCAGCAAAAGCCCGCAGATCCACGCCCGCACGACCACCTGCTGCTCCGTCCACCCCCGGAGGTGCAGGTGGTGGTGGTACGGAGCGCACAGGAACACGCG
>WGEO01000186.1 GCA_015492715.1 Phycisphaerales bacterium | reverse complement strand
GCCCGGGATGATGCGGCGCATCGGGCGCTGGGTGGTCTGCTCCTCGATCGCGTGGGCGATGAGGCCGGGCGTGCGGGCGATCATGAACAGGCCGTTCATGACGGCGGGATCAAAGCCCAGATCGGCACAGACGGCGGCGATGGCGCCATCGACATTGATCGGCAGGGGTTTGCCCATCTCGGCGAAGGCCCGCTCGACGGCGTGGGCGGCGGCGATGTGCTCGCCCTCGACGCCGGCCTCGTGAGCCAGGTCGAAGAGTCGGCGCGTGCGCGGGTCTTGTGTGTGGATGCGGTGCCCGAAGCCGCTCATGCGTTCTTTGCGTTCGCGCATCTCGGCGAGTTCTGCGCGGGCGGCCTCGTCGAGTGAGGAACCGCGGGCGCGCTCGATGATGCGGGCGAGTTGGCGGGCGCAGTTCTCGATCGCCCCGCCATGGTGGCGGTTGATGGCGAGGATGCCGGCGGCGACGCACTGGCTGAGGCTCGCACCTGTGCTGGCGACTGTTCGGCAGGCAAGGACGCTCGGGGGCGTGGCGCCGTGGTCGATGCTGGAGACGAGGATGGCGTCCATGAGGCGTGCGACGGGCTCGCTCGGCAGTTCGCCCCGCAGGATGAGGTAGACGGCGGCGCCGAAGGAAGCATTGTCCATGAGGTCGGCGATGTCGTAGCCGCGCACGCGCACGCTGTTGGGTGCGATGTCGGTGATGGATGTGGGCCAGGTGTCGGACACTTCAAACTTCTCCTTCATTCTCCCTATGGTCCACCACACGGAGGCGTCGGCGTGCGGTTGGTGACCGTTTGTTGAGGCTGCATCGAACTCGACTCAACCGTTGGCGGCGAGCACGGCCCCGGCGGCCTTGGGCAGGTCGCCGAAGGAGTCGACGACGGTGGCGCCGGCGTCGGTGAGGGCGCGGACCTTGCCCTCGTGGGTGCCCTTGTTGCCCTCGATGATGGCGCCGGCGTGGGAGAATCGGGTGCCCTCCTTTGCGGCCTTGCCGCCGATGTAGGCGACGACGGGCTTGGTGACCTTTCCTTCTGCCATGAGTTGTGCGAGGTCTTCTTCCATGGACCCGCCGATCTCGCCGAAGACGACGATGGCCCTGGTGTCGGGGTCCTGCTCGAAGAGGAGTGCGGCGTCGGGGATGCGGACGCCCAGGACGCTGTCGCCGCCGACATGGCAGATGGTGGAGCAGCCGATTCCTTCTTTTCCGAGGTAGTAGGCGGTGGAGGAGGACATGCCGCCTGAGCGGCTGATGACGCCGACGGGTCCGGGCTTGAACCATGCCTTGGCGGACTCTGCTCGTCCGCCGATCATCCCGACGACGGCGCGTCCGGGGCTGATGACGCCGAGGGTGTTGGGTCCGATGAACTGTGCGCCGTGGTCCTTTGCGCAGGCGGCGATCTCCATGGCGTCCCAGACGGGGACGCGATCGGGGACCAGGACGAGGAGTTTGACGCCTGCCTGGATGGCCTCGATGGCTGCGCCCTTGACGAAGCGTGCCGGGACGAGGATGACGGAGATGTCGATGTCGCCCCCGGCGTGCTCGCGGGCGTGGGTCATGGCGTCGGCGACGGTGTCGAAGACGGGAACGCCCTGGACCTCCTGGCCTGCCTTTCCGGGTGTGCAGCCGGCGACGACATTGGTGCCATAGCCCAGCATGAGGCGGGTGCGTGCCTGGCCCTCGCGGCCGGTGATGCCCTGAACGAGGACGCGTCTGGTTTCGTCGATGAGGATGGCCATGGGTGCGTTCGGGTTCGTGGGAGTGGTGCGAAAGGGCGATGATATGGCGCTAGGCGGGATCAGGCGGGCAGGTCGCAGCACCAGACGAGGGTCTCGTAGACGAAGGGGACCCGGCCCGTGTCGTCGGCGTGGGTGCGGGCGAGGGTGCGCAGGGCGTCTTGGAGGCGTTCGCAGGGCGGGCCGTGCCTGGGGACATAACTGGCGCTGAGGGCGCGGGCGATGAGGCCTTCTTCGTCGAGCCAGTGGACATGGTGGAATCGGCGGAGTCTGGGTGCGGGCAGGGGCGCGACGACGCGGGGCGCGTGGGCGGCGGCCTGATGGGCGGTGGTGCCCTCCGTCGAAGCCTTGCGGACGAGGCCGTAGTAGGCCCGGGCGACGGGTGTGGACTCGTCGCCGTCGTTCCAGACCAGTGCGACACGCCCGGGCCTTCGGAGGATGCGGGCGAACTCGCGGCAGGCGGGGGCAGGATCGAGCCAGTGATAACTCTGTGCGCAGACGACGAGATCGACGCCGGCGTCGGGCAGGGAGGTTGCCTCGCCGGTCGCGTCGTGCCAGCGGATTCGTTCTGCGAGCGCCCGGCTGGAGCGGATTCCCGCGGTGCGCATGTGCTGGTTGGGCTCGATGGCGTGGACGAGGGCGCCGCGCTGCGCGAGCAGGCGAGACATGATGCCCGTGCCGGCGCCGATATCCGCGCATATGGGCTTCGGGGGCAGGTCCTCGAGGATCGCGTCGACGGCCTCGGACGGATAGGACGGGCGGGCCTTCTCGTAATCGCGGACGCGATCGGCAAAGCGCGTCGTCGGCGCTCGCTCGTGCAGGGGTCGGGGGTCGCTCATGGGTTGTCGTCGCCCGCCTCGAAGCGTCTGCGGGCGCGGCGTTTGGCCTCCAAGAGGCTGGACGACGCGTCGGCGGGGCGGTCCTCGGCGGGACTCTCGGCTGCTCGCGTGGGGGATGATCTGCTGGGCGCAGACGGCTCGTCAGGCCCGGGTTCGAGTCGCTCGTGCTCGGCGTGGACTCGCTGACGGGCCTTGCGCAGTTGGGCGAGGCGCGACTCGCGACGGGCGAGGAGTTCCTGTCGGGCGAGAGCCTCGGCGTCGCTATCGGAGAGGGCGGCCTCCTGCGGTGCCGGGCGACGCTTGATGCGCGACAGGCCCGAGACGAGGCGGGACGCACGCTCGCCGCGCTGCTCGACGGCCTCGCGGGCCATCTCGCGGAGGTCTGCGCCGAACTCGCGGCTGACGAGGCGGTCCCAAGCGATGCGCCGGGTGCCTATATCGAGCAGCAGGATAATGATGGCCCATGCGAGCAGCGATCGCCAGATGGGAATGAGGGCACGACGGGGGGTGATGTCCGTGCGATCGAAGAGGTTCGCGCCGGCGGGATCGTCGAGGGAGAGGACGCGCCCGGCGGTCGTCCGGGCGATGTGCTCCAGAAGGGGGCGATTCGAGGTGAGGCGGCTGGTCTCAGCGGCGGCGGGGATGCTGACGGCGGCGACGATCGGCGGCAGGCGGCGCGTGCCCAGGCGGGGCTTGACGACGAAGACATAGCCGCCCTCGTGCGGCGCGGGGATGCGGGCCTCGTACAGCCCCGGTCCTGTCTGGGTCAGGGTGAGGTCCAGTTGGTGTCCGTCGGGGGCGTAGACACCGGCGGGCATGTCGAGCAGGTCACGGGGCGAGCCGTCGTCGTCGTAGGCCTCGACGCGCAGGGTCAACTGCCCGCCCTCGTGCTCGATGGTGGTGTCGTAGCGTTGATCCTGTGGCGGGCGTGATGCCCGGCGGACGACCTGTGTCCAGAAGGTGCGATACCCGGGCCAGGCGGCCCACTGTCGCGACCACGGCCCTGAGGCGTCGGAGGTGAAGGCGACGACCTGTCCGAGTTCGACCTGCCAGTGGGCCAGGAGGGGCTCGCCCTGGGGGGTGCGCATGGCGACGACGGCCAGCGGGTCTTTGCGTGCCTGGGTGAGCACGAGTCCGCCCAGCGCCGGCGGCTGATCGATGGCGAGCGTGTAGGGGGAACCCACGCCCGTGATGACAGGGATGAAGGGCTGCTCGCGGATCAGCGGCTGGCGGATGACGCGGACGGCGCGCACGAAGACGCGGGGCAGGACATTGGGATTCATGACCAGGTGGAAGGTGCCTTCGCCGGCGGCTGCCATCTGGTCGAGGGTCTCGGCGTCTGCGTCCTCGCCCACGCCGATGGTCGTGACGCGGATGCCTCGCTGGCGCATCTGCGCTGCCTGTTCGGGGAGGAGTTCGGGGTCGGTGCTTCTGCCGTCTGTGAGGACGATGACATGCTTGAGTTTGGCGTCGACGGCGTCGAGTTGTGCCCGGGCCAGATCCAGAGCCGGACCAAGGTCGGTTCCGCCCCCCGGTGCGATCGAGAGGATGCGCTGCATCGTGCTCTGGGGGTCGCTGTTCTCGCTCAGGGGCTGGACGACGCGGGGTGAGGAGCTGAAGGAGATCACGCCGACGAGGTCCTTCTTGTCGAGGGTCCGGACGGCGAGTGCGGCGGCCTCGTTGGCGATCTGCTGCTTGGAGCGTGCCGAGCCCATGACATTCCAGGACATGGAGCCGGAACTGTCGAGGACGAAGACGATGGCGGCCTCGGGCATGACGGCCTTCTCGGGCAGGTCGAGGCGGACGGGGAGGATGTCCTCGACCTCGGTGCCTTTCCAGGCTCCTGCGCCGAAACTGTCCGGCCCGCCGATCATGACGAGTCCGCCTGCGAGGTCGCGGACATAGGAGGCAAGCAGGGCGTGTCGGTCGGTGCCCGTGGCCTCTGCGGGGACATTCTGGAGGATGACACAGTCGTACTGCTGGTATTCGAGCAGGCTGGCGGGCATGTTCTCGGGGGCGACGACCTCGACACGCAGGCCCTCTTCTCGCAGGGTGCGAGCCAGCAGGCCGCCTGCGGCACCCAGCCCGTCGACGAGCAGGACGGCGCCGGGTCCGGGGGTGAGCGTGAAGGCCTGGGCGCGGTTGTTCTGGATCACGGTGTCGGCACCCGGGGCGGGCTCGAAGAGGGCCTCGAATCGGTGCAGACGCCCGGCGGCGAGTCCCGGCAGGCGGATGATCTGCGTGTTGAGGCCCGGACGCAGGCTGACGGGACGCGCGGTCTCGGGCGAATCCGGATCCAGATCGACGGGTTCGCCGTCGCGGAGCAGGCGGAGCAGGCCGCGTGCCTCATGCGTGGAGCGGAGGGTCATGCGGACGACGACGGGGCTGTCCGGGGCGGCCGTTGGCGGGGTATCGAGGCGTTCGATGAGCACCTCGCGCCGGACCTGATACTCGACGGGAACGACATCGACGGGGAAGGTCGCCCCTGCTTCTGCCAGGGATGCCAGGGCGTCGTCGATGCGTCCCTGGGTGTCGTTGCCGTCGCTGAGGAGGACGAGCCGACCGGCGGCGTCCGGTGGGATCAGGGACGCGGCGGTGCGGAGGGCGTCGGCGAGGGATGAGCCGGTGCGCGGAGGGATGTCGGTCCATCGGGCGAGGGGGTCTGCGAGGGACGGCGCTGCCAGCGCGACGGCGCGACCATCGAAGACGACGAGACCCGCCAGATCGTCCGAGCCTCGCCGGGCAAGGGCCTGCGTGAGCCAGTTGCGGACGCGATCGAGTGGCGGCGGCCGGCCCTGCTCGTGGGCGAACAGACGGACGGACTCGGAGATATCCACGACGGCGACGACGGCCAGGCGGTTCGTGGTGCGCACGGCACTGGCACCGGCGAGCATGCCCACGAGGAGGGCGAGCAGGAGCGTGCGGGCAACGATCGCAGAGATCCGTCGGATGCGGCTCATGGCACCGAACCATCGCAGCGCAAGCCAGGCGCTGGGCAGGGCCAGCAGCAGGGCCAGAAGCCAGACGGGCTGCTCGAAGGTCAGGGTCATGATCCGTCGCGATCACGCTGCACCCGGCGGTAGACGCGTCGGAGCAGTTCCTCGTATCGAGGGCTGATCCGGCGAGCCTCGATGGCCTCCTGGGCCCCTCTGGCGGCCTGCTCGACCTGCGTCGCGAGGTCGTCGCGGCGGACGATCGCGTCCTGGGGCGGGGGCTCGTCGCTGAACCACTCTGCGACCGTACGCTCCTGCGCCCGTTCATCCGGCGCACGAGCATCCAGCGATTCCGTCTCGCGTGCGTCGAGATCGCCCATATTCGGCGTGCGGGCGCGACGATTGGCCATCTCGCGGGCCATCTCGTCGAGCTCGCGCCGCTGGTCGGGGCTCAGTTCGTCGAGGACTTCCTGCGCTCTGCGCGCGATCTCCTCGCTCCGCCGGCGCGACAACTGCCTGCGCTGCTCGGCTCTGGGCTGTTGCTCGACTCCGGGTTGCTGCTCGGTACCCGGTTGCTGCTCGGCACCCGGCTGTTGCTCGGTGCCCGGCTGCTGCTCGGCGCCCGGTTGTTGCTCGACTCCGGGCCGCTGTTCGACTCCGGGTTGCTGTTCGGCGCCCGGCTGCTGCTCGGTGTCCGGCTGCTGCTCAGCGCCCGGTTGCTGCTCGGTGCCCGGTTGCTGCTCGGTACCCGGTTGCTGCTCGGTACCCGGTTGCTGCCCGGCGCCAGGCTGTTGCTCGACTCCAGGTTGCTGCTCGGCTCCGGGCTGCTGCTCGGCTCCGGGCTGCTGTTCGGCGCCGGGCTGTTGTTGCTCGGTCTCGGGACGCCGCTCGGGAGATTCCTGTCGAGGCGGGGGCGGCGGCTGCGGATCCAGTTCGTCGCTCGCGCGTTCGAGGGCCTCGCGGAGTTCACGCGCACGCTCACGGGCCTCCTCGCGGGCACGCTCTTGCATCCGGCGCTCGTGGAGTTCCTCAGCGAGGCGCTGGGCCTGCTCGTCGCTGAGGCCCTCTTTGCGGAGGCGCTCGGCGATGTCGGCGGGGTCGCGCAGTTGCCGGATCTCGCGTCGAGACTCCTCATCCAAACCGTGCTCGGCCAGCGGATCGTCCTGCGGAGGTGATGGCTGCGACGACTCGGGTTGTGGCGATGTCTGCCTGGGCGCGGCGCTGTCGTCCTTCGGCGTATCGGTCTCTGACGAGGACGGCTCGCCATCGCCTCCCGAATCCTCCTGCTGTTCGAGTTGCTCGAGCTGACGCGCCATGGTTTCCATGGCCTGGGCGAGGCGCCGGCGATCCTCGGGGGAGAGGGCATCGAGGCGCCGCTCGAGGTCGTCCAAGGCCTGCTGCGCGCGTGCGAGATCTCCCCTGCGCAGTGCTTCGAGGAACTCGCGAGCCGAGTCGTCGTCGAGCGTCGGTGGCGGGGTTTGCGCCAGGCGATCCTCGAGCATGCGCTCGGCCAGTTCG
>WGEO01000185.1 GCA_015492715.1 Phycisphaerales bacterium | reverse complement strand
ATGAGTTGCTCGCAGGCGAGGATCCGACGCAGGCGCAAGCCCCCGTACTGTTCGCGGAAGATCGTGCCGATTCGTGCGCCCAAGTCTGGATCCGACCTGCTGAGGCGTGCCAGCGTCTCCAGGGCCTCCGGGTGTGCCGGATCCAGTTCCAGCAGACGAAGGGCCTTTGTGCGAATGGATGGGATGGGGGCACCAGCGCCGACGGTGCGAAGCCAGAGCGTCAGGTACAGGGTTTCCTCGTCGGGCGCGTTCATACCGCTCAGAAGGTGCACCACTGCGTCGTGGTCGCGAGCGGCGGCGTAGATCATCGCCCATGCCTGTCGTGCGGGGTGGTTGCGTTCGTGAGGCAGCGGTGGCGGAGGGACCTCGTGCAGGCGCCCGGCGCGAATCGCAGCGAGGGCACGAACCTGCCGTACACGCTGGTCCGTCGGGTCTTCTTCATGGAGTATTCTTCGTGCCTCTTCGGCCCGATCGGTCGCGATCAGAAGAATCGCCCGGGCCAGGCGCGCTTCGATCGATGGGGCGTCTGCAAGGATCTGCTCCGGAGGGGTGGCACGGGTGAGGCGGGCGACCTGCTCGATGGTTGTCAGCAGGCGGGGATCGTCCGCGATGAGTGCCACCAGTTCGCGGGCGCGGGCGGCGTCGCTGTCGTGCGATCGGAGCAGATCGATCATCGCGTGGGCATGGGTTGGATCAGCACGAAGAATCTCGCGAAGCAGGTCGCGGGCGTCCTCGGGGGGGCTCGCGCGGGCGATGACACGATCCAGCCACGCGCGGGCGCCTCGCACGCACCACGGCTCATGGCGGAGCGGGATCAGGGCATCGGCGATCTGCGCTCGCTGTTCCGACGCGAAGAGATCGACACATCGGATCAGCCTCTCATCCATCCTGTAGGAAGGAGAGGTGCATGCCTCGATCAGCACGCTCGCGGCCTCGTCGGCCTGCTGGGCACTGATGAGAGCTGCGATCTGTTTGCAGACAACGGGCGTGATCACACTTGCACCCATCTCCCGGGCGAGTGCGTAGGCGTGGGCCGCCTGTGCAGGCCTGACCAGGCGCATGAGTGTGTCTGCGGCTTGCTCCAGTCGGGCGGCGCGTGTCTCGTATGCACGGGCGAGTTCGTTTCCGTAGACGCTGTGGGCACGGATGTGCTGTGTGTGTTCCGCGGCACGGACCGTGGCCTGGGCTCCGGCAAGCAGGTAGCCCCGGCTGGTAAGGACCTCGGCGAGCGCGAAGTGGACGAGTGCGGCAAGGGCATCCTCACCGATCGGCTCGGCGGCGACTCGCAGGAGCAGTTCTTGCGCACGGATCAGGTCGCCGTCTCGTGCAGCGAGCGAGCCTGCGATATAGAGGAGTCTGGCATTATCGGCGCCAAGAGCCAAAGCCCGGTCCACTTCCTTGCGGGCCTCGTCGACTCTGCCATCGGCAATGAGGGCGAGGGCAAGTTCATGTCGCAGGCGGGCGTTGTCGGGTGCCCGTTCGATGGCGTGTCCGAGCAGGATCGCGGCATCGGAGTTGTTTCCCATCAGTGCCTGCAGGCGTGCCTGCGCATAGAGGCGCTGCACAGAGAGCGGAAGGGGCTGGTCTGAATCGAAATGCTCGGCATCGGCCTCGGATGCGTAGAGCGCCAGGAGGTCCTCGAGTTCGACCAGGGCATTCGGGGATGGGTTGTCGATCGGTGTGATGCTTCTCCCGCCGATCTCGGGGGGCAGGGGGATCTGGGCGACGACTCCCTGCGCAAGGAGGAAGAGCAGAACCAGGGGGAGCGTGCGCATCATGATTCCTTTGCACGCGACGCGGAGGAAGAAACGGCAGGGGGGTTGCGGTCGCCCGAGAGCGATTCGATCGCAAGATAGATGTTGCGTGCGTCTCCCGCCCGGATCTTCCGTTCCAATCTGGAGGCGATGTCATCGGCCCCTGATCGGTCGAGCGGGATCTTCTGCTTTCGGAGCCAGCGGACGAGCCGCTCGTCGAGCGGGAACGCGTGGGCGTCGAGCCCGAGGAGGGAGATTCGCGAGACGACGAAGCGGGGGATGCCGGGCAGGGCGTCAAGCCAGGTGCGGGCGTCCCGTTTCGTCATGTCCGCCAGATGTGTGAGATGGACGCGGTTCTCGCGTTGGTAGATGGCATCGAGGACGGTGAGGAGACGCTCGCATCGCTCGTGGATGCGTGGATACCGCGAGGGCAGCAGGCCCGCCAGTTCACTGTCGGTGCAGACGCGAAGGTCGTTGACATCGACGAGCGCTTCACGCAGGCGTGCCGCCGCGGCCTGGGCGTGGCGGGCTCCGCCTTCCCAGAGGAGAAACGAGTAGAGCAACTGTGTGAGCAGGGGATCGTCCGAGGGCCAGAGGATGTCAACGGGCAGCGGTGACGCGGGAGATGGTGCCCGTGCCGCGAGCCGCTGAAGACTGGCGCACACATCCTGCTCGGTCACGGATTATTCTCCGGGGCGTCTTCGGGTGGGGATGGATCGTTCGGCGGAGACGGCGATTCTTCGCGGGCGCGGACGAGGGCGTCGATCACCTCGGCCTGGTTCTTCATGTCCTGATCGAGGACGAAAGAGAGTTCGGGCAGACGGGGCAGGGCGACGAGATCCGCCGCCCGCCTGCGGATGTGGCGAGACGCCGACCTCAGCCCGTGCATGGTCAGGTCTTCATGTTCATGGGGAAAGACGCTGACGCTCACGCGGGCGTGCCGGATGTCCTCGCTCACCCGCACGCGTGTGATGGTGACCAGGCCCCGGATGCGTGGGTCGTTGAGCCCTCGCGTGATGACCTGCTGGATGGCTTTGCGAAGTTCGTCGCCGATCTGGATCGTTCGCTTGCTCATGGCTGGTCGCCCATCGCGTGTCGAAGGAGTTCATCGGCCAGGGCAGACGCGTCGATCGTCTCGGACTCATCCGGCTCGGGCAAATCCAGATGCCCGACACGGCGCTGTGAGGAGACGACCTCACAGTCGGTCCGTCGGCGTGCCTTGTCCAGGACGCGGTCGAGGGTCTGGGCGATCCGCCGATGGTCGGCCCCCACGCAGGCCACGCTGATGATGGCGGAGGTCAGGGCATCCAGGCGGGCGGTCTCGGCGACAGCGACGAGGTGCTCACGGTGCAGGCGATCTTTCAACGAGCGGACGACACGGCGCTTGTCCTTGAGCGACGCGCTGCCCGGGATCGCGAGTTCGAGCTGGAGGATCCCAACAATCATTCCCTGCGTGCGCTACAGCGTGCGCTTGACCTCGACCTTGCGGTAGCACTCGAGGACATCGCCCTCCTTGATGTCGTCGTAGCCCTCGATCTTCATGCCGCACTCCATGTTGGCGCGAACCTCCTTGACATCCTCCTTGAATCGCTTGAGTTGTTCGAGTTTTCGGTCATGCTCGATGACGACACCGTCACGCGTGACCCGGATGAGTGCGTCGCGCTGTACGATCCCGTCGGTGACATAGCAGCCGGCGACGGCGCCCACCTTGGAGACCTTGAAGACCTTGCGGACCTCGGCGTGCCCCAGGACCTCTTCGCGCAGGTCCGGCGTGAGCAGGCCCTCGGCGGCCTTGGTCAGGTCCTCGGCCAGGTCGTAGATCACGCGATACGGACGGATCTCCACGCCCTTGGCCTCGGCCATCTGGCGGGCCTTGCCCGAGGGGATGACATTGAAGCCCACGATGACGGCGCCCGACGCCTCGGCCAGCAGGACATCGCTCTCGGTGATGCCGCCGACCGCGGCGTGGAGCACGCGGGTACGGACCTCGTCGGTCGAGATCTTCTCGATCTCGTGGCGGAGGACATCGACGGAGCCCTGCACATCGGCCTTGACCACGACCAGGATCTCCTTGACCTGGCTCTCGGCCATCTGGTTGAACATGGTGTCGAGCGTGACCTTGGGGCGTGCCAACTGCTTCTGGCGTTCCCGTTCGCGGCGCTGCTCGGCGGCTTCCTGGGCCTTCTTCAGGCTGTCCACGACATAGAACCGATCGCCGGCATCCGGGACCTCATCGAGCCCGGAGATCTGCACGGGAGACGGGGGCGTGGCACTCTTGATGCGTTTGCCGCGATCGTCGGTGATGTCGCGCACGCGTCCGAAGCCACGCCCCGCGACGACGAAGTCGCCGACCTTGAGGTTGCCCTCCTGGACGAGGACATTGGCGACCGGTCCTCGTCCCTGCTCGATCTTCGCCTCGATCACCGTGCCCTGGGCAGGGCCGGCAAAGTCCGCCTTGAGTTCCAGCACCTCGGCCTGCAGATCGAGGATCTCGAGCAAGTCCTGGATGCCCTGGCCCGTGACGGCGCTCGTGCGCACGATCTCCGTATCGCCTCCCCATTCCTGCGGATTGAGGCCGTGCTCGGCGAGTTGCCCCAGAATCCGCTGGATGTTTGCATCGGTCGCCTCGGGCTTGTCGATCTTGTTGAGGGCCACGACGATCGGGACATCCGCGGCCTTGGCATGGTTGATCGACTCGATCGTCTGAGGCATCACGCCGTCGTCGGCCGCGACGACGAGCACGACGATATCGGTGACATTGGCACCCCGCGCACGCATCTCGGTGAACGCCTCGTGCCCGGGTGTGTCGATGAAAACGATCGACTTCTCGTCGTCGCCCAGACGGACGGGGACGCGGAACGCGCTCGTGGCCTGTGTGATGCCGCCAGCTTCCTGAGCCGCGACATTCGCATTCCGGATGCGATCGAGCAGGCTCGTCTTGCCGTGGTCGACATGTCCGAGGATGGTGACCACCGGTCCGCGGGGGCGTTCATCGATTCGCTCGCGCTTCTCGGCCTGCTTCTCGACGGCCTCCTCGGCGGACTCCTGCTGCGTGACTTCGAGTTCGATGTCGAAGTCCATCATGATTTCCTGGGCCTTCTCGGGATCGATGCCCGAGTTGATACTCGCCATCACACCCTGCATGAACAGGCGTTTGACGATCTCGGCTCCCTTGATGCCGGTGGCGGCGGAGAGGTCCTTGATCGTGAACGGCGCCGCGATCGTGACCTTGCCGCCGGTCTTCGGGCCTGACGGCGGGCGTTCACCCTGTTGCTGGCGCTTGAGCTGCTGGCGTCGCTGCTTGAGATAGCCTCCGCTCCGCTGCAGGCGTGCCTCGCGCTCGGCGAGATCGGCCTCGGAGAACTTGCCCGGTCCGCTCGCCCATTCATCGCCGACACCTCGACCGGAGCGTCGCCTCCCGCCCTGCTCACGGTCGGATCGTCTGCGTGTGCTTCCGCCCCGGCGCGGGCTCCTGCCGGTGTCGGGGCCCGTGGGGAACGGCATGCCCACACCCCGCCCACCGGGGATGCGTGGGGCGCCCCCGCCCGGAGGAGCACTCCGTCGTCGGGGGGGCTCGATCTTCTCTGGGGCCTCGACCCGAACGACCTTCGGGCCCGACAGCTTGACGGGTGCCTTCTTCTTCAGCGGCTTGCCGACCGGCGCCACGACCTTGGGACGGCGCGGCACATTCATGGTCGGCTGTGCCGGGGGCTTCGAGGGAGTGTCGAGATTCGTCGGTGGCTTGGGGGCGGTGGGGGCCTCGCCGACAGGCCGGTCTTGTTCCTCTTTTATGGTCGAGGCATCCGTCCCCACCTGTACCGATGTGGTCTGGGCATCTGCCTTCTCAGGCTCGCCGGTCTCCTTCGGCGTATCGGTGGGGGGGGATTCGACCGCGACAGAGGACTCGGGATTGCCTGCCGTCGAGGTTTTTTCTTCTTCTCCGGCCTTCGTCTTGGCTTTGGGACGGGCCTTTCTGGTCGCCTTGGCACGCGCGAGGTCGACCTTCTCCGCGGTCTCGACGGCAGTCGCTGCGGCGCTCTCGTCGGCGCTGAACCACGCACGGATGGATGCTTCGAGCCCCGCCGACACCGTCGACATGTGGTTCTTCACGATGTCCGCAGGGATGCCCTCTGCGTGGCACTTCTCCACGATGGCCTTGGACTTGATGCCCAGTTCTTTGGCAATCTCAAATACGCGCTTCGCCAAGCCGATCTCCGATACTGCGTGCTCGTGCCGGAGCCGTCCCGGCACTCCTGAAACTCATTCCTACGCCTGATTGGGCGACTCTTCTTGTTCTCCCAGGATCTCCGCGGCCCGAGACTCTCCGTCGTCGTCGGGAGCCTCCTGCTCGGCAGGCTGGGGCGCTGAGGGCGAACCGATGTTCGCGGCCCCGAGGATCGCGGCGGCTGCCAACTCGGCGTCGACCTCGCCGGTCTCGTTTCCTTCGCCGGCGAGCAGACGCTGGGCGGCTTCGGCTTCCTCCTGGCGCCGGCGTTCGGCCTCTTCCTTCTCGCGTTCCTGCTGCTCTGCGACCTCACGGGCCTTCTGCGAGACGACCTCGATGATGCGATCGGCGAGTTCCTGATCGATCTCCAGTTCGCTCACGAGCAGATCCGCCCCGACCTCCTCGATGTCGAACACGCTGACCATGCCCAGCGTCGCAAGGCGATCGACCATCTGCTCGTCGACCCCATCGACGCTGAGCAGCGTCTGCGACATGATGTCCAGGCCCTTGTTGAACTCTTCGGGCGTGAGGATGTCGATGTCCCAGCCGGTCAGACGAGCCGCGAGCCGGACATTCTGCCCCCGCTTGCCGATCGCCAGGCTGAGCTGGTCCTCACGGACGACGACCGTTGCCCGCCCGAGTTCGAAGCAGAGGCTGATCTCGGCGACCTCGGCCGGCTTGAGGGCGTTCTGAATCAGAATCTGGCTCGACTCGTTCCAGCGAACGATGTCGATCTTCTCGCCGTTGAGTTCATCGACGATCGTCTTGATCCGACTGCCGCGAACACCCACACAGGCTCCGACAGCGTCCACCTTGCTGTCGATCGAGGCAACCGCGACCTTCGTGCGATATCCCGCCTCGCGTGCCATCGCCTTGATCTCGATGATGCGTTCGGCGACCTCGGGTACCTCGACCTCGAACAGACGCTTGATGAAATCGGGGTGCCCCCGACTGACCACGATCTTGACCTGACTGCCCGCATCGCGCACATCCAGGATCAGGCAGCGGACCCGATCGCCGGCGTTGAACTGCTCGCCCGGAATCTGCTCGCTGCGAGGCATGAAGGCCTCGGCCCGATCGATCGTGACGACGAGAGCCCCGCCCTCGTACCGCTGGGCCGTCCCGGTCACGATCTGACCGATCCGCTTGCCGAACTCCTCGAGGATGCTGCTTCGTTCGTCGTCCCGGAACCGCTGGATCATGACCTGCTTGAAGGTCTGGGCCGCGATTCGCCCCAGGGACTCGGGATCGAGGTCCATCGGCTCGCCATCCTCGAGCATCGTGATCTCGCCGCTGAGGCGATCAATATGGCACTGGAACCGCTCGGGGTCCAGAATCTGATAATGCTTGCGGGCCGCCGTGACCATCGCCTGCTCGAGGTCGCTGAGCAGAACATCGCGATCGATGTTGCGATCGCGTGCGATCGAGTCGACGATCCGGATCATCTCCTGCGTGTTCAACCGTCAGCCTCCGGCGCCGCCATTGCGACGCATCCAAAAACACCACGGGCCACGATCGGCTTGCGCTGCCGACGCGGCCCGGCTCGTCCCGACGGGAACATCTCGCCCCGCCGGATCCCACTGATCCTCCCCGCTCAGCCCATGGATCGCCTCCATGGATCGTGGGGGGGCCAGGCCCAAGCGCCCGGAAGTCGGCCCGCGAGGGCCGGCACCGTGTAGACCCGCTCAATGAACATTGTCAAGACGCATGATCAATGCCCCGGACGCATGGCGCGGACCCACCGTGGGACCGCCAGACCGTCTATATGAAAGCCCCCCTGTGGAGCGAGGTCAACCGCCCGTCCTCACTCCTCTTCGAGGTGATCGAGAATCTCCAGGGCACGCCTGCCCCTGTGCTGCCCAAGGCGGGCCAGGAACTTGGGCTCTCCCTCGACGGCCAGCAGGCTGGGCTCGTCGCACGGCTTGTCGAGCATGATGATGTCCCCCGGCGTCAGTTCGCTCATCTCGCGGAGGGTGATCGTCGTTTCTCCCAGGATCGCAACCAGTTCGACAGGGGCGTGGCGCAGGTGGCGGGAGATGACCCGCTCGACCTCTTCTTCATCTCGCTCACGCCCGTTGCTGAACCAGCTCTGGCTGCTCAGTTCGCCCATCACCGGCTCGATGACATTGTACGGGATGCACAGGTTCATCGTGCCCGCACGGTTCGCCAGCTTGATCTCGAATCCGATCAGAACCACCACCTCATTGGGCGGGACGATCTGCACCAACTGGGGGTTCGACTCGGAACCCACGATCGTGAATCGCATCTGGCGGATGCCCGCCCACGCCTCGCTCAATGCCGTCAGACCACGGTTCGTGACATTCGAGATCAGGCGCGACTCGATCAGTGTCATCGGACGCTGGGGAATGAACAGGTCCTGGCTCGTCCCCCCCAGAAGGCGGTCGATGATCGGATAGATGATCAGAGGACTGATCTCCAGGCACATCTGCCCGCTCAGCGTGTCCGCTTCGATCAGGTTGAAACTCGTCGGATTCGGCAGCGAACTGATGAACTCCGCGTAGGTCATCTGCTCGCACGAGGCGACACGAACCTCCACGATCGAACGCAGAAATCCGGTCAGTGAAGCGCCGAGATTACGGGCGAAAGACTCATGCAACGTCTGGAGCGCCCGCATCTGGTCCTTGCTGACCCGTTCCGGACGCTTGAAGTCGTAGGGAAAGACCTCGCCGCTCGGGCGGAGCGGATCATCCTCCTCGATAGCCGGGGCCAGTTCTTCCTGCCCATCGTCCCCGCTGTCCAGCGCGGCCAGCAGGCGATCGACTTCAGATTGATCGAGCACATCGGACATCGATCAGCACTCCGCGCACACACACCGCCCGCGACCATGAGACGGACCATGTATCGGACGCCCGCCGATCGCCCCTTGAGCCCGAAGATCGGCGTCTCCCCTGCCTGTCGGGAACAATCAGCCATCCACAGGGGTACTGCTCGGGCACATGAACAGGATGCTCCCCATGCGATTCATCAGGTATCTGCTGGCTCTCTCGGCCTTGATGGGGGTCTCATCCGCCGGGGCGCAGGGCCTAGGCAAGGGACAGCCCTTCGACTTCAACACGCCTCAGGGTCCTCCTCCCAACGGCGCAGTCACGCTCCAAGCGGTCCCCAGCAAGCAGAAGGTGGCGCCCGGCGAGGAACTGGTCATCGCCGTCCAGTTCGACATTCATCCAGGGTGGCATACCTGGCCGGCCGGACAGCCCGTGCGTGTTCCCGAACTCGAGGACTGGCAGTCCATCCCGACGGAACTCCGGATCGACGCTGGGGGGATCGCACGCATCGGCCCTATCCAGTGGCCCGAGGCTCATCCGATCGCCACCGGAGCGATCGCACCGGGCAAGATCGTCAAAATCCCCATGTACGAGGGGCGACAGGTGGCCTTTGTGCCCCTCATCATCAGCCCCGACGCTCCTCTCGGAAAGACCACCATGGGGGTGGAGTTCTACTACCAAGCCTGCGACGATTCGATGTGCGATCGCCCGCGAACCGCGACCGCCAAGGTCCCGATCGAGATCATCGCCGCCCCCCTGCCCGCGGCGTCCATCCCTGATGATCCGATCTTCGCCTCATTCGATCAACGCGTCTTCTCGCGACAGGCCGAATGGTCCGATGGGCCGCCATCGGCAACGCCGCAGCAGACTTCACGCCCAGACTTTCTGGGCATCCCGCTTCCGGACAACGCCGGCATCATCGTCCTGGCCCTGGCCTCGGCTGTCGGCGGGCTCGTCCTCAACCTCACTCCCTGCGTTCTGCCCGTCATCCCCATCAAGATCATGGCCATCAGCCAGCACGCGGGCTCGCCGGGCAGAAGCCTGCGGCTGGGTATCTGGATGGCCCTCGGCGTCGTCGCATTCTGGGCGGCCCTTGCCCTGCCGGTCCTCCTGCTGCGATCGGCGGTCGAGAACACCTTCACCGACCCGTCCCGCCTGATCTTCGGGACATGGTGGGTCACGCTGAGCATCGGCGCCCTGATCTTCGCCATGGGCCTGGGCATCATGGGCCTGTTCAACATCACCCTGCCCCAGAAGGTCTACATGCTCAACCCGCGTGCCGATTCGCCCTTCGGCTCCTTTCTCTTCGGCGTCATGACGGCCATCCTGGGGCTGCCATGCTTCGGCTTCGTCGCAGGTGCACTGCTGGCCGGGGCCGCCACGCTTCCCGCATCGCACATCGTCACGATCTTCACATCCCTCGGGATCGGCATGGCCCTTCCGTATCTCGTCCTCAGCGCCCGCCCCCAGTGGGTGGAGAAAATCCCCCGCACGGGTCCAGCCAGCGAACTGGTCAAGCAGGTGATGGGACTTCTCCTGCTCGCCGCCAGCGCTTTCTTCATCGGTGCCGGTGTCATTGCCCTTGTCCAGCACACGGTCGACGATCCGTCCAGCCTCCCTTGGTGGTGGAAGCAGGTCCACTGGTGGCTCGTCGCCCTGTTTGCCGCGTCGGCAGGCCTCTGGCTGGCTTGGCGAACCTTTCGCATTACCCGCCGGGCCTGGGTACGAGCCGTCTCAGCCCTCATCGCGCTGATGCTCGTGGGCGTGTCGGGGGCGTGGGCCACGGCGCAGACCGTCGAGGCCCGCGAGAACTTCTGGATCCCCTACACCCGCGAGGCCCTCGAGCAGGGAATTCGGGACGGTAAGATCGTCGTCATCGACTTCACCGCCGAGTGGTGCCTGAACTGCAAGGCCTTGGCTGTGATCCTCAACTCCAGTCCCGTCCGCGACGAGTTGCTCAAGGGCGATGTCCTGCCCCTGCTTGCCGACAACACCGTCGACTCGGCTCCGGGTTGGGACCTCATGAGCGAGCTGGGGCAGACGGGGATCCCGCTGCTGGTCGTCTACGGCCCGGCCCTCGACCAGCCCTGGCAGGCGAACTCGTACACCGCCCAGACGGTGCTGGACGCCATCCGACGGGCCCGCGGGGGCGAGCCCCCCTCTGAGGACGCCCGGCACGATTCTGGGACGCCCGACGGCTGAAGACGAGGCCCGCAGGCATTGACTCCGGGGCCGATGGGCCATATTTTCTGGCGTCGGGTGTCGGCCCTGCCGACACTCGCCAGACATGCGGGTGTAGCTCAGTGGTAGAGCGTCACGTTGCCAACGTGAATGTCGTCGGTTCGAATCCGATCACCCGCTTTTGCGAGGACTTCTCCACTCCTCGCGATCCCCTATTTGACCATTCTCTGACTGCCGTATCCGCCTCGTGAGGAGGTGAGGTGTCGCGTTCATCGCGTCTCTGTTTCAGGGGCGAACGAGTTCCACGATGCAAAGGTATCCCATCCCACGGTGAGGGGCCGTGGCCCAGCGCATGCACTGTCACCAAGCCACCATGTGCCGATGGGTATCACTT
>WGEO01000184.1 GCA_015492715.1 Phycisphaerales bacterium | reverse complement strand
GGGCGGGCCTTTGCACCCCGCGCCATGGAGATCCTCGCCCGCGTGCGGGCGCTGGAGGCCCAGGTCCGCAGCGACCTGCGCGAGGGTGTCGGTCGTATCGTCATCGGGGCCATCCCGACCATGGCCCCCTACCTGCTCGCCCGCGTCATTGCACACTTCAGCGCCCGCAACCCCCGATGCGAGGTCGAGGTCCGCGAGCAGCGCACCGAGCACCTGCTGGAGGCCATCGCCGCCCATGAGGTCGATCTGGGCGTGCTGAGCACGCCGGGCGATCACCCGCTCGTCGAGGTCGATGTCGTCGCACACGAGCACTTCTGGTGCGTCTGGTCGGCACAGCGGGAAGACCCTGCACCCGATGGACACCTGACACCAGCCGCCATCGCCGAGCACCCGCTGGTCGTGCTCGATGAATCGCACTGTCTGGGGCGACAGGTCTCGACGCTGTGCACACTGACACGAACCGACGCACGGATCCGATGCCGAGCGACACAGTTGGAAACCGTGCTGGCCCTGGTCCGTCTGGGCTTGGGCGTGGCCATCGTGCCGCAGATGGCCTGCCGGGACCTTGCCCCTGACCTGTGCGCCCGCGCGATCGACGACGCGGGCGCCGCGCGCGACATCGCCATCGCCCACCGTCGTGGGCGTCGCTTCGGCCCGCTCGCCGGCGACATGATCGCCGCCATTCGGACCACGCTGGAAGCCGACGGGGCTCGGGCGTACGGAACCTGAGCGGCGTCTCAGCCGCCGGAGCTGTCCCCGGCGTCATCCTGCACATCGTCCCGGGGTGGCGATCCCGTCTCGTTGCCCGCGTCCTGCCCCGGCGCGTCCGTGGCTCCTGATCCCACGGACTCGCCGATCAACTCACGCCCGTAGGGGCTCTGGGCCACAGCCTGACGGAAGGTCGTCAGGAACGCATCCAGCCCGTCACGCCCGTCGGGCCAGCACCAGCGGATGAAGCGCTCGGCGAGGTCCTGATACCCGCTGTAGACGAGGTCCGCCGCCCGCTCCCAGAGTTCGCTCGGCACCCTGCCCGCGTCCCACTCCTCGCTGAGCAGGATCCGCTCGATGACCGGCTCCATCTGCTCCATCGTCGGCTCGGGACGGGCCATGTCCTCGGTGGATAGACGGTAAGCCCCACGCTCGTAGCGCAGGATGACCGTCGGCGACTGCGCCCCCAGGATGTCCTTGAAGGTCGGATCGAGCGTGACGAACTCGAGCACGCCGTCCCCGTCGTAGTCGCGGAATCCCGCCCGTCCCTCGGGCGATGCCTCGAGCTCGGCGACGACATCGACCTCCTGCCCGAGGCTGAGCACGATGAAGCGAGGCCCGTCCGGCCCCTCCTCGCGCAGCACCAGGTCCGCGATGCCGTCACCCGTGATATCGGACCCCGGCGCGACCGTCCCGCCCCCATCGACCAGCGTGCGCCGGGGAGCCAGCCCGCGAGCCGCACGCGTCCAGTAGGTGTTCCCGTCGCGCACGATCTCGATGCGCGTGGTCTGGGCGTCATCGGCGGTCCGGATGACGATCTCGTACCCCGCCGCCCGGATCGTCGTCCCCTGTGCGCCCGACACTCCCTCCGATGCATCCGGCGTCTGCTGGTTGGTCGCCAGGCTGCTTGCGTCCTGACCGGCGCTGTCTGCGCTCTGGCTCGTGTCTCCCGACTCGCCGCAGGCTCCCAGAAGCAGCACGAGCCCCAGCGCCCCGATCCATCCGTTGCGTGTGCGTCCGTTCATGAGCGCATGGTATCCGCGGATGGCCCGGGGAGCGGCCCGACATACGAGCATCCCATGCAATGAGCGCACACGGACGGCTCTGGCACGCTACACTGTCCGCGCTGTGGACAAACTGACGATTCGCCGGGGTCGCTCTCAGGCGTTGATGGCCGTGACACGCACGCGGGTGTAGCGCTGGCGATGCCCCGTGTGGCGCTTGTAGCCCTTCTTGGGCTTGAACTTCTGGATGCGGAGTTTCTCACCCTTGACGATCGGGTCGACGATCTCGGCCTGGACGCTGGCGCCCTCGACGAGCGGACGCCCGATCTTCGCCCCGTCATCGCCCGCGACCAGCAGCACGCGATCGAAGGTGATGGGCTCGCCGGCGGCGGCCTGCCCGCCCTTGTAGAGGTCGATGAGGAAGACATCGTCCTGGCTGACCTTGCGCTGCCCGCCGGACTCTTCGATGATTGCGTACATCGCTGCTGCTCCCGTCCCCGGCCTTGCCCGGGTCGCGATTCTAGCCCCGAGCACGCGCCCGGCAAGGGAGGGTCTGGAAACGGAACGAGCCGACGCTCTGGGGGCACGCGTCGGCTCGCATGGGGATTGTTCGGTAGCCCCGCACCGGACCACGCCGGGCAGGAGAGCCTCGTTATCGGTCCATGTGCTGCGCCTCGATGAACCCGGCCCGCATCAGGAACTCCGTCGCCTCGGCGATCTCGTGGAGGGTGAATCGCGACAGGCATTCGGGCTGCTCGGCGGTGCCCATGATGGTCGTCGGATACGGGCACAGCCCCCCGTGGGCCTGGGCCAGCTCGACGATGGCATCGAGCACGGCTTCGGCGGCCTCGAACAGGCGATTGTGATCCATGGGTTCGTTTCTGCTGTCCATGACGGACCTCACTTTCCTTTCGAGGAAAGACGGGCGGATGTCCGGGGTGCGCCGCTCACTTCCTTCATTGGTGTCTCGTGCGAACCACCCGTTCCCGAGCGTCTTTCCTTCGAACAAACTCACGCCGAAGCGTCAGTGTTCTCTTATTCGAGCGCGAGCGTCGGCAGTTTCTTCGCATGGGACACGACGCGTGCCTTTTCACGCCCCGAGATGGGCGATGAGGGCCTCGTCGAGTCCGGGAACGCGCCGGCGGAGCATGGAGGCGTCGAATCGGGGCGAAAGCACCAGGTCCGGATCGCAGGTAAACGCCGCCCGGAGCACCGCCTCGAAGACCTGAACCGGGGGTTTTTCCCCTGTCGACCAGTGGTTGTAATCGACGAACGCGAGGGTGCCCTCATGCATGGAGGAATACCCGTCGTCGTAGGTGATCGTGATCTCGTAGCGCCAGCCGTGCGCGTCCTCGTGCTCGCGACCGAACCGGATGCTGGGGGTATGCGTTGTCATGGCAGAGCTCCCGGGGAGACGAAGGGCGACCTTCTGCGGGCTGATCGGTAGGATCGGATATCGGCGGGGCAGGACGCCCTGCTCAGGCTGAGTGAGTCAGATTCGTCCATGACCTTCATCTTCGAGATTATCCGCCTGGGGCTCAAGAACCTGCGCCTCCAGATGGTCCGTTCGTTCCTGACGGCTCTGGGGATCATCCTCGGCGTCGGCGCGGTCATCACGATGGTGTCGATCGGGGAGGGGACCAAGCGAGAGGCGCTGCGCCAGATCGAGCAGTTGGGAGCTCGCAACATCATCATCCGGAGTCAGAAGCCGCCGGAATCCGTCGCCCAGCAGGGGGCCCAGCAGACCAGTTTCATTGCACGGTACGGGATTACCCGGAGCGACCTTGCGGTGCTCCGGGCGAAGTTTCCCGATGCCGAGGCGATCGCGCCGGTGAAGGCGGTGGGGAACCGGATTTTTCATGCGGATCGTCGCCAGACCTCGCAGGCGTTCGGGACGACGCCGGAACTGCTGTCGCTGGCGAATCTTCGGGTGGCGCGCGGGCGCTATCTGACCCCGCAGGATCTGTCGAGCAGCGCGACGGTGGCGGTGATCGGGCCCGAGGTCGCCAAGGAGCTGTATCGCTACGACGACCCGCTGCACAACACGATCCGGATCGACGACAAGGTGTTCACGGTCGTGGGCATCCTGGAGCCGGTGGGGCTGGGTGGCGAGGCCGGGGCGGCGTTGATCGGGCGCGATCTGAATCTGGATGTGCACATCCCGATCACGACGGCGCGTCAGATCTTCGGCGACCTCCAGTTCCGCCGGACGAGCGGGTCGTTCGGCGGCGAGGAGGTCCAGATCAGCGAGATCTACCTGGCCAGTCCGTCGCGTGAGCGGGTGCTGCTGGATGCCAGCCGGGTCAAGCGCCTGATGGAGGGTCGGCACAAGGACCTGGCGGACATCGGGATCAAGGTGCCCTACGAACTGCTGACGAGCGCCCGCAAGAGCGCGATGACATGGAACATGGTGCTGGCGGCGATCGCGGGGATCAGCCTGCTGGTCGGCGGGATCGGGATCATGAACATCATGCTCGCGAATGTGACCGAGCGGACGCGTGAAATAGGGATCCGTCGGGCGATCGGGGCGACCCGCCGGCACATCATCTGGCAGTTCCTCGTCGAGACGAGCGTGCTGGCGGCGATCGGCGGGATCGTGGGCGTGCTGCTGGGCATCGCGATCAGCCTGGGGGTCGAGCCGCTGGTCGAGTGGCTGCCTCACGCTCCGATCGTGGGGCACTACTTCGACGAGGACGCGCAGCTGAGCACCTCGATCACGCTCTGGTCGATCGTGCTGAGTTTCGTGGTCGCGACGCTGACAGGGCTGGTCTTCGGGCTGTACCCGGCGTTCAAGGCGGCCCGGCAGGACCCGATCGTGGCGCTCCGGCACGATTAGACGGGAAAACACCCACTCACATTCTCGGAACCACATGACACGGCATCCACGCAGGGGAAGGAGACGAGATCGGCGAGGCCCTCTCGCTCAGCATGGAATAGCATCTGCTGTCTGGGCGTTGAGGATCTGTCCGTGTTGAGACCGCTCGGGACAATCCGGCTAGCGTTGACGATCGGACTCGCTGTCGCGATCCCCTGGTGCTGCTGCTGGGGGAGTGTGGCGCTTTCGTCGGTTCTTCGCTCATCACTGGGGCCATGTGCTTCGATGGCGTGCCTCGACAATGACGCATCGACGCACGAGCAGTCCGGCCATGACGACGGCACCGGGTGCGGGGACTCGCGGACATCGGATCGCGACCATTGCGGCACAAATCCTGGTTCCCCCTGTCGAGATCGCGGCCCGTGCCGGTGTCGAGCGGTGAAGGAGTTCCGTGCCCTGCAGGGGAGTGATCTTCCCTCTGTTCCCTCGCGTGTCGGCTCATACCCGCTTGTGTCCTGTGCGTGGGTGGTGCCTCCGCTCGAGGGGGCGCTGCGTGCCCGCCCCATTGGCCCCGGGAGGGCAGCCAATCCCCCGCCGACGCTCCTGCGCCTGCGGTGCGCGCTGCTGTTGTAGCGTCCGTCGCAGATCCAAGAGCCGACCGGCGGGGTGAGTGAACGAAGCCCCCGCCTCCACTCCCATGTCGTTATTCATGCCGGCATTCCGCCGGTGTCCACTTGTATTTCGACCATCCTGCCCGATGTGGCAGAGGAGATTCTGATGTCGACAACCAATCCATTCATGCAGACGGTGTTCGTGCTTGCGATGACCCTGGGTACGCCAACGCACCTGCTTGCACAGCACGACGGGCACGACCATGGACATGCGCAGGATCCTGCGGGCGAGCCGGGCGATACCTCGGCCAAGCCGCAGGAAGGGAAGGCGACGACCGTGTCGGACCCGTATCCGCTCGGCACATGTCCGGTCTCCGGACAGCGGCTCGGTTCGATGGGTGAACCGGTCGCACGGATCTATGACGGTCGCGAGGTGCGATTCTGCTGCGAGGGATGCATCGAGCGGTTCGAGCGCAACCAGCGGGATTTCATGAAGAAGATGGATGAGCAGATCGTCCGTCAGCAGATGGCGTTCTATCCCCTGACCTCGTGTGTGGTTTCCGGAGAACCGCTTTCCGAGAACGGCGAGGACTTTGCGATCAACTTTGTCTTCGGCAACCGGCTCTTCCGCCTGTGCTGCAAGGACTGCGTGAAGGCCGTCCGCAAGCATCCGGTCGAGATGATGCGACGGCTCGACGCGGCGGTCATGCGACAGCAACGCGATTCCTATCCGCTCGACACCTGTCCAGTCTCGGGTGAGGCCCTGGATGCCATGGGCGGGGCCCATGATGTGGTCATCGCGAACCGCCTGATTCGGCTGTGCTGCAAGAGTTGCGAGAAGGGGCTTCGGTCCAGGCCCGGGGAGATCCTGGAGACACTCGATCGGGCGTGGAAGGCACGCGGCATACCGCATCCAAGCGACGGCACGGCGCACGAGCGTACGCATGACGAGACCGGTCACGAGTCGCACCAGGACGAGCACGACGGCCCCGCAAAGCATGGCGATGAGCACGGTGCCCACCACCATGGCGGAGGGTGAATCCGTCATCACCGGATCATCTGGCTCTATCTCCGCACGGCAGCATGAAAGGAACCACCTGTGAGACGATTCGCAACTCCTTTTCCGATTCTGTGTCTGCTCTTCCTTCCTGTGTGGGCCTTTCCTGCCGGTGCAGGCGCCCAGCCCTCTGCTCCACCCGACAGTGGAGCGGAGGGCGGGGCTGTCAATGTCCGCTGCCCGGTGATGCCGGAAGAGGAGATCGATCCTCGCTTTACCGTCGAGTACAGGGGGGTTCCGATCGGCCTGTGTTGTCGCAAGTGCCGAACCAAGTTTCAGGCAGACCCGTCGGCCTATGTCGAAAACCTTCCGGACGCAATCCTCGCTCGATTGGAACCGCCGACCACGGAACCGGTGGTAGCCGTGGAGCCTGAAGGTCCCGCCGACACGAACACGCACACCCATGATGACGAGGAGCATGCGCACGAGCATCCCCCGGAGGAATCGCCTGCCTTGCGCGAGGGCGAGCAGGAGCCTGAGACGGCGCACGACCACAGCGCACACGCCGGAGTCGAAGAGCGAAGCGGCATTCTCGTCTGGCTGGGGAAGTTCCATCCCCCGGCGACGGACATTCCGATCGCGTTGCTTCTGGCGGGATCACTGGGCGAGGCGTTGTTCATGCGCACGAGAAAGGAGCGGTTTCGCCACGCCTCTTCGTTCTGTCTGCTGGTGGCGGGCGCGGGTGTCGCCCTGGCGGTGCCGCTGGGGTGGTTCAATGCGGGCTTTGCGATGCTCGACGAGGGAGACTGGGTCCAGACTACCCACCGCTGGCTCGGAACGACGACGGGTGTGCTGACGCTCACGGCGATCGCCCTGCTTGCACGCGCCCGCCGCACACCGGACGACCCGCGGGCACAGACATGGTTCCGGCTCGTGCTCTTCGCCTCGGCCCTGTTCGCGGCGGTAACGGGCTTCTTCGGCGGTGCGCTGGTCTATGGCATAGACCACTATCTGTGGGGCTGAACACATATCCGGCAGTACCAGACGCGGCTGTCCCGACGGATCGAGGACGGAAACATCGGCGTATCCGTGGCAACACGGGCAAAGCTGGCCTTTGGGCTGTGCCCGGCGTTCAAGGCTGCCCGGCAGGATCCGATCGTGGCGCTCCGGCATGACTGAAGCCAGGGGTCAGGATGTGCGGCAGGCAAGTTTCCTCAGCGCCCGGCTCGCCTGAGCGAGCGTGCCGCCATAGGGCGCAAGCCATGGCGGAGGACTCTGTGCCTGCGATGAGCCTCTCGCCGATCGCACCGACCTGACGAGAGGGACGCCGCTTGATCCATCCGAATGGACTGTCGGCCCATGGGTCGTCGGGCGGCTCGTAGTCTGGTTCGAGTGTCGCGGCCAGAGAGGCGAGGATGCGCACATCCGGATCACGGATCTTCTCAGGCACCGGCCCCGCCCGCAAACAGCCCGATCTCATCGGGTGACATCGTTTCCAGGATCTCATCGCAGGCGACGAACTCCGGTGCGTAGGGCGCGAGACGACGGGCCATGACACGAATGGCATCCGGGTTGTTGTCGATCAGCAGAAAGTCCCGGTCATGGCGGACGGCGGCCTCGCCGGTGGTGCCGCTGCCGGCGAAGAAGTCCAGCACAAGGTCGCCAGGATCCGAATGCACCTTGACGATGCGTTCCAAGATCGCAAGCGGCTTCTGCGTGGCATAGCCGGTCTTCTCCCTGCCATTGGGGCTCACGATGGTGTTCCACCAGACATCGGTAGGAACCTTGCCCCGTGCGGCTTTTTCGGGTCCGACGAGGCTGGGCGCCATATAGGGCACCCTGTCGATGTCGTCGTAGCGGTAGACATAGTCATTGGGATCCCTGGTATACCAGAGGATGTTGTCGTGCTTTGCCGGCCATCGATTGCGGGGACGCCCGCCGTAGTCGTACGCCCAGATGATCTCGTTCTTGAACGCATCGCGTCCGAAGATCTGATCCATGAGCACCTTGGCGTAGTGCACCTCGCGATAATCCAGGTGGAGCAGGATCGAGCCGTCATCGGTGAGGATGCGTCGCGCCTCTTCGAGACGGGGGGCGAGGAACATGGCGTAGTCGTCGAATGTGTCTTCGTACTGCGTCGATCCGAGACGGATCGTGCGATATCGCTTGCCCTGATAGCCGGTCCGGTCGCCGTCCTCGCTCTGCACGGTGCGGATGCGCGCCTGCGTTGGGTCTTGCCCGTGTTGAAGGGCGGATCGATGTAGATCAGCCTCGCGGTCCGGTCGGGTATCTCACGGAGCAGGCTCAGATTCTCGCCGAAGCAGATTCGTCGCACGGCTTCCTCCCTGGAGTCAGTGTAACGGCGGATACCACGGCCGTCTGGTCTCGCCCTCAGCGCAGCCCGTACTCCTTGAGTTTGCGGTAGAGCGTGCGCTCGCCGATGCCCAGCATCTGCGCGGTCTTCTCGCGGTTGCCGCCGGTGAGTCGGAGCGTCTCGCGGATGGCTCGCTTCTCGAGTTGTTCGAGGCTCGTCCCGGCGAGGCTCGCGCCCGGCACCTGCGGGGTGTCGTCCTGCTCGTCGGCGACGATGTCGGGGGGAATGTGTCGGGTGTCGATGACCGCCGGGTCCTGCTCGGACTCGCCCAGGGCCATCACGACCATGTTCTGGACGGTGTTGAGCAGCTGGCGGACATTGCCGGGCCAGCGGGCCTGCGTCAGGCGCATCATGGCGGCGTCGCTGATCTCGGGCACGGGACGGTCGGGGGCGATCTCCTGGGCATAGCGCGCGATCGCGTGGTGGACGATCCGCGGGATGTCCTCGCGGCGTTCGCGCAGGGGGGGCAGATGCACATGCGCCCCGTTGAGGCGGAAGAACAGGTCCTCGCGGAACTGCCCCTCCTCGACCATCTTCTGCAGGTCGCGATTGGTGGCGCTGACGAACCGCACATCGACATGGCGCGGCTCGTTGGACCCCAGACGCACGACCTCGCCCGATTCGAGCACACGCAGCACCTTGGCCTGCTGGCTCATGGGCATGTCCCCGATCTCGTCGAGAAACAGCGTCCCGCCGTCGGCGTACTCGAACACGCCCTCGCGGTCTTTCTCCGCCCCCGTGTAGGCACCCTTGACATGCCCGAACAGTTGATCCTCGAGCAGGCTCTCACTCTGGCCCGCACAGTTGAAGGTCACGAATCGCTTGTCCCGACGCCTCGAGTTGGCGTGCACGGCCCGGGCGATGAGTTCCTTGCCCGTGCCCGACTCGCCCGTGATGAGCACGGGCAGGTTGCTGGGCGCCACGGTGCGGATCGTCCGCAGGATCTTGCGCATCGCGTCGGAGCCGGCGATGATCCCCTCGAACCCGTCGTGCTGGACGAGGTCGCTCAGCTCGCCCGACTCGTGGCGGAGCACGGCGGTCTGGGCCGCACGGTTCACCAGCTCGCGGAAGACGGCCAGGTCCAGCGGCTTCTCGATGAAGTCGTAGGCCCCGTGCTTGAAGGCCTGACGCGCCGTCTGCACATCTCCGTGGGCCGTGACCATGATCGTCTCGGCGTTGGGCTGGAGCGATCGTGCCGACTCGAGCACCCGCAGCCCCGCGTCGGCGCCGTCGGGGGCCGTCCCGTGCTTGCCGGCACTGGCGGGCATCCGCAGGTCGGTGATGATGACATCGAAGTTCCCGTGGCGGAGTTCCTCGATCGCCTCATCGACGCCGTGCACGATCGTGCAGACATGCCCGGGCTTGCGGAGGGCCTCGGCCATGACCTCGGCGTGCTCGGGCTCGTCCTCGACGATCAGGACCTGGGCGGCAGGGGTCGTATCGCTCATTGGGGGGATACTACGGGCGCCGGGCGTGCCGGTTCTCGCGAGGCAAGGATCCCGATTGTCAGGCCGGGCTGGCCAGCAGCTCGCGGGGACGATGACGCCCCAGCCTCCACGCCGCGGGACCGGCGGCAAGGAGCGTCAGCACGAGCACGATCGCCCAGCCCGAGGCGATGGGGCCCAGCGGCGGCTCGATCGAGAACCGGATTCCCAGCAGCATCTCATAGATCCGCTTGCCCCCCAGCGAGCCCTGGATGCCCATGATGGTCCCCAGCGTGGCGGCACAGAGACCGATGAGGAGGGCCTCGCCCAGCACCAGACGCACGAGCAGCCCGCGCTGGGCCCCCACCGCCCGCAGCACGCCGAACTCGAAGCGTCTGGTCTCGACGGCGGCGACGATGAGATTGGCCACCCCGAAGCACGCCGTCAGCATCGCGATGACGGCGACGACGGTGAAGACGAGCAGGGTGCCCGAGGCGAACTCGTCGATGCGCTGCTTGATCTGGCGTCCCGAGCCGACATCCAGCAGCCCGAACGGTGTCAGGGCCCGACGCATCTGCTCGACGGCGAGCGCATCGTCGATGTCGTCGGCGAGGTCGACCTGGATGATGTGCGTCTTGTCGGAGGCGAAGAGGTCGCGCAGGATGCGCATGTCGCCGAAGACGGCGTGGACCGCCTGATGCGTGTATTCCTCCCCGATGTTGAAGAATCGGCTGGCGATGTCGAGTCCGGGGCTGGTGACGACGCCGACGATGAGGAATCGGTAGTGTGTGCCGTCCTTGGCGCAGCGGAACTCGTCGCCGACGCCCTTGCCGCGCGCCGTCAGGAACTCGCGGGCGACGAGGATGGTCCCGTCGTAGCCGGGCGGGGGCGGGGCCTTGAGCTGCGCGATGGCGGTCTCCGGGTCGCCCTGGACCCATGTGATGTTGGTCATCTCGAAGAACGGCTCGGGCTCGAAGCCGAGGAAACTCGTGTCGTACCGCTGGAGCCCCCGCACACCCAGGGCGCTGTCGCCCTCGACCTGCACGAACTCGCGTGTGATGGCGCAGGAGTTGACCACGAAGGGCAGGCTGTCGAGGGCCGCCTTGGCACCGGGCTGAAGGGGCATCCCGCTGACGAACGCGTCGGGGAACTCCATCACGCCGATCCAGTCGCGCAGCACGGCCCGACCGTTCGTCCAGATCGCGACCATGATCGCCAGGCCGGTCATCATGGCACCCGCCGTGAAGCCGTAGCGGAATGGTGTCGCGACGACGCCCCGGCGCAGGATCGTGCGGGGCAGGGCGATCACGCGGGCGATGGGCGCCCCGAGGGCTCTCGCGATCAGCACGATCACGGGCACGCTGAGCAGGAAGTAGCCCAGGAACAGGCTGGGCAGGCCGAGGAAGACATACACCCAGAAGGTCGCCTGATGCGCCGGCAGCAGAGTCGTGATCGACAGGTGCACGAGGACGAACACCATCCCGAGCACGCCCGCGATCAGCACCCCACGCGGGCGCGCCGGCTGCGACGGCTGACGCATCGCGCTCATGGGGCTGGTTCGGCTGGCACGCCAGGCGGGAATCGCCGACCCGCCCAGCC
>WGEO01000183.1 GCA_015492715.1 Phycisphaerales bacterium | reverse complement strand
GGCTTGAACCACGGCAAAGGTCAGGAAGGCAGCCAGAGCGAGGCGTCCGAGTGCACGCCGGCGGGGCGTGTCGAGCAGCCAGACGAGCAGCGCGACGAAGAGCATGGACGACAGGTCACCGAACTGCTGCCAGGTCTCGATGAACCGGCGGAGGTCGCCCCCGAGGCGCTCGCGCCACGCGACAGCCGCCTCGCTGAGGGGGCCGTCCAGAGGGATCAGGACGAGTGCCGACACACACAGCACGAGGGCCATGGATCGGGCTCGGCGGATGGGCGGGGTATAGTCGGCGTCCATGGCCGGCTGGGCGTCATCGCTGGAGCGGATATGCGTCTCGGGCAGGGGCGGCGTGCTGCTCGTGCTGCTGTGCGTGCTGGTGTTCATGCCCGGGTTCTTCTCGCTGCCCGTGGTCGATCGCGACGAGGCCAGATTCGCGCAGGCGAGCCGACAGATGATGGAATCGTATTCGCTGCGCGGGTGGGTCGTGCCGCGCGTGCAGGATCGTGAGCGACTGAACAAGCCCGCGCTGATCTACTGGTTGCAGGCGACGAGTGCGGGTGTGCTGAGCGGATGGGATGCACGGCGCGACGCCATCTGGATGTACCGCGTTCCCTCGTTGCTCGCGGCGGTCGGCACGGTGCTGGCGACATGGCGGATCGCCTGCGTGCTCTTTCCGGGAGTCGTGGGGCGGCGCACGGGCATGCTGGCGGGGGCGCTGCTGGCGTGCGCGCCGGTCTTCGCCTGGGAGGCCAGACAGGCACGCAGCGATCAGGTGCTCGTCTTCATGACGGCGATGGCGATGTGGGCCATGGCGCGGCTGTGGATGGGACGCGAACGGGGGGTGTTCTGGTCCTGCATGTTGTGGGTGTTCGTGGGGCTGGGCGTGCTGACGAAGGGGCCGATCACGCCCATGATCGTTCTTCTGTGTGTCGGGGCGCTGGCGTGGTGGGGGCGGGGCCGTCCCGATTCGATGCGTCTTCTGCGTCGCCTGCATCTTGGCATGGGCCTGCTGATCGTCTGTGGCCTGGTGCTGCCATGGATCATCCTCGTGGCGCGCGAAGTCGGCCCGCAACGCCTCATGCGAGTCGTCGGCGACGAGATCTTCCTTCGCGGCGTGCAGGCGAAAGAGGGACACTGGGGCCCGCCCGGCTATCACGCGGGGCTGAGTTTCGTGCTCTTCTGGCCCGGGGCGATGCTGATGGGAGCGGCGGTGTGGCGGGCATTCGCACGCACGCTGCGACGGGAAGGAGCGAGTTACGGACAACAGCGGTTCATCGAGCGACTGGTCACCTGGATTCGTGCGGTCGCGCTGCTGCGGGCCAGAGGATGCCATCGAGGCGAACTGCTGTGTCTGGCGTGGCTCGCTCCGGCCTGGCTTGTCTTTGAGATCTACGGCACGAAACTTCCGCACTATACGATGCCGCTGTATCCCGCCCTTGCGATCCTGACGGCGCGCTGCGTCCTTGCTGCCGGCGGCGGGTTCGTGGAAGGTCTCTCACGGGGACTCGCATGCATCGAGGTGCATGCATGGGCCCTCATCGGGCTCGGGATTCTGGCGGGGGCGCCGGGACTCGTGTGGGTGCTTGCCGGCGGCGATGCGATCAGCGGTGTGGCAAGCCTGCTCGCGAATGTCGTCGTCGGTGGGCTCATCGTGCTCGCGTGGCGGAATGGCAGGCGCGAGCTGTGGATCGAAGCGCAGGTCCTCGGGATCGCGGCTGCGGCGGCTGGCATCGTCGCATTGGTGGGCCTTGTGCTGCCCAGAGCCGAGGCGCCTTGGGTCAGCGTGCGTGCGGCCCATGCGATGCTCTCGCACGATGCGCAGGGCGAGCGCCCGTTGGCCAGCGTCGGCTTCCATGAGGACAGCCTGATCTTCGCCACGCACGGACGCATCGCACGCATCGACGACGACCAACTAGACGACTGGCTGGAGGCGCACGCCGACGGTTTGGTGCTTCTCCCGCAGCGGCTTGCATCGGCACGACCGGGCCTGCGCGTGCTGGACGAGGTCGAGGGCTTCAACTACTCGAACGGGCGGGCTGTGCGCCTGGTCGTGGCAGAGCACACGACGCCCGACTAATCGAGCTCGCGGATGCGGATATCGCGCCAGCGGACTTCCAGTGGATCTTCGCGTGCCCCGACGCCGTGGACCTGCAGCCCGATGAATCCCCGTCGGGTCATGTCGTCCTCGAGCACGGCGGCGGGGACACCATTGAGATAGGTGCGGATCAGGGAGCCCTCGCAGACGATGCGTAGTCGGTTCCACTGGCCGTGTCGAAAAGCCTTGCGGGCACGCTCGTTGTGGGAGAGGTCCTGCAACCACCCTCTCCTGCCCTCGTCGTAGATGCCGGCGGTCCAGGCACGGGCGGATGGATCGATCTCCACCTGGTAGCCATGCACGCGCCCGTTCTGATAGGCCGGATCGCTGTTCGAGCGGATCTGCACGCCGCTGTTGAGGTCGTCGTCGATCTTGAATTCGAGTTCGAGGACGAAGTCGTCGAATGTGCGGGTCGTGCAGAGAAAGGTGTTGGGCGTGTTGGGTCGGGTCTGTCCGACGATTGCGCCATCCTCGACGCGGTACTCGGCAGCGCCGCCGCGACGCTCCCAGCCGTCGAGGGTCTTGCCGTCGAACAGGGGCACAAACCCCGGTGCGTCCGGCCCCTCCCAGGTGGCACTGTCGGGCAGATACCAGATGCGCCCGTAGCGTACGGGGCATCCGTGATCCTGGAGCAGCAGGCCCGCCGGCGAGGGGCTTTCTGCCTGTCCGGCGCCGGTGCTGGAATCGACCTCGAAGTCTTCATGCACGCGCACGCCGTTGTGCCAGACGGTCAGGCGGGCGTTGCCTGTCTTCCGATCTCCATCCCAGCGCGGGGCGGTGAAGTCGATGAGGTAGTTCTGCCACTGTCCGGGTCGTGCGCAGACGGCGGCGTCCGGCGCACGCTTGCCGTAGATCGCGGCGCACCGGTTGGGTGCGGGCGGGTCTCCCCAAGAGTCGAGCACTTGGATCTCGTACCGACCCTGGAGGTAGACGCCGCTGTTGCCGCGGGCCTGTCCGCGCACATCCGGCGGATGGCGCGATGTGCTGAACTCGACATAGAGCAGGCCGTCCTCGATCGGATCTCGCGTGATGATGGATCCGCTCCCGGGGCGGACGGTCAGGGTGCCCGCCTCGACGGGCCACTGACAGTCTCGCCCATCGAGGTGCATCCAGGAGGACGCATCGCGCCCGTCAAACAGGATCGTCGCATCCGGCGAGGGGGCTCCGAAGCCCTTGTGCGGCAGAGCGATCAGGTTGGGCACGCCCAGACCATCGAGCGTTCGCACCCGGCAGGCGAACTCCCAGCCGCCGCCGCCCTGGCTGATCTTGAGCATGAGCGTATTCCAGCCCTGGCGGAGCGTGACCTTGACGACATCTTCGCCGAGCGTGAGGCCTCGCATCCGGTTGTTGGTATGGATCACTCTGCCGTTGAGCCAAGCCTTGATGCCGTCGTCGCTGGCCAGTTCGAGGCGGACGGGCTGGATGACGGGCACCCAGAGATCGCACTTGACATAGGCGCAGCGGTTGTCGCCGCCGATCGCACGCGAAAGGTCGAATCGCCCCGGGAACGAGCTGTTGGTTACGCGAAGTTCACTCCAGTTGACGGCGCTGGAGCCGTCCTCGGGGGCAAAGGGCGTATCCAGCAGTTGCATCGCAGCGACGCCTTCCCGGCTGTACGGCCCGCTCACGAGCCACGCGGTCAGGAAGTCGAGATCGCGCTCAATGGCATCCTGTGCTTCGTTGCATTGGGTGCGTATCTCGCCATCATCCGTGCTGTTTCGGACGGCGTCGACACCTGCGAGTGCGTCCAGGCGATGCGATCTGTCCAGCCCCCGGGCGATGGCGAGGGCTGCGTCGCGGGCCGAATCGACGACGCCATCGCGGCTGAGCAGATCGACCGCGATGGCAAGGGTCCGGGGATCCGGCGCTGCCTGCATATGCCGAAGGAGCACCCTCGCGTCATCGTCAGTCTGGACGAGCTCGGCGAGCCGGGCGAAATGAAGCGGGGCGGCCGAGGAGGCAAGTGCGGCAAGACGGGCAGCCCCGGCGAAGGCTTCGCTCCGGAGCGCATCATCCGTCGAAGCAATCTGCAGCAGATCGTCTATCGG
>WGEO01000182.1 GCA_015492715.1 Phycisphaerales bacterium | reverse complement strand
GGATCCAGAATCGCTCCTGGAGTGCCTCCCCGCGTCCGAAGCGCCATCGCCATGTCTCGTCCGTGGCGACATAGATCACGCGTCCTGCGCCGTAGCGCATGGTCAGGACGGCGGGCGTGGCCTCGGGCGGGGGGACATCCAGGGCCGAGGCGCCCTGCGATGCGAGACGATCCAGCACGCGATCAGCGGGAGCGGCGAGCGCCAGCGTCTCCGTCGAGGGCTTGACGCGGTCCGGGTCGATCCGCTGACAGAACCACAGGCGCGACCAGCCGGTGCGAGGATCGCTCAATCGGGTGGGAAAGGCGCTCTCGTCGGCGCCTGCGAGTCGCAGGACGCCGAGGCGTTCGCTGGCGGGCGTGGCAAAGAGCGTGACGGCCTCGTCCCAGGCCTCGATGGGCCGGGTCTCCTCGAGGCGGACGGGCAGGAGGTCTTCGAGTGGGGTGCCGCGCCACTGGTTGGGAGTCGCGCCGCTTCCTGCGATCCAGACGAGTCCGGCGCCGCGCTGGGCGACATGGTCGCGAATCTGCTCGAGCTGGCTCGGGCTGAACACACCCGGGCGCACATCACCCAGGATGATGACATCGAAGGGGGCCCACTCCTCGGGCGAGCTGGGCACACGAGTGAGCAGTTCGTTGCCCTCCTGCAGGTATCGGCGGTTGGTCGCCAGCAGCATCGCGCTGGAGTTGATCGAGCCCTCGCGCAGGAGCAGGTTCTTGACATAGCGATACTCCCAGCGCGGATAGCCGTCGAAGTATGCGACGCGCAGGGGACGGTCGACGAGGTTGATCCGGACGGGCTGCTGGTTGTTCTCTTCGACGAGGTCCGGGGTGTCGGGGCTCAGGCGGACGAGCCATCGGGCTTCTTCCGGGGTGTCGGGCCTCGTGCGCAGCACGATCTCCTCGCGCTCGCTGCCCTCGACCGCCTGGCGGTCCAGGATCTGTCCGGTGCGCTCATCGACGAGTTCGATGTGGGATTTGGGTGCCGGACCCGTGCCTCTTCGTTCGACGCGGACCGTCACGCGGACGGGGTCATGGACGAACGCTTCAAGCGGGGCTTCCACGCGTGTCAGCGCCAGGTCGGCCATGGGCGTGGGCGATCCGAGCGGGACCGTGATGACGCGGATGCGATCGTTCTGGATGCGTGCGACGGCCCGCTGGGGCAGGTCGTCGCTGCTTCGCCCGTCGCTGAGCAGGACGAGGGCCGAGACGATCCGGCCGGCGCTTTGGCGCAGGGCCTGGTCGATGGCCGTGCCGATCGCCGTCGCCTGCTGATTCGCCTCGGCGAGGTCGGGCATGCCGTCGGGCGTTCGTGCAAGATCGAAGATGCCCGAGCCGAATCCGAGCCACTGGACCTGTCTGCGGGCGTCCATCTCGCGGAGTGTGGGCCATGCGTCGCGCAGGGCCCGGCGCAGTTGTTCGTCGCGCGTCATGCGCGCGCCCGATGCGTCCTGCGCGTCGGGCACGCCCAGCGAGGCGCTCCGATCGACCAGCATGATGGTCCAGTCGCGCTCGATGCGCTCGTGCGTCTGGATCAGGCTGGGTCCCAGGGCCAGCACGCCCAGAACGAGCAGAATCAGGGCACGCACGCAGGCGAGCAGCACACGCACCCAGCGGCTGCCGACCAGTCCTCGATAACTCCACGCACTCAGCACGATCACGAGCACGCAGAACAGCGCAAACGCCCAGGGGGGAATGGGGCGAGCCAGCCCGAGATGGACACCCTCGTCGTTCATGGAGAGGCTGGCCGGCATGAGCAGCATGGCGAACGCTGCGGTCACGGGGCGCCTCCGGTCTCGGCGTGGCTCGCGGCGCGGGCCAGCGCCGTCTCGACGAGGGCCAGGGCCAGCGCCGACACGAGGAGGGTGAGGCTCAGCGACATCCCGGCCTGGGCGCCGATCGTGCCCTGGGCCGCTGCATCGTCCGGGCCATCGGCGAGCCAGGTGAACTCTCCGACGATTCGGGCCAGGCGTTCGGCGACATCTGTCGGTGCCATGGGATCGGTTGCGGCGGCGTTGGCGTCCGGATTGATCGCCAGAAGGTGATCCCTGCGGTCGTCTTCTTCGACGATCGCGTACAGGGCGCTCCGACGAACGCCCCTCAGGCGCTGCGAGGCGGGTGGCACGGCGATGGGCTCGCTGGTCTCGTCCATGGGGGCCAGAGCGCGGGCCTGCGGGGGCAGGTCGATGGGTTGCCCGGCCGACACCGATCCCGTTCCACTGCCCTGTCCGGCCCCCTGGCGGATGATCTCCTGCATGAGCGGGACCATGAGCGGCTTGGCGGCGAGGGTCGTCCACGCCGGGTCCAGCGCCGTGGCAAGGAGGACGACAGTGGGGCGCTCCAAGCGTGCCAGCAGGAGGGGCGTGCCGTCTTCAAGGCGGAGCACGATATCGCGGTCGTCGGCGCCCTCGATCGGCACGACGCGATCGACGCGCACGGGTGGGGCGAGGCGTTCGAGTTCCTGGGCGATCACGCCGAGCAGACCTTCGCTCAGGCGGGTTGCATCGCGTGTGTCGATGATGCCTGAAGTGTCGAGGTCGCGTGGATCAGGTCCGGCGGTCCAGTCGACCTGCAGGGCATCGAGCAACGCCGCGAGGCTCTGCTGGCTCTGGGCGCGGGCTGACGGTGTGACGAGGATCAGCCCACCCGCCAGCGCGAACTCGGCCAGATGACGCATGCCCTGCTCGCTGAGGCGTTCCGGGTCGGGGACGACGACGGCGTCGAGGCGGGCCAGGCGGGCACGGTCCATCGATGATGGGAGCAGGGCCTCGACCTCGATCTGTTTGCCGGCACGCTGCCTGCCCGTGGGTTCGAGAGCCAGAGCGATCCAGTCGCCCGGTGCAAAGCGTGCGAGATCCACACTCGCGAGCGAGCGATCGCTGACGATCCCGACGCGAAGGGCCCGACGGATCTCGAGCACGCGTCTGCGGACATCATCGCCCGCGATGGCATTGGTGTCGGACGGTTCGCTGATGCGAGCGCTGATGGCCGCCGAACCGGGCAGGGCGTCACGAAGCGCAAAGGGTACGATGACGCTGGCCTCGCGTTGTCCGCGTTCGAAGCGTACGCGCGTCGAGGCCAGGCGCGTGCGACCCTGTGGGCGTTCCAGCGCGATCTCCAGCGGGATGTCGCGTTCCGTGAGCGAGTCGTTTCCCGAGCGTCGCAGGCGGACGGCGACCTGCCCAGATCCCGACAACCCTGCGCCGGTGGTGGAGCCTGCGATGAGCATGGACCGTCGGGGACGGACCTCCACGACGCTGGTGTTGGAATAGCCGCGCTCGTGCGGAGTGCTTGCCTTGACATGGAATCGAGCGTCGAGCGGCGCAGAGCCCCCGGCGGCGTCTGCGAGTGTGCCCTCCAGCCAGTCGCTGAGCAGGACAACCTCGACGACCTCATCCTCTTCTTCGGGCGCGCTCGTGCGTAGCAGCGCGATCGCCCCGCCAAGGTCGGCCGCGCTGTCGGCGGCATTGATCCCATCCAGCGCTCGTCGGACCCGTCCGATATCGGCGGTCGGGGGGAGCACGCCTTCCCCGGCGGGTGCACTCAGGCGGATCAGCCCCGCGCGATCGCCCGCCAGCGAATCGAGCCCGTCCAGCAGCGTCCGGGCCTGGTCCTTATGGCGGTCCAGCGCGCTGCGCCCCTGGGCGTCCAGCGCCTGGGACGCGATCGAGTCGTCGATCACGATCACGAGCGTGCGTGCACCCGCCCCTGCCTCCGATTCACCGGCGACAAGACGCCCCAGCGCGATGGCGATCAGGGCGATCATCGCGCATCGCACGAGGAGCAGGACGATCTGCTCCAGCATCAGACGCCGGCGCTGGCGCTTGTAGGCCTCCAGGAGAAAGCGCATGGCACCCCACATGACGGGACGCCGCCTGCGACGCATGAACAGGTGGATCAGGATCGGGATCGCCACGCAGGCAAGACCTGTGGCCGCCAGCATGGGATGGAGGAAGGTCATCGCGTTCCTCCGGTGTTGCGTTGGCCCTCATCCGGGCGGATCATCCGTACTTGCTCCGCTTGATCTGGGCGTTGCGTCTTGCGAGATAGGCGGCCAGTGGCGGTCCCAGCCAGCCGTGCGTGTCGACGCGTTCGAGGTCGAAGCCGAAGCCACGCACCGTGCGCCGGATCTCCCTGTTGTGCCGCTCGATGGCTTCGAGGTAGCCCCGGCGCAGGGCCCGTGGGTCGATGCGCAGGCGAGCCTCGCCCTCGAGCCCCTCGAAGGGAGCGGCCTCGCGGAAGTCGAACTCGACCTCCGCACGATCGAGCGTCTGGAAGCAGATGGCGTCGTGCCCCTGATGGCGCACGCGTGCCAGGGCGCGACGAAGGTCCGAAGGCTCGCAGAAGAAGTCGCTCACGATCGCCAGCATGCATCGGTTGTTCAGTTTGGCGAGGATCTGATCCACGACGCGCGGGATGTCCGTCTGTGCCTCGACCGGATGCGTGCTCAGGGCCTCGATGATCAGACGCCACTGGCGCTGCTGCCCGCTGCGTGCGACGATCGCCTTGATCTCGTCGGCGAAGACGACGACGCCCACGCGGTCGCCCTGGCGGAGCGTGATGTAACTGAGCGCGGCGGCGAGCGCCGTCGCATGATCGAACTTCGTCCACACCTCCTCGCCCCGGGGGCCACGCTTCGCTCCCGTGCCCGAGGCATCGGAGAAGTCCCGGCTGCCGTAACGCATCGAGCCCGACGCGTCCACGAGGATCACGAGGTCGAGGTTCGTCTCCTGCTGGTACTGCTTGAGGTGCAGTTTGTCGGTGCGGGCGTAGACCTTCCAGTCGAGGTGTCGCAGGTCGTCGCCCGCGGCGTAGGGGCGGTGCTGGGCGAACTCGACGCTGAAGCCGGTTCGGGGCGAGCGGTGGGCGCCCGCCATGACGCCCTCGATGATCTGCTGGGCCCGGAGTTCCATCGACCCGAGGCGGGCGAGCGTCTGCGGATGCAGATACAGCGTGTGGTCCACGCCCGAGCCGCCCGTCCGTGTCGCGCCAGGCTCTGCCATCACCCCATCCTACCGCCGCGGGGTGTCCATCGGTTCGTCCCGCGTGCGAGATCAGCCGTCGTCGGGTGTGCTCAGGCTCTCGCGCCACTGGCGATCGAGGTCCGCAAACGGCATCCCGAGAGCCTCACGCGTCGCCTCGTCGAGGCTCAACCCCTGTGCCATCGCCCGCAGCCAGCGATTGCGACCATTCCGCCCAATGCGCTCGCTGATGTAGCCCAGCATGTGATGCCCCTGGACATAGACCATCGGCGTCAGCGCGGGTTCGACCGTGTGAAAATCGCTGATGGCGTCCCAGTCGGCCAGGTTTCCGTCGCGGGCGAATCGACGCATCAGACGGTCCGTCGCACGCGACGAGCGCCCCACATGCTCGCTGGCCAGTTCGGCGACCCCCTCGAGCACCCACCACGGCGCCTCGTTCATCTTCTCACCCAGGAGAAAACTGGCGACATGCCCGTACTCGTGCGCCAGCAGGGCACGCAACTGACGCCCGCCGGCGCCCGGACCGGTCAGGAGTTTGATGCTCTCACCCGGCTCGTTCCACCCGCTGAGCGACTGCGTGTAACTCGGATAGATCGAGAACTGGAGCTCGCGCATCGAGCGGTACATCTTGATCTGCTGGACACGATCCGGATGGGGCGCAATCTCGAATCCCTCATGGACATGCGCCATGATCTCGGGCATGACCTCGGCGACATTCCTTGCCGCCCTGTCGAGCCCGTCGGCATACAGGACGACGAGCCCCGGGACCTCGAGACGCTCCCACGCCCTGCCCGCGTAGAGCCACCGCCCATCGCGCCGGACGAACCGTGCCGGGAACGATACATGGCGCTCACCCGCGCCGGGCATCTTCCAGCGGACACGGAGCGTGGCACGGGCCAGCCCCGTGTCCCCGTCGATCGTCGTCCCATCGTCGCCGAGTTCGATGCTGAACGCCTCGGGCGTGTTGCGTGTCAGATCTGCCGCCCACGCCCGCTGCTCGGTCGCAAAGACCGGATCATCGAGGAGGACATGGCCAAGGTACTCGTCTGCGCGAGCGGCAAGGACCGACACGCTCATCGATGTCAGAAGATCGCTGATCGCACGCGAGGCAGGCTCAACCCCGTCGGAACCACCCCGGCTCGTGGCAGCCTCTGGGTGAGTCTGTGCCGGAGCGCTCGCTGCGAGCATCAGCGCCAGGGCAATCGTGAGTGTTCGCAAAGACATGGGGGGACTCTATGCCGTTTGCCCACATACCATGCACCTGCAGGATCCCGTGATGCTCCCATGCCTCAGAAGTCTCGTCCCCAGAGCCCGTTACGGGTCGAGATCGTCACGACCGGGGGAGCGCCGTAGGGGCGTGAGACGAGATTGTCGTACAGATCGTCATCGCCGGGCATCGGGTGAGGCCCCGCCGATCCATCCACCGCGGCGGCGAAGAATGTATTCGTATGTGTCTCGTCACGCACAAAGACACCCGAGAGCAGATGCAGGATCATTCCCTTGCTCGACGGGAATGTGCAGTCGCTGATCCGTGCGCCTCGGTAGAGCGACAGATCCAGCGGCGTCAGGTCTCCGACCCAATAGGCGGGCACGGCAAACGCGCAGGCGGTCATCCAGTATGGCGTGAGGAAGTGCGGGTCCCTGCGAGAGATCTCGCCACGATCGCCGGGCCATTCCATGCCCGCCCTGCTGTCGAAGTATCCGCCCAGCACGAGCAGGTTCCCATAATATTCGCTCTGCACGAAGTATGGCGGATGTCCCTCGAAGAAGCTCGTCTGGATCGGCTCGCCGTCGATGCGCAGATCCTCCCACGGTCTGCCCACCACACCCATGTAGGGAAACGCCTCTTGGGCATCGGCGCCATACGACGCGACGGAAGCGGCGATCTGGCGGAGCATCGATGTGTTGGAAGCCAGGCGAGCCGCCCCGCGAGCGCGACTGATCGCCGGCAGTGCGAGCCCGATCAGAACGATGGAGACCGCCAGCACCACGAGCACCTCGATGAGCGTAAGGCCGCGATCCATCGAGATCAGCCTGCCCGCAGCAGGAGGCGTGCCCCGGGCAGACCCGCGGATGGAACGCCAGCTTGCGCGTGAGGCACACAACCCAGCCGCCAGCAGGAGGCCGAGATTCCTCACGATGCCCGCAGCCGCCCCCTGTCGCCCGGGCAGGTCGAACCCAAGACACCCGCAGGACGGCGAATGAGGGGCTGCCGCGAGCGCCAGCGTGTACAGCACAATCACCAAGCCGACGATGGACCAGAGCCATACTGATCTCATGAGGATCATGCACGCAATCCCGAGCGAGATCTCTGCTCCGCCGACACTCGTGATCAGAAAGATCAGCTGGGATGTGCTATTGGTAAAGGAAGAAAGAAAGAAGCGGAATGCATCGAGCGACTCGAGTGGATCGGTGATCTTCTGCAGACCTGCCCAGAGAAACACCGAGCCCAACATGACGCCGAGCACGCCATGGAGCGAGAGCGCAGGGCATATCGAGCGTCGTCGCGGCATGCTCACCATGGGACTCCCGCTGCATCCTTGAGCGTGCCCGGGCGATCGCCCAGCGGCGCACCGATGCCCAGCGACGAGAGCCACCATCGCCCGCGATCGTCATCCCAGATCATCGACAGCAAGACGGGGCGCAATGCCCCGTCCCCAAAGCGTCCCAGGAAACCGATATTACAGACGAGCAGTTCGCCGCGATCGATGAGTCGTTCGCGAAAAGAAAACGGCGGGGCATACCATGGCCATGTCGTCATCGTGACATTTCCAGCATAGAGCAGCGTCCCGACGAGTCCATCCAGGTTTGGCCAGGCGGGATCGGCGAGCGTCAGACGCTTGCAAACGACGCTCCAGCCCCTGGGATCCGTGGCGACGCCCACCAGGCGGCTTCGCCCGCCGCGGAAGGTATCGTACCCCGCGAGGATCTGCGCATGCAGCTCCCGCCACGGCACATCCTCGGGCAGGGGGCGGCCGAAGAGCTCCTCATACGCCGAATCTGCCAGGCACAGCCGGATCAGTTCATCCGGATCACGCAGGCGATATCCCTGCTCCTCGCACCACCGCCCGTACTGACCCGCCGATCCATTCCCGAATCGAATCGCAAGAAACTCGCTCACCGTCTGGACCAGCTGGGCCTGCGCCCCGGCAGGAAGTCGCCCCTCCTCGATGCGAACGAGATCCGCATGACGGACGGCCTCCTCGATGTCTGAGCGATACGCGTCCGTCTGCGACGGCGCAGCGATGGCAATGGAAGCGCCCTCGCGGCTTGCCGTTGCAAACTCGTTGACACGCTCGCTGCGCTCCGCAGCCAGGCTTGCGCGGGATCGAGCGAATCCGATCCACGCCGCCCCCATCCCCACGAGCACGATGATGCCTGTGATCCAGAGGTTCCTCTTCATCGCATGCTATTCATGACGATCGCCCCGCATCCATCGTGCCGATGCAGGCCGTGCTACTTGCACGCCTGGTCGGGTGGATCGCACTCATCGGCATCGACGCATGCGGCTGCCCAGCCCGTTCCCACCTTCTGACAACAACGCATCTGCGCGGAATTGCAGTAGCCGTCGCCGGCAGTGCCGCAATTCGTCGCCGAACAGTTCCACCACTTCGCACCGGGATTGGGGCCCCCACCCCCATCTCCCAGGGCACTCATCGTGATGCCTGCAATCACCAAGGTCCCTGCGGTGATAGCCACGACGGTTGAGAAAACTTGACGCTGTACCGAGCTGCGTCTTGGAAACATGGCGCGTACTCCTTTTACTTTTTCGCGTGTCGATAAGAATGTATCCTCACGCGCAGCCGAGAATTGCCAAAAAAACAAAATGCGAATGCATGGCTAACACAGTGCGTACGCGGCATGCGCTCGTGTGCTGGCTGCACCGAGTGCACTACCGCCAGGGCTCCTGACGCATGGCGGCCCTCAGAACTCGCACTGTTTCGGCGCACGCGGGAAGGGAATCACATCCCGGATGTTCTGCATCCCCGTCGCCAGCAGCAGCAGGCGCTCGAAGCCCAGCCCGAAGCCTGCGTGCGGCACCGTCCCATACCGGCGCAGATCCCGATACCACCAGTAGCCCTCGGGGTCCAGACCCATCTCGCGGATCCGCGCATCGAGCACATCCAGGCGCTCCTCGCGCTGGCTCCCGCCGATGATCTCCCCGATCCGCGGCACGAGCACATCCATCCCCGCGACCGTCCTGCCGTCATCGTTCAGACGCATGTAGAACGCCTTGATCTCCTTCGGATAGTCCGTCACAACGACCGGCTGCCTGAAATGCTCCTCCGTCAGATACCGCTCGTGCTCGGTCTGAAGGTCCCGCCCCCACTCGACCGGATACTCGAAGTCCTTGCCGCTCTTGCGCAGGACCTCGATCGCGTCTGTGTAGCTGATCCTCCGGAAGGGCGTCTCGATGATGTGGCGCAGGCGGTCGATCAGCCCGCGCTCGATCCGAAGGTCGAAGAATGCCATGTCGTCGGCGCGATGCGTCAGCAGATCGTCCAGCACGAACCGCAGCATGTCCTCGCCCAGCTGGGCATTGTCCGCAAGATCCGCAAACGCGATCTCCGGCTCGACCATCCAGAACTCCGCCAGGTGTCTCGCCGTGTTGCTGTTCTCGGCGCGGAAGGTCGGGCCGAAGGTGTACACCCGACTCATCGCGCAGCAGTAGGTCTCCACCTCCAGCTGCCCCGAGACCGTCAGATACGCCGGACGCCCGAAGAAGTCCTGCGAGAAGTCCACCTCCCCCTCGGGCGTGCGAGGCAGGTTCAGCAGGTCCAGCGTGCTCACCCGGAACATCTGCCCGGCGCCCTCGGCGTCGCTGGCCGTGATGATCGGCGTGTGCACCCAGAAAAAATCCCGCTCATCGAAGAACCGGTGGATCGCCATCGCCAGACGATGACGCACACGCGCCATCGCGCTGAAGGTGTTGGTCCGCACACGAAGATGCGCCTGCTCGCGCAGATACTCGAAGGTATGACGCTTCGCCGGCACGGGATAGGTGTCCGGGTCCTGCACCCACCCGACCACCCGCACCGCGTGCGCCTCGACCTCGACCGCCTGCCCCTTGCCCTGGCTCTCGACGAGGCGACCCTCGACCTCGATCGAGCACCCGCTCGTCAGACGCGAGACCTCGTCGTAGTTCGGAAGGTCATGGCGGGCCACGACCTGGATCGGATCGAAGCAGGTCCCGTCATGCAACTGGATGAAACTCATCCCGCCGTCGGCCTTGCTGTCACGCCGCGTGCGCACCCAGCCCCGGAGCGTCAACTCACTGCCGACCTCGCCCGCAAGCGCATCCCGTACCTTCACCCAGCCCATCGCGTACCTCCGGAGGGGCGATCGTAGAGCCCGCGGCCTCTGACGGCCCGCAGAGGCGGTTATCGGGCTTTTTCAGGATTGCTCTAGGTTTCCTCCCCAGTTTCCGGTATGCTCGCAGGTGGATGCCCGACCATGAGCACGACCTACGCTGCCCCCCGACTGCCCGCCAAGCCCGCCGCGGGCCAGCGGGGTGGGCCGCTACGGCCCGAACCATCCCCGGGGGCCAGGAGGGGGCACGCCGAGTCCATGATCAGAGATACCCGTTGCTGGAATCAGGCCAGTTCCGAGCGCGTGAGCAGGAACCGACGCATACACCGTCTCTGAGGCCGGCTCGCGACGGGAAGGCCCAACTCCGGGTTCGCTGATAGAATCGACATGGCGGCATGACGGTCTCGCCCAATGCGCGTGCTTCCTGTTGACGCCCTCGTAGCTCAGTTGGATAGAGCGTCGGTTTCCTAAACCGAAGGTCCCAGGTTCGAGCCCTGGCGGGGGTGCCTGTGTGTCGCCATGATTTCGGGGCTTTACCCGTCGGCCTGCCGCACGGTCCGCCTCATGACGACGGGACTCCCTCGCGCCAGCTCACGAACCCCTCGATCGCCTGGTACTCGGGCAGGCCGAGCCTGTCGTACAGGCGTGCCGTCTCGCGATTACGGTCTTCTGCCCGCTGCCAGAACTCGCGCGGGTCGTTCGGCCCGGGGAACAGCGCCCGATCCTTCTGGCTCTGGTGCTTGAAGATCGCAAGGCGTTTGCGTTCGACCTCGCTGGGGCTGAGCGGGACGGCCATCTCGATCTCCTCGGGCGACCACTCCTGCCAGGCCCCGCGATACAGCCACACCCGCAGGTCCCGGCGCCACGGGCGATCGCGTGCCTCGTCCAGCGCCCGCAGGATCGCCCGCAGGCACATGCGGTGTGTGCCGTGCGGATCGGACAGGTCGCCCGCACGAGGTCTACGCCGCGGGCGGACCGCGTCGAGCAGATCCAGCGTGATCCGCACATCCTCGCTCCCGACGGGGCGCTTCCTGACGACGCCCGTCTCGTAGAACGGCAGGTCGAGGAAGTGGATGCGATCCTGAGCGACCCCGCTGAACCGCGCCGCCGCTCGCGCCTCGGTCCGCCGGATCAGCCCCTTGATCGTGCGGAGTTCCGGCGAGTCGGGCTCTCCCGGACGCTTGGCGCGAATGAATCGCTCGATCGCCTCCTCGAATCTCCGCCCCTGCTCGGCGTCGAACAGGTCCAGCGCCGACGCGACCTCGCTCAGGAAGTCCGCCTGGCGCAGGGCCTCATCGTCGAACACCGCGATATTGCCCGAGGTCTGGTACGCGACATGCACCTCGTGCCCCTGGTCGCACAGGCGGATCAGCGTCCCGCCCATGCTGATGACATCGTCGTCCGGGTGGGGGCTGAAGACGACGATCCGCTTGGGAAACACATCCGGGCCGTTGTCCACGCTCACCCCGCGCCGTGGGACGAACCGGGGCCTGCCGGGCTTGCCCCCGGGCCAGCCCGTGATCGTCCGGCTGAGATCCTTGAAGACCCGGATGTTGATGTCGTACGCGCCCCCGCCGGCGCTGAGCAGGCCCTGCAGCCCGTGCTCGTTGTAGTCCTCGTCGGTGAGTTTGAGGATCGGCTTGTCGAGGGTGCGCGCCAGCCACACGACCGCCCGCCTCGTCATCGTGTCATCCCAGCGCAGCCCGAACCGCTCGATCTCGCCCAGCAGCCAGGGCGTCCGGCAACGCGTCAGTTCCGCGCTGGCGGCTGGGTCGAGCACGAACTCGGCCCGTGGATGCTCCTGCAGATAACTCGCCGCCACGCTCGACGAGACACCCTCTTCCACAGCACGCCGAACGATCGAGGCCTTGTGCTCACCGAACGCCAGCAGGATGATCCGGCGCGCATCGAGGATCGTCCCGACGCCCATGGTGATCGCCCGACGCGGCACATTCCACTCGCCGAAGAAGTCACTCGCCGCGTCCATCCGCGTCACCTTGTCCAGCGTGATCAGCCTCGTGCGACTGTCGCGCGACGAGCCGGGCTCGTTGAATCCGATGTGACCCGTCCTGCCGATGCCCAGAATCTGGATATCGATCCCGCCCGCTTCCTCGATCGCCCGCTCCCAGGCCTCGCACGCGGACGCCACCTCGCCCAGCGGGATCGACCCATCGGGAATGTGCACACGGTCCGGGTCGATGTCGATGTGATCGAACAGGTGCTCACGCATGAACCTGCGATAACTCTGCAGGTGCTCGCCGTCCATCGGGTAGTACTCGTCGAGGTTGAAGGTCTCGACATTGGAGAAACTCAGACCCTCTTCCCTGTGCAGGCGGATGAGTTCCTCGTAGACCCCCGTCGGCGTCGAGCCCGTCGCCAGCCCGAGCACGCACCGCTCACCGCCGGCCTGTCGCTCGCGGATCAGCGACGCGATCTCACGAGCGACATACACGGATGCACGCCGTGCGTCCTCGAAGATCCGCACCGGCACACGCTCGCAACGCAGCAGATCGCGCGCGGCACGCGGATCGCAGGATGGATGGCTGATCGACGGAACCTCGGCAGGGTGGGATGTGCTCATGCTCCGATCCTATCGGACCTGCACCGCGATCCCGCGCCCTCTTCACACAACATCCCCCGCCTGCCCGTGTGGCCCGCACGCCACACCTCGCCCGTCCGATCGCCCCCCACACGCCCGGAACCGCCCCGGCACGGATCTTGTAGAGACCTCCGAGGGATGAAAGAGAAGAACCGAGCCATCTGCGCGATCATGCCGTCCGTCGCCGCCCTGGTCCTTGCCGGGTGTGCGTCGCCTCGCCCGTCCCGCGTCGCCATGAACCAGGGCGAGAGCTGGGAACTCGTCCTGCCCACGCAACTGGTCGCCGACATTCGTGCGGGCCGACCCCTCGAGGACCTTCCCGAATACTCCCGGCGCGATCTGGAACTGGGCGTCCACACGCCGCGCGTGCCCACGGCCCTAGACCGCTGGCCCGACACCCGCCCCGATCAGCACCTGCCCCGCTACATCTACCTGCCGCGCACGGAGAACCGCTTCATCTTCTTCTCGAGCCCCGGCACACGCACCATCTTCCCGGGGTATTAGCAGGCCTCCCGGAAACCGCAGGGATCCCGGCGCACCCGGCCTCTGCGGAAAAGAGGCCGAGCCGTGGATTATGCAGGATTGGATAGACACGGTGTTCGCGTCATTGCCGTCGGTCGTCGCTCTCACGCCGACCGGCCGATCATGATGCCCGAGCCGAAATAATCCGCCCTACTCGCTCTTGCTGTCGCCCCGCGCGAAGATGCTCGCCACATAGTTCAGCACATCCGTCGCGCTGACATCGTTGTACCCGAAGTTCTTGATCAGGCGCTGCTTGACCACATCGATCTTCTGCTGCGTGTCGTCGTCCACCACGCTCGACACCAGATTCTTCAGCTTGATCGTGTCGCGCGAGTCCTCGAACAGCTTCAGCTCCAGCGCACGATACAGACGCGCGTTCGTGTTGTACTCGAACTTCTTGCCGTCCAGCGCCAACGCCCCGATGTAGTTCATGATCTCCTGGCGGAAGTCGTCCTTGCGGGACTCCGGGATGTCGATCTTCTCCTCGATCGAACGCATCAGCCGCTCGTCCGGCTCCTCGTCCTTGCCCGTGTACTTGTTGACGACCTTCTCCTTCTGCGTGTACGCCCGCACATTCTCGATGTAGTTGCCGCACAGCCGACGGATCGCGTCCTCGTCGGCGCTGATCGCACGCTGCACCTCGCCCTTGATGATGTCCTCGTACTCCTCCTTGACGACCGCGAGCAACTCCCGGTATCGCTTCTTCAGCTCCTCGTCGTTCAGCAGCGAGTGGTGGTCCAGCCCACGCTCCAGCTCGTTCATCACCATGAACGGGTTCACCGTCCGCTCCTCGATCGCCTGCCGGCTCACCAGCGCGTTGGAGATCTTGTCCTGGATATACCTCGGGCTGATCCCCTCCATCCCCTCACGCGGGCTCTCCTCCTTGAGCTCCTTCACCGAGTCCTCCGTGTACCCCGGGATGCTCTTGCCGTTGTACAGCTTGAGCTTCTGCAGCAGCGTCAGCCCGGCCTTCTTGGGCTCGCTCAGGCGCGTCAGCACGGCCCACATCGCCGCCACCTCCAGCGTGTGCGGCGCCACATGCACACCCCGCGTGCGCTCCGGACCGAAGTCCTTCTGATAGATCCGGATCTCGTCGTCCAGACGGATGTTGTACGGAATATCGATCTTGATCGTCCGGTCGCGGAACGCCTCCATCATCTCGTTGGACTGAAGACGGCGATACTCGGGCTCGTTCGTGTGCCCGATGATCACCTCGTCGATGAAGGTCTGGGCGAACTTCTTCGGCTTGATCATGTGCTCCTGCGTCGCGCCCAGCAGGTCGTACAGGAACGCCACATCCAGCTTCAGGATCTCGATGAACTCGCAGATCCCGCGGTTGGCCACATTCAACTCGCCGTCGAAGTTGAACGCCCGCGGGTCCGAGTCCGAACCATACAGCGCGATCTTTCGGTAGTTGATGTCGCCCGTCAGCTCCGTCGAGTCCTGGTTCTTCTCGTCCTTGGGCTGGAAGGTCCCGATCCCGACGCGATCCTTCTCGCTCAGCACGATCCGACGAACCTTCACATGACGCATCGCGCGAGACCAGTCCCCGTCGTAGAACGCCATCAGATCCGCCAGCACCTTCCGGCTGAACGGGTCCGGCTCGCCCGCCACCCAGAGCCTGCCCCCGTGGTACTTCGGCTGATACCGCTCGTTCAGACGATCGAACAGATCCCGCCGAACATCCTCCGGCACCAGCACCAGCGGGTCCTCGTGCATCGGGCTGGGAAACTCGTGCGTCATCTGCGCCACCGACGGATCCTCACGCGACGGCGCGATCTCGCAGTTCTCCCCGAGCATCCAGCTGAACGAATACAGGGCCCCCTCCGCCGTGTGCGTGTACGCCTCCAGGCCCTTCTTCAGCAGACGCGCAATCGTGCTCTTGCTCGAGCCCACGGGCCCGTGCAGCAGAAGGATCCGCCGGTCCGTCCCGTACCCCTCCGCCGCCGAACGCAGATACCCCACCAACTGCATCAGCGCCTCGTCAAGCCCGTAGATCCCGTCGGCACCGCCCCCGAACGGGTCCGAGAAGAACTTGTAACGCACCAGGTCGCGCTTGAAGGCGCGATAACTCTCGAACCCCTGGCTCATGATCGCGTCGTACAGACGCTGGTGCGCGTTGCGGCACACCTCCGGCGTCCGCTCGCAGATCCCCAGATAGTCCCAGAACGAACCCGTCCAGTGACGGTCCTGATACCCCGACCGATCAAGACGCGACTCGATCAGCGACGCAAGCTCGCTCTGGTTGGGAAGACGCTCGGACATGACCGGACCTCCTGACGACGACTCACCCCGGGCATGATCGCCCGGCTCGTCTCGTAAGCCCCGGTCGAGGCGGCGAAGCACTCGCCGGCGGATCGTCGTCCCTGTCGATCCGACGCACCAATCCATGCGCCAGAACGCCCGCATCCGCCTATCGGCGATCGGCCCCGCAACCAGAACCAAAATGCAGACGCCCTCGCACGGTTATACGAACAGACCCCGTGCACGGATCGCACCATGAGGGTCCCTTTTTCTTCCCCCCACACTCCACTTCTAGACTCCCGCCATGAACCTCTCACGATCGGGAAAACTCGATCCCGCCCCGGGGATGGTCGCGATCGCGCCCGAGGAACTCCCCCCACTGCCCGACGACATCCTCACCAACCCCGAGGCCGCACGCATCGACCCGAGACTGTGGTTCACCCACCCGGATCACCCCCTCGAGATCGAGATCGGCTCGGGCAAGGGCACCTTCCTCGTCCAGCAGGCCGCCATCCGCCCAGAGACCAACTACCTGGGCATCGAGTGGGCACGCGAGTACTTCACCTACGCCTGCGACCGCGTCCGCAGGCACAACCTGCGCAATGTCCGCCTCCTGTGCGCCGACGCCGTGTCCTTCCTCCACTGGCGCGCCCCCGACGCATGCTGCCGGGTGATCCACCTCTACTTCTCGGACCCCTGGCCCAAGAAGAAGCACCACAAGAACCGCGTCGTGCGCGACGAGTTCCTCGAGCACGCGTGGCGCGTCCTGGAGCCGCAGACACCCGATCGACCCGCCGGCGAACTCCGAATCGTGACCGACCACGACGACTACTGGCAATGGATGGAGCGGCATTTCACCCGATGGTGCGATGAACTGGGGCGGTTCGAACGCGAGCCCTTCCATGCCCCCGACAGTGCCCGCGAGGGCGAACTCGTCGGCACGAACTTCGAACGCAAGTTCCGACAGGAGGGACGCGCGTTCCACGCCGTCACCCTCCGCAGGAGGGGCTGATGCCCGCCGCGACGACCCTCCTCGTGCGCACATGGCAGGTCCTGCGCGACGCCGCACGCGGCTTCGGCGCCCACCGGGGACTCCTCCTGGCCGCCGCCATGGCCTTCCATGTCACCCTCGCGATCGCCCCCCTGCTGCTCCTGACGCTCTGGCTGGCATCCCTGATCGACCCGTCCCTCCAGCCCGAACTGCTCGACCGCCTACAAGTGCTCCTGGGCGAGGACGGCGCCCGCACCGTGACCGACATCATCCGCGATGCGCGCGCCGACCCGGACGCCCATTCGCTCGTGGGGTGGGTGCTCCTGGCCTCGCTGATCCTCACCGTCACCAGCGCCTTCGCCCAGCTCCAGTCGGCCATGAACGCGATCTGGGGGGTCAGCCCCAGGCCCATGCGCCGCCCTGTGCTCTTCCTGAAGAAGCGTCTGGTCTCGCTGGCCCTCATCGGGCTGTTCGGGCTGGTGCTGGTGCTGAGTGTCTTTCTGGATGCCGTGCTCTCGTTTCTGGCGAGCGAGATCGGAGCGGTGCTCCATGTGCGGATCAGTGCATGGAACATCGTCGAGCCGATCGCGTCTCTGATCGCGATCTTCCTGCTGTTCTGCGCGTTTCTCCGCCTGCTTCCGGATGTGCACCTGCGCTGGGGGCAGGTCGCCACGGGTGCGGGCATCACCACCCTGCTGTTCGCCCTGGGCAAGGGCCTGATCGCGTGGTATCTGGGCACACGGGCGCTGGACTCGGTCTACGGAGCCGCCGGCTCCTTCATCGCCGTCCTGCTGTGGGTCTACTACTCCTCGATCATCTTCGTCTTCGGGGTGGAACTGACCCGTGCCGGCGTCCGTCTCTCGGGCGAACGCCCCCTCGTCGAGCGGTTCGCCGAGCAGAGCCCCATGCGCGACGACGCCCGCAACCCGGATGACGACGCCCCGGCGGGAGGGGCGGACGCTCTACACTCCGGGCACCCGCAGCCCTGAGGCACCCTGCGGATTCCAAGGAGTGACGCGCATGTTCAGGCAGGTTCGGATCGGAGCCCAGAGCGCCCCCGTGCTCGTGCTGGGGCAGTTCAAGGACCACTACCTCGACGAGTACTCCCTGCGCCACGACGCCGACGGCTCGATCCGTGCCGCGAGCCGGCACGACGAGGCCACGGGTGATGTCGCCCGAATCGTCGAGGCCTGCCCCTCCAAGGGCTTCGAACGGGTGCTCATCGTGGGGCTGGGCGAGCCGTCGTCCATGACCCCGGGCACGCTGCGAACCGTCGCCGGGGCCTTGGGCAGGAGGCTGGCGGCGATGAAGGCGACCGGCGTCGAGATCGACCTCGAGGCCCCGGTCGAGCAGGCCGGCATCGACCCTGCGCGTGCGGGCGAGGCTCTGGGCGAGGGGCTGGGGCTGATCGCGTGGTGCTTCGACGAACTGCGGGGCAAGGCGACGACCCTGCCCCAGCGCACCAGCCTGCGGGTCCGCGTGCATGGCAGGGCGATGGAGCGCAGCGCCCGCGAGGGGCTCGAACTGGCCGAGGGGTCGAACCTCGCCCGCACGCTGAGCCAGCAGCCGCCCAACATCTGCACGCCCGACTTCATGGCCCGCCAGGCTCGTCGGCTGGCGCGTCAGACGGGCATGTCGTGCCGGGTCCTGCGCGGCGCCGAACTCGAGCGCGAGGGGCTCGTCGGGCTGATCAATGTCGGCAAGGCATCGGAGCATCCCCCGTGCCTGATCCGCCTGGAATATCGCCCGGCGCGTGGCAGGGGGCACAGGGGAACCCGCGCAGACAAGCCGCTCGTGCTCGTGGGCAAGACCATGACCTACGACAGCGGCGGGCTGAGCATCAAGGTCGGCGGGTCCATGCGGGGCATGAAGCGGGACAAGGACGGCGGATGCGGCGTGCTCGGGGCCATGCACGCGATCGCCACCACCATCAAGCCCCGGCGACGCGTCGTCGCCCTGCTGTCGTGTGCCGAAAATGCGATCAGCGACGAGGCATACAGACCGGACGATGTGATCCGGTTTGCCAACGGGGTGACGGTGGAGGTGACGAACACGGACGCCGAGGGGCGCCTGGTGCTCGCCGACGCGCTGTGCTGGGCGTGCAAGAAGGAGAATCCCGCGGCGATCGTGGATGTGGCGACGCTGACCGGGGGCGTCGTGGTCGCCCTGGGCAAGGCCTTCTGCGGGATGTGGTGCGACGACGACGGGCTGCGTGCGACGGTCGAGCATGCGGCAGAGCGGACGGGCGAGCGGGTCTGGCGCCTGCCGCATGACACGCAGTATCGCGAGATGATGCGGAGCCAGGTGGCGGACATCGTGAACTCGGCCCCGGTCCGCGAGGCCCACCCGATCCAGGGGGCGGCGTTCCTGAGCTACTTTGTTGATGAGGGGATTCCCTGGTGCCATCTGGACATCGCGGGGACGCACGCGGTGGAGAAGGACACGGGTCCGTTCGTGCCCGGGCCGACGGGCTTCGGCGCCCGCCTGCTGGCGCGCGTGGCGCAGGAGGTGTGAATAGCCGTCTTGACTTATATATATAATATTAGCCTTCTTTATCCTAATCTAGCAGGAGCATCTGAGTTACTTTCGCTTCCGGATCCCAATAGTGAATCTCACCTGTAGCCCCCTGTGGGTTCCCGATATTCCCTATCATAATATCTTCGTCTATGGAGCCTGTTCCAAACCCATCACTAAACACAATGCCTGTACCGAATAGATTCTGAGGACCAGCACCTATCCAGACCCCATTCGTTCGCTGCGCTGCCCTTGTACGAATAGACAAAGAACTCACAGATATCTGTCTCTTATACACATCTC
>WGEO01000181.1 GCA_015492715.1 Phycisphaerales bacterium | reverse complement strand
GCGATCGTGCTCGACAAGCCGCTGATGAAGACCTCGCGGGCGATGTGCACGATGGTGCGGACGCGTCTGGTTCGGGGTGGAGCGCCGCGTCGAATCAAGGTCGGGCATGGCGGGACGCTGGACCCGCTGGCGACGGGCGTGCTGGTGGTGCTGATCGGGCGGGCGACGCGTCTGTGCGAGCAGGTGATGGGCGGAACGAAGGAGTATCTGGCGGACATCGATCTCGGGCGGCGATCGGTGACGCACGATCTGGAGGGCGAGGCGGTCGAGGTCGAGGGTGTGCGTGTGCCGCGGGTTGAGGAGATCCGGGAGGTATTGTCGGGGTTTGTCGGGGATGTGCTGCAGCGCCCGCCGAGACATTCGGCGGTGAAGGTCGACGGTCGTCGTTCGTATGCGCTGGCGCGTGCGGGCGAGGGCGAGCCGCTGGAGGCCCGACGGGTGCGGATCGACGCGATCGATCTGGTGCGGTATCGATTTCCCGTGGCCCGCGTGCGGATCGTCTGCGGCAAAGGCGTCTATGTGCGTTCGATCGCGCGCGATCTGGGCGAGGCTCTGGGGACGGGGGGGATGCTGCTGAGCCTTCGGCGGACGCGTGTCGGGCGGTTCACGATTGGGCAGGCCCGACGCCCCACTGCTCTTGCGGCGCGTCTTGGGCAGGCGGATCTGATTCCGCCGGGCGAGCTGGGAGCCTGAGGACGGCTACGGCCTGAGGCGCATGGCGTAGAGCCGCTCGTAGATGGCGTTGCAGGTGTGGAGCACATCGGCCAGCTCGTCGGGAACGGGCTCGTTGCGCGGGCGCCAGGGAGCGAAGGTGGTCGATCGCTCGACATTGGCGTACCAGTACGGTGCCCAGGGACCGTCGGTGGGACGCGGGCCGGGCTCCCAGCAGAGCATGGACTCGTCGAAGGGCACGCCCAGAGCCTCGCAGAGGGCGCCGAGCATGGCCCGCGGGTTCTCGAGCACATCGCGGGCATCGACGATGGGCGGGGGTGAGGCGGTGCGCTCGCTGATCAGGCGAAACAGATGCTCCTGCTGGGGCAGGCCCAGGGTCTCGGGCGTCGGGCGCTCGACGACCTTGATGTAGGAAACGATCATCTCGTGTGGGTTGCGGATGAGGAGGAAGTTGCGCAGGCGGAGGATCCACTCGATGTCGTCGGCGTCGAGGAGGTGGTGGGCCATGTGTTTCTGGTAGAAGATGGACTTGCCCTCGGGGATCGGGGCCAGCAGTGTGCGCACGATCGTGTCCATGTCGGTCGGGCAGCGGGCGATGATGTCGTCGCGTCCGGGGTGGTTGGCGCCCGTCTGGAGCAGGTATCGCGCGTAGAGGGGCTCGTCGCAGACGATCGTGTCGGGGCGTGCGTCCCAGGCGCGCATCATGGCGGTGGAGATGTTGCGGGGGCCGGACCAGGCTCCGATTCGTACGGGCTCCATGTGGGTCAGCGTAGGGTTTCAGGACTCGACGTTCATGAGGGACCATTCCATCACGCTCGAGGGCGGGAGGGGATCGACGGCGAGCGTGCGCAGCATGTTCAGGCACTGGGCGCGATGGTGCATGGCGTGGGTGCAGACATGGGCGACGATGCAGGCTCGGGTGAAGGTGTAGCGTCGTCCGCCTCGTTCGCCGACGATCGCGTCGCCCGGATCGCCCGCACGGGCGAGGGCATCGAACTCGTCGCTGATCGACGCGTGCAGTCTCGCGAGTTCTTCCGGCGAGAACGCGCCCTCGTCTTCGAGGCGCGGGCGGGGCGTCTGGGGCGGGAGCATGCGTCCGGCGAGCATGTCGGCCCAGCCACGCTTGGCGCCCAGGATGTGGCGGATGGTGTTGTGGAGCGAGCCCGGTCCCATCTTGAAGGGCCTATGGAACTGCTCATGCGTCAGGGATCCGCAGGCCTGGATCAGGTTTGCGGTCGCCCAGCGGTCGTGGGTCAGGAGGATCTCTGCGGCGTGATCGAGGGCCATGGGTGTGTTCCTTGTGTTCGGGTTCCGCGGTCGTGGGTCAGGGCTTGGTGCGGGATGGGTCGTCCCACGGGGTGAAGGTCCAGACGGTGACGGGTGAGTCGGGCAGGAGTTTGGCCGTCAGTGCGATCTGTCCGGCGTGCCAGGCGAAGCTCGTGACGACGCCCGCCCAGAGGTCGCGCACGGTCATTTCACCGAAATCCGGGTCGTGGACGGAGCGCTCGAAGTCTGCGGGTTCGAGCGCAGCGAGGCGGTCGCGGCTGAGCCCACGGACCTCGTGCAGATACGCGAGGAGCTCGTCCTTCGTCGGGCGGAGGTCGGCGGCGCTGTCGAGGGGAACGCCAAAGGGATAGCGGGCGGGCTCTGCGAGCATGCACTGGCGGATCCAGTTGTCCTCGACCTCGGCGATGTGCCAGAGTTGCCAGCGGATGCTTCGGCGGTTGGGGCCCGGGATCCAGTCGAGGTGGGTCTCATCCAGCGGCTCGACATTGCGCAGCAGCATGGGCATGCGGAAGTCGAGGGCGCTGAGGATGGTGCGGGCCTCGGGCGTCATGGGCGATGGTAGGGAATGGGTGTGTCGGCACGGCGTATGCTGGCGTCGTGCGTGACGGCCAGCGTGATTTCTATGACGAGGCGCAGGTGTACGACATCCTGCACACGCCGGGCACGGCGCGTGAGGTCGACGGTCTGGAGCGGATCGTTCGGCGGGCGATCGGTCGGCGACCGATCGTGGTGCTCGAGCCTGCCTGCGGGAGCGGGCGATACCTGCGTGTGCTGGGCCGGCGGGGCTATCAGGTTCTTGGCATCGACATCAACCCGCGGATGGTCGCCTATGCGAATGAGCGTCTGCGCCGCCTCGGGCTGGGGCGTCGGGCTCGCGTGATCGAGGCGCCGATGGAGTCGTTCGCGGGTCGGGTCGGTGGCGTGCGGTTCGACGCGGCGTTCAACCTCATCAACACGATCCGGCATCTGACGAGCGACCGTGCGATGCTCGCCCATTTCTCCGAAGTCCGGCGTGTCCTGAGGCCCGACGGGGTCTATGTCGTGGGGCTCAGCCTCAGCGCCCCTGGGATCGAGCAGCCCAGCGAGGATGTCTGGCAGGCTCGGCGCGGGCGTGTGCATGTGCATCAGTTCGTGTCGTATCTGCCGGAATCGCGCCCGCGTCGTGAGCGTGTGTGCAGCCATCTGACGGTGCGGACGCCTTCGGGCGTTCGGCATATCGATTCGGTCTACGAACTGCGCAGGTACACCATTGCTCAGTGGAAGAATCTCGTGCGACGGGGCGGGTTCGAGGTCGCGGGTGTCGTCGATGACGCGGGCCATGCGATCCAGGTGCCGCGCGTGGGATATGCGATCTTTGTGCTCCGTAACGCGGGGGTCAGGGGTGCTCGGGCGCATTCGCCAGCGGTGCGGCGGTCGTCGGGGCCGCGTCGAGGTCGATGACGCGGTTGATCCGCTCGGCGGTGAGCGTGTCCTGGATGCTGAGGAACAGGCGTCCGGAGGATGCTTCGAGGATGAGGCGGGCGGCGCCGGCGGAATCCGGGGCAAGATCGGAGATGACGGTTCGCATTCGGCGTCCGGCGTCCTCGGCGAAGGCCGTGATCTCGAGGTCGCGCGGCTGGTCGGCGAGGTTCGCCGCGTCGATGCGGAGTGTGGGCGATCCCGGCGGGCGGGTCAGGGCGATGCGCAGGTCGTCGATGTCCACGCGCAGGGGTGCCCGGAGGCGGACCGGCTCGTGGATCTGGCCGGTCGAGATTTCGACATCGACGACAGCCTGGATTGTCCCCTGCGCCTGGTAGGGGCTCATGGTGACCGAGAGGGGGAGTTCGAGTTCTTCGCCCGGGGGGATGGTCAGCGGGGCAGCGCGTGGCTCGATCGTCCACGAGCGGTCTCTGCGCCCATCGGGCAGGGTTCCGCCCGGCTCGACGATGAAGCAACGGCCCTCGATGGCGGCGGGCCAGGGGTTGGAGAACACGAGGGCGTGCTCGTGGGGCGAGCCGTCGGTTGCCAGGCGATCGGGTCGGATCCGGAACTGGAGTTGAAAGAGGACGAGGGGCGCATCGATGCCCTCGATGATCACGGGTGCGGTCGAGAGGTCGATGTGATGCGTGCGTGGGGCGCCGTCCTCGGGGGTTTCCGGATCGAGCGGTGTCGCGTTGGCGAAGAGGTCCAGGCGTGTGACGGGGCCCGGCGCGAGGAGGAGGTCGAACGCGTCGGCGGGGCGATCGGACCAGGCGATGAGTGCGTCGGATCGGGTGTTGTCCTGTGAGGACAGGACGATGATGTGCACGCCGGGCGCGGGCTCGAAGGGGGCAGACGGCGTTCTGGCGGCCAGGTGCGTGCTCAGGGCCGACAACGCCGCGAGGGCGGGGGATGCGTCTGCTGCAGCCGGCCCCTGCTGCGGGTCGTTCAGCAGGACGGTCGCCTCGTGGTCGGCGAGTGTGCTGATTGCCAGGGCGGCTCTGCGGACGGCATCGGCGGCGCTGGCGCGAGGACCGAACTCGGCGGGGTCCAGCGGGGTGACGGCAAGCCAGAGGTGGGGATCGGGGGCCGGTTCACTGGCGGTGATCAGCGCTCGGAGATCCTCGAAGAATGCGGGGCGGGTGTCGGCGTCGATGGGAACAAGCCACGCGTCGGCGGTGAGTCCTGTCGGAGATGCCACCCGAAGGGCCGCCAGTGACGGCGGGACGGGCGATGCGATGCGAGGGGAGGTCACCAGCGATCCGAGGAGTGCTTCCGTGCTACGGAGCGCCTCTGATGGCGCGAGCGTGTGCGGGTCGTCGGGCACGATGAGCCATGCATGGACGCTCTCTCCGACGCGCTGGAGGAACGGATCCAGCAGCTGGTGGGCCAGTTCTTCTCCCCGGGCGAGAAGGGTCAGCACGGAGGATGGATCGAGCACAGCGTCGCGTGCGGCCTCGTCTGGAATCCGATCGAGCGAGAGGATGAGACGATGGCCCGCGGCGCGCAGCGCATCGGCGAGACGGGCGATCTGCTCGACGCGCGGGGCGATGGTCTGGGCGGTCAGATCGGGCGTCCACAGGGAGACGACGGCGTGTGAGAAGCCCGAAGCATCCAGGAATGAGGGCAGGTCGTCGGTGCTCTGATCCGGGGGAACGATG
>WGEO01000180.1 GCA_015492715.1 Phycisphaerales bacterium | reverse complement strand
GGATCAGTTCGGGCCGGACCCCGCATCCATCACGCTCACCATCAACGGGCGGGACCACACGATCACGATCGATCCTGCGACGACGCTGATGGAGGTCTTGCGCTCGACGCCATTACGCAATCCGGATCCGTTCGTCCGGATGATCCGCGCGATGGATCCAGACATCGTGCTCTTCCAGGAGTTCGATGCGGATCCCGCGGAGGTCACGAAGTGGCTGGGTGAGCATCTGGGCGACGACTGGCAGGCGCAGGGGTTCGGCGATCAGGGGGTGCTGGTCGCGGCTCGCGGGCCCATCACCCCGCTGCTGGACGAGCCCATCGTGGTCGAGGGGGAGGATCGCCCCGTCCGGGCGTTCGCGGCCCGGGTGCGCACGCCGATCCGCGACAGCGTCGTCGCCAGCGTCCACCTGAAGTGCTGCGGCTCGGCGCAGAGCAGCGAGGAAGCCCGGCGGCAGATGGAGGCCCATGCGATCAACGACACGCTCGTGCGCACACTGGGGGTCGATCCGCATGTGCGCGTGATCGCGGGGGACCTGAACCTCGTGGGCACGCGCACCCCGCTGGAACTCCTGCGGCGCGGGCTGGATCTGGACGGCTCGGACCTTGCCATCGCGCCGACGATGGTCGTCGACGATGCGGCGGCGTACACCTGGCGCGATGCAACGAGCCCGTTCAGCCCGGGGCGACTCGATTGGCTGGTCTACAGCGACAGCAGCGCGGACCTGGCCAGTGCGTTTGCACTGGACACGACCCGTCTGGCGCCGGAGGTGCTGGAGCACCTGGGGCTGGAGAGCGAGGACAGTCTGGCGAGCGATCACCTGCCGATCATCGTGGATCTGCGCCCGCGTTGAAACGGCGAAGCATCAGGCAGAGGTGGTCTCGGAGTCTTCGACCAGCACAAGCTGCCCGTCGTCGTCTTGGGCGAGAATGCCCAGGGTTACCAGGGCGTGGCGTGCGGCGATCTGCTCGGCCTGCTTCTTGCTCGGGCCCCAGGCGGGATCGAATCGCCTGCCCGCAAGCTCGACACAGACCTTGAAGCACTTGGCGTGATCCGGGCCCTTCTCGTCGAGGATGAGATAGCGCGGCGGCTCGTTGGCGGACTGCTGGGCGTGCTGCTGCAGCAGCGACTTGAAGTTCTGCTGGTGTCCGTTCCGGTATGCCCGCTCGATGAACGGCTCGATGCGCGGGGCGATGAAGGCACGCGCAGCCTCGGGCCCCGCATCGAGGTAGAGCGCCCCGATCACGGCCTCGAACACGCCGGCCAGCAGGGAGGTGGGCAGGGCGGCCCCCTGCATGCCCTTGCCCAGCGCGACCAGGTCGGCCAGCCCCATCTCACGGGCGATATGGGCGCAGGTCTCTCGACTGACGGCGATCGATTTGATCTTCGTCATCTCGCCCTCGAGCAGGTCCGGATAGCGTGAGAAGATGAGTTCGCAGGTTGTCAGCCCGAGGACGGCATCGCCCAGGAACTCCAGACGCTCGTAGGAGTCCAGACGCGTGTCCGCCGTGGACGCGTGGGTCAGCGCACGGCGCAGGAGATCAAGGTCCGAGAATGGGTGCCCAAGGAGTTCCTGGGCTCGCTGCAACGACACATCGTCAACCATCGCACACGCCCACCGCCGAGCGGCACACACAGATCGCCCAAGGGGGCGTCCGCAAGGGACGGGAGAGGCTGTCGGTACGCCTTGCCGGCAGCCTCTCCAGGCCGTTCCGAGCCCCCGGAGAGTCCCGAGTGTATCGGTGGATTCCCGTCGACGCAAGAGGATCAGGGAGTGGAGAATGTGGTCCTGGAGTGCTAGCATCCCGGCCCTTGGACCTTCTGACGGAGCCCTGCGATGGCGATGCACTACCCACGGCGGAACAGCCGGATCAAGCGGAAGCGGTCGATCGGTTTCCGTGCCCGCATGCGGACCAGGAGCGGTCGGAAGATCATCAACCGCAAGCGGCGTCTCGGGCGGTTCGTCAACGCCGCGGACAAGCGGTAACAGCATTTCCATCCAGACAACGCCCGCCTTGATTCTCCGGCCCTCGGGGCGCTGCTAGGATGGGCGTGTCGCGAGGCGACCATCGACCAAGTGTGACGAGGATGGTCCGCTCGGGCCTGCGGAGGTACCCGAGGGAGATCGTTGCGTCGATCCGCGAGAAGCACACCGAGCCCGAGGTCCGGATCGATCCGGAGCGTCGCATCGTGGACCCGGGCGTCGCACTGGCGGCGGCGTGGCTGGGGCACGGGTCCGTGCTCTCGTATATCGGCGGGCGCTGGGTGCTCGTGGATCCCGTCTTCTCGCCTCGGATCGGGCCGCGGATCGGCTCGCGCGTGCTCGGGCTGGGTCGGAAGATCGAGGTTCCGCCCATCGCGACGACCCTGCCGGCGATCGACGCGATCTTCATCACGCACGCACACTTCGACCACCTGGATCGCCCGACGCTCGAGCGGCTGGCGAATCCCGGCACTGTTGTCGTGACCCCGAGGCGCACGGCTCGCCTGATTCCCTCCGGGTTCGGGGACATCGTCGAACTCGCATGGCATCGCCCGACGCGCGTGAAGGATCTGGAAGTGGTCGCACTGGAGCCACGCCACTGGGGCGCTCGGCGGGCGCTGGACCTTCGGCGGGGCTGCAATGCGTATCTGATCTCGGGCGGCGGACGGAGCATCTTCTGTGCCGGCGACACGGCGCACACGCACGCCTTCGACGGGTTGCGCGGGGTGGATCTGGCATCACTGGGCATCGGAGCCTATGAGCCGTGGTCCCATCAGCACGCGACGCCCGAGCAGGCATGGGAGATGTTCCAGAAGATGGGGGCTCGCTACCTGCTGCCGGTGCACCACTCGACCTATCCGATGAGCGATGAGCATCCGGACGAACCGATGGAGCGGCTCCTGCGAGCCGCCGGGACGGAGACGCATCGGATCGTCGGACGAACGCTCGGCGAGTTGTTCGTCGAGCGGGACGGCAACGAAGACTCGACGGGCCCGGGCTGACGCGAGGGGCTACAGGATCGGGCTGAGGAGTTGGGCGGTATTGTCCAGAAAGACGCGTGTGAGAGGGCGGCGATGCCACGCCTCGGGGTCGATCTCGTCGGATGCGTGCATGTATCCGTCCTGCAGGTCTCGCAGGACCTTGGCAAAGGGTGCATCGTAGATGATGGTGGTCACCTCGAAGTTGAGGCGGAAACTGCGGATGTCGAGGTTCGCCGAGCCGATCAGGGCGACCTCGTCGTCGACGCTGAGCGTCTTGGCGTGCAGCAGCCCGGGACGATAGAGGTGGACATGGGCGCCGGCGTCGAGGAGATCGATGAAGTAGCTCCGCGCGGCGGCAGCGACGAGGAGGGAATCGTTTCGGCGAGGCACCACGATGCGGACCTCGACCCCGCGACGGGCGGCCGCCACCAGCGCCGAGAGCATCGCGTCGCTGGGGACGAAGTAGGGCGTGGTCATGATGAGGCGTTGTCGGGCGCCATAGATCGCGGTGAGCATGGCCTGCTCGATGGCGGCGGGCTCTGCGCCCGGGCCCGAGGGCAGGACCTGGAGTGCCGCACCCCGATCGCCATCCACAGGGAGACGGGGCACATACCGATCGATCTCGCGAATGGGGTCTTCGGCATCGAGGTTCCAGTCGCGGAGGAAGATGATCTGGAGGGCCTCGGCGGCGGGACCGTCGATGCGGATGGAGGCATCGATCCACGGTCCCACGGGGTCGCGCCCGTGCATGCCGAAGGTCGCGTTGGTGATGTTGTGGCTGCCGCAGAACCCGATCCGTCCGTCGATCACGGCGATCTTGCGGTGGTTCCGCATGTCGATGCGTTCGAAGAGCGAGCGGATGACACCGACCGGAAGGGAGGCGACGACCTGGACGCCCGCGTGTTCGAGGCGTTCGCGGAGGTCGCTTGCGAGGAACGAGGCCGAGCCGACATTGTCGACGAGGATCCGGCATGTGACGCCACGGGCGCTGGCGCGGATGAGCGCTTCGGCGACCTGCAGGCCCTCGTCATGGGGGATCCAGATATAGGTCAGGATGTGGCAGTGGTCTTCGGCTGCGTCGATGGCGGCGACGAGAGCCGTGATGAACTCGTCCAGCGTATCGAGCATCTCCAGGTGGTTTCCCGTCAGGGGCGGGAGCCCGCAGACGGCGGTTCCGTATGCCGCGATGTGAGGGTATGTGGGATGCTCGGGGTTCCACGCCCGCTCGCGTGCGCCCAGGAGTTCGGCGGCATGCAGGCGCATGCTCTCGCTGTAACGCCTGTGTGCTTCGAGGCGCCTGCGTCCGAGTCGGACATCGCCGATGAGCAGATAGAGTAAGCCTCCGATATAGGGCACGAAGGCACACAGGGCGATCCATGTGAGCGAGACGGGCAGGGGGCGCCGCTTGAGGATCACGCTGACGGTAACGCTCAGGGTAATGGCGACATGGACGAGGAGGGGAAGGGCCGCAAGCCAGGTCGGGATCATCTGCAGGTCCTCGATCGCCTCAGCGTCCGATGGTGATGGGTACGGGCTGCGGCCTGGGCGTGTAGGTTGGCTCGACGGTCAGGCCCAGCGGAATGCGTCTGCCGTCGGGCCCCTTGGGCGGGATGCCCTCGTTGTCGATATGGCGCTGGATCGCCATGATGCCCTCCATGAGCATCTCCGGGCGGGGCGGGCAGCCGGGCACATAGACATCGACGGGGATGAACTGATCGCATCCCTGGACGGTCGCGTAGGTGTCGAAGACGCCGCCCGTGCTCGCGCAGGCGCCCATGGAGATGACCCACTTGGGCTCGGTCATCTGCTCGTAGATCCGCTGGAGGACGGGGAGCATCTTGATGCCGATGCGTCCGGCGACGACCATCAGGTCGGCCTGTCGGGGGCTGAAGCGTGCGACCTCGGCGCCGAATCGGGCGAGGTCGTAGCGGCTGCAGGCGGTAGCCATGAACTCGATGCCGCAGCACGCCGTGGCAAACGGCATGGGCCAGAGGCTGGACCTGCGAGCCCAGTTGATGACCCGCTGGAGCTGGGTCGTCAGGATGCTGTCGGTGCTGAGGGCGGCTTCGATGCCCATGGTGCGTCATCCTCCCGGTGCGAGCACACTCCCGCAGGCTGCATCGTAGACGCCCTCAGGCGATGGCGCGGACGACCTCGAGGGCCTGCTCGAGGTTACTGACCCGAAAGACACAGCGTCCCGGCTCGGTCTTGGACGCGGGCGCTCCGTAGGCATAACGGACATTCACGCCTGCCAGGGCCAGTTGAGCCGCGACATCACGGACGACGCTGGGGCGGCCGTCGGCACTGACGACGAGCACCTGGGACTCGAAGACCGGCCCCGCCCCGCTGACGACGAGCGACTCGAAGACCTCGCGCACGCGCTCCTCGGGCTGGGCCAGCAGGCGGACCAGTCCGCGCTCGTCCTGATCGACGACGCAGACGGCCCGGACATCGACGCCGGCGGCATCGAGGGCCTCCAGCACTCCCGCGAGTTCACCCGGGCGATGTGCGAGATAGATCGAGAACTCGGTCTGCGTGGTCGCGTCCATGGGCGATCGCTCCGGGTTTTCCCCGCTGTGCATCGGGCCCAGAGTCTAGGCCGATCAGCGGCGCTCGGGCATGCCCGCACGGGAGCGCTCAGCGGGTGCGCCGGCTCCGATGGGCGGCCCGACGAAGGGCCTGGAGTTCTGCACGGGTCAGTTCCCGCCACGCGCCGCGGGCGATGCCCTTGAGCCGGAGCGGCCCCATGGCGACACGCTCCAGACGCTTGACGGGGCATCCCACGGCGGCAAGCAGGCGACGGACCTGGCGATTGCGGCCTTCCTTCAGGGTCAGTTCCAGTGTCGTGCGATCGCGGTCTCGCTTGAGGATCCGGATGCGGACCCTTGCCGTGCGCGACGCCCCCACCGTTCGTCCCTCGCGGCGTTCGGCGAGATAAATGCCCTTTTCCAACCCCGCGACATCCTCGTCCTCGATCCGCCCGCGGACGACCGCGTGATAGGTCTTCTCGACGCCGAACCGGGGATGGGTCAGGCGGTTGGCGAGGTCTCCGTCGTTGGTCAGCAGGAGAAGCCCTGTGGTCTCGAAATCGAGACGCCCGACGGGATAGAGGCGAGCCCCGGCGGGATGGTCGACGAGGTCGAGGACGGTTCGGCGGGTGTCGCCGGGCTCGCTGCGGGCGGTGCTGAGCACCCTCGCGGGCTTGTTGAGGAGGACATAGATCCGTCGATCGGGGGGCCTGACGGGCTCGCCGGCGACCTCGATACGGTCGCGATCGGGATCGACCCATGCGGGGTTTGTTCGCACGACCTCGCCGTTGACCTGGACGATCCCCTCCTCGATCATCGCCTCGCAGGCTCGACGGGAGGCGATGCCGGCGTCGGCAAGATAGCGATGCAATCGAACCCGACGGGGCGATTCGTCCGATACAGGCTGAGGATTGCGTCCGCGTGCGGGCATGACGGATGCTATGGGTGTCGAATGGGCGAGCGAGCCCGGAGACGAGGTGTGCATGAGCCGGCAGGGTGCCGAGCGTGGGGATCACACGGAGCACGAGGCGCTCAGGGAGATCTTCCTGACGCCACGGGTCATCGACCGACGCTCCTTCGACGAGTTCAGCGCGACGCTCCGGGAACTGATCGCGCGGGCCGACGACGAGCGTCGAGAACTGGCTCGGGCGGCGAGCAGCGCGGGGGAACTCCGCGAGGCAGCAGGGTCGGCGGCTCGTGAACTCCGCCAGAGCCTGGAGCAGACCCTGCGAGCCGCGGAGAGTTTCGACGAACGCCTCAGCGTCGCCGAGCAACTGCTGGCCCAGACGCGGGGCAGCGAGGAGGCGGTCGAGCGTCTGCGCGAGGCCGGCGAACGACTGGTGCGTGATCGCATCGAAGAACTCGAGCGCCGGGTCGAGGAAGAGATCGCACGGGCACACAGCCGCCTGCAGCAAGAAGAACGAACGCTCCAGTCACATCTGGAAGAGGGTGAGCGGCGCATCCGGGCGCTCGAAGACCGGCTGACGGAGCGTCTGGACGCCGTCGAGCAGGAGCGGATCGAGCGGATCGAGCGCCTGGGCGAGTCGATGCGCCAGCGTCTGGACGAGGCCGAACAGCGGGCCCGCGAACTGGAGCAGGGCTTCGAAGAACGCCTCAAGACGCTCGAGAGCGAGCGGGCGGAGAAGTTCATCCGACTCTTCGACGCGATCGAGGCACGCCTGGAGGAGGGGCAGAGCCGGCTCGTCGAGTTCGACGCATCCATCGAGGAACGATTTGCCAAGGCCCGCGATGCGCAGCAGACGCTGATGCGCGAGTTGGACGATCAGCGTGCCGGACTCATGGAGGCGGTCGAGCAGGCGCAGGCGGCCGCTCGCGAGGCCGACGAGGAACTGGCCCGGCGTGTGCTGAACGAAACGCGGACGGAACTCGAGGGCGTGCTGGAGGAGGGCGAGGCCCGCGTCGCTTCGCTGATCGCCCATGTGGATCAGGTCATGGACCGCCTGCGTGATGTCGAGGACCAGGCCACGCCCGCGGTGCAGGCGGGTGAGTACGCGATGAAGATGCTCGCGACGCTCCGGACCGCCGCCGAGCAGGCGCGACTGGATCCGGCGGTGCTGGCCAAGGCCGCCGAGCAGGCCGCACGCCTCGAGGAACTCGTGTCGTATCTGGGCAGCGCCCCTGCGATGATCCGCCAACTGCACAGGGAGGCACAGGCCGCGAGTGAGCGACTGGAAGAACTGCGCCGCGAGATGCAGCAGGCCGCCACCGCCGAGGAGGTCGGTGCGGAGCCTCCACCGACGAAGGACCTTCCTTCGGCGCCCTCTGCGGATGTCGCCATCAAACCGGTCAAGGGTGCCTCCGCGGAGGTGGATGTGCACCTGCTCGACGACGAGGCGAGCGGCGAGGATGAAGAACGCCTGCGCCTTCGTCGCGGGGCCTGATGCCCTCGCTGGCGTGTAGGCATCTCTTGCACCTGCATACATGAAAAAACCGGCCCCGGATGAATCCGGAGCCGGCGGGTCCCTGTGGGTGAGATCGCGTGATCAGATCGTGGAAAGGATCTTCTCGAGCAGTTGGCTGGCGTTCTGCTCGCCCAGCCAGAAGTCGGTGTTCGTGACCGGGTCGAACGGATCGGACAGGGCACGATCCACCGTCGGGATCTCGAACGCCTCGCCGTCGCCCGGAACGACCTGCACCGCGTCGGCGGCGTTGATATCGAAGACCTCGGGATCGAGCCCGTTGCTGGCCGTCTGACGCAGGCCGAGCAGTTCGTTGACCGTCTGCGCGGTCGCGGCCGTGAGCGAATCGATCAGATCGTCGATGTCCGAATCCGTCGGCTCGTAGCCCAGGCGGGCGAAGGTGGGCAGGAAGACGGCACCCTCGTCCTGCGAGTCGGTGTTGAAGGGGTCGGCGTGCTCGGCGACCTGGAACGGCTGCGTGAGCAGGTCCGTGCCCAGCCCCTGGAAGAAGTCCCGACCACCGAAGAAGTCCGCCTCGGCGAAGATCGGATTGACCGGGTCGGGCGTCGAGGTGAGATAGATCGTCGAGAAGTCCTCGAACTCGAAGTCCGCGGGATTCGTGCTGAAGGTGACATCCAGGCCCCGATCCGCGTAGAGCTGTTCGAGGCGATCCAGGAGCCCGTCGAGCACGACCTGATCGATGGGCACCCCCTGCTCGTTCGTGCCCGAGAGACCCAGGCTCTTCGTGCTGAACGGGTCGAGGTCGGCGACGAGCCCGCCGGCACGCAGCCAGTCGATCGAACCGCCCTGCGTCTCGATGAAGAAGTTCTGGGCACGCGTGACGAACTCGGCGGACCCGAGCGTGCGGACCTCGATCGCGTAGTCCGTGTTGAAGGCGCCCTGCAGGTAGATCGCATACGGCGCTCCGCCCGAGCCGTCGAGCGCACCCGGTGTGACGAACTGGATGAAGAAGTCGCCGTCGTCGTTGAAGCCGTAGCGGTTGTTGCCGTTCTCGGCGAGCACGCCGGGCTCGCCGCCGTTGGGCGAGAAGTCCGTCGGGCTGAGCACGAGCAGCGCGTCGGACAGGCCCGTGGCGTTGGTCGTATCGAACACGCCGAACTCGACGGAGTCCGCGAAGCTTGCGAGCGTGAGGGCGTCGGACAGGCGCGAGCCGAGGTCGGCGCCACTCTCGGTAAGTTTGATGGTGATCTCCAGAATCGTGCCCGGCGCGATGTTGCCGCCGGCGTTGAGGTGGTAGATGTCCACATCGGCATAGACATCGTCGGGAATGCCCGAATGACCGGCGGGCCCGATCGAGGACTCGATCCTGCTGGTG
>WGEO01000179.1 GCA_015492715.1 Phycisphaerales bacterium | reverse complement strand
CATCAGCTCCTGACGCCCGCCGCTCCGCACCCACTGGCTCAGGCGATACTTCGCCCCGGCGTCCACGGCCCGGATCGTCAGCACCCCCGCCCGCAGCGTGACCTCCCGGCACATCTCCCGCAGCCCCTCGGGCAACACCTCGTGCACATCCACCTGCGCCCGCGACACCCGACGCTGCTGCGAGCGAATCTGGGCACTGATCTCTTCGATCGCCGCCCCGATCCGCTCCGCCCGATCCGCGATGCACCGATGCCGCCTGCGACCCTCCAACTCCGCCAGAGCATGCACCCGTCGCGCCATGGGCCCAGCATACACCCGCAACCACGCGCCCGCCCGCCGACCGCCACCGGCACCCCCTTCCACCCAGATGAACAAAGGGCCGGCCCCGATCCCAGAGCCGGCCCGCATGCGTCAGACAGCGAATCGCCGCTGCGCCTCAGCAGCCCTGGGCGAACAGATCGAGATACGCGAAGAAGTCGTCCGCGTCGCAGTCCCCGTCCCCATCGAGATTGCACACTCCCTGATTCCCCGCGGCGAACGCGTCGAGGTACAGGAAGAAGTCGTCCGCATCGGCGTCCCCGTCGCCGTCGAGATCCGCCGGGCATGTGAAGCAGTCCGGCCCCTCGCCCAGGCACGCCTCGTGCCCCTTGGCCCAGCCCAGGATCGCATCCAGCGAGCGCTGCCCGAACGCCGAGACCCCGCCCGGACACCCGTTGATGAACGAGCACATGATCCCGCAGTCACCATCCCCGTCGCAGTGGTCGGCGTTCCAGTTGTGCCCCAGCTCGTGCGCCGTCAGGCCGACGCGCTCGGCGAACGACCCGCCGTAATGCGACTGGCTCATGCCGTAACTGAAGTCCAGGAACTCGCAGATCACACCCAGATACGCCACGCCGATGATGTTGTCGTCCAGATCGACGCCCGTGAAGAAGTGTGCCGTGTCGCGCACGATGTGCGTCTGGTTCGCGTTCCATTCGTCCTGGAACTGGAAGAACCGCCCCACCGCGTCCGTCGTCGTGTAGGGATCGTTCGCATTGGTCCGGATCACGAACTCCCCGATCAGATGGCTCAGATTCATCTGCGTCTCGTAGATCAGATTCGTCGCGTTCATGATCTCCTCGATGTCCGCGACGACCGCGGGCACACTCGACCCGTTGATCTGGTAGTACTCAAAGTCCGCGTCGAACGCCACGAGGATCGTCCGCGTGCAGTCGAAGTTGGCGATCACGCCCCCTTCGCCCCCACGCGCCGCCTCGGCAACGAACCGCGCCGCACGCATGCCCTCGTCGGCTCCGCACCGGAAGTCGCCCGCCGGCAGATCCGCGATGTTGTACGACACATGCCGACCATCACCCAGCGGCTCGATCGCGTAGATCGCCCACTCGCCCTCATCAGCAAAGGTCAGGACCCCCTCCAGACGATCGCCCTCGACGCTGAACGCCGCCAGCGCCCCGAGCGGCTCGACCGTTCCCCGATAGGTGTGCGGCTCATCGGCAACCGCCGCCCGTCGCTTGCCGTCGGCGCCGACCGTCCACACGCCGAAGGTCTCCCCCCGGATGGTGTGCGGACTCAGCACCAGACGCTGCTCGCGCCCGTCGATGACCACCGTCGCCCGCACGCTGTCGCCCTCACGCTCAATCTGCGCACGAAACACATCGCCATCGGGAATCGTGACACCCCCCACATCCACCGGACCGCCCCACGCAAAGCCCGCCACACAGCAGACCACACCAGTCGCCCAGCCCCTCATGTCTCAGCCTCCAGTCAACCATCGCGACGCGCCCGGGGACCCACGACGATCCGCCATCCGCGCCGCCACCCCAGAACCATCACGCCAGCATACCGGACGCCCGAACCAGACCGGATGGTGATGCCCGAAATCCGAATGCCAGACACACACTGCGGACACTTCCCCATCCACCCTGCGCAGCGATGAAGCCCGATCTCTGATCCCAAGCCCGCCACACACGCGTCACATACCGGTTCGCCGCCGCGCCTCAGCAGCCCTGGGCGAACAGATCGAGATACGCGAAGAAATCGTCCGCGTCGCAGTCTCCGTCCCCGTCGATATCGCACACCGTCTGATTCCCCGCGGCGAACGCGTCGAGGTACAGGAAGAAGTCGTCCGCGTCGGCGTCCCCGTCGCCGTCGAGGTCCGCCGGGCAGCCCGCACCCTCGAACACGATATCGAAACTCACGAAGCCGTCGACCTCCCAGATGTTCGGCGACATCGCGAACTGAATCTCATGGGCCGTGAAGGTCACATCGTCGATCGTGTACTCCTCGTTCGTCTGGAAGTTCGTGATGCCCACGATCGCACCCTGCGAACTGTCCAGATCACTGAGCACCAGCACCTCGCCGGCACCCGTCGAGATCCGCGCCCCGAAGATGTTCTCGATCCGCACCGACGCCGCCCCGACATCGATCGAATGGCTCGGCGTGCCCACAAACTCCACATTGAACTCCACGCCCGCTCCCACGACCGCCGTCGGCGGCTCCACCACGAACGCCCCCGGCCCCCCCACGATCTCCCCGCTGATCGTGTCACCCGTCAGATCCGCATGCGCAGCGCCCACGCACACCATCACGCCGACCACCCCCGCGACGCGAAGACGACCCACACCAGATGTCCGCTCCATCATTGCTGAAACCCCCCAATCCACGCTGCGCCGGCCTCCGCGCCGTCCCGCATGCTCAAGAACAGACGAAACGCGCCGCCGCCACACGCACCGTACCAGATCTGCCCCTTCCAGTCAGCGCGATTCCACCTGACGCCCACAGGCAACCCTGCTCCGTCCGATAACCATACGCTCGCCTGCACTCTGATTGCAGGCAGAGGGGCACGATGTGGGGCATGCACGCCGAATGGGTGTGCAATCTGCACCCCGCCGGGATTCGCGAGAAACTATCGCAGTTCCTCGCCGTGCCGCCCCCACCGCGTCAAGTCGCGGAAGGAAGGGAAGACAGACCATGCACCGGGCTTCGACCGCCGCCGTCTGACCATCTGCGCTGCCGGCCCATCGCCACAGGTCTTCGAGACCTTCGAGTCGTTCGATGAGGGTGTTCTCGGCGACTCGTGCGCGCACGCCGGAATCGCTTTTCACGACGCAAACAATTGTGTCCGGGCAGTATCCTGACGGCACGCCGATTGGCCCCGATGAACTCGGCAGCGATTTCGTCATCGAACAGGCCGACCTCTTCTACAACGACTTTCCAGCCTACTGCAGCCCCGCCGACAGCCTGACCTTCGGCCGCTCGTATGTCCCCGGCGAGGACTTGGCCATAGGGCCGCTTGCATCCGTCCGATGAGTCTCGATGCCGTCGCCACCAACGCATCCCTTGATATCACCTTTTCCGAGAATGGTCTATGGGATGGGATCGAACATCGTCTCGATACACTGCGCAATGGCGTGGTCGTGGCATCCGATGCATGTGTGATCAGCGACCTGAACGGGCGCGATAACGCCACCTTCGACATGCTTGCGGTCGATTCCGCCCCATTCGACCAGCTCCTCCTCGACGCAACCATCAACGGGCAGTACACGGCGCCCCGAGGCACGATCGACGACATCGTGATCACGCCGTCACCGGCGGCCCCGGTCGCGCTGATGCTGGCAGGTGCCCCGCGTGCCAAAAATCCCAGATAGTCTCCTGCACCAACGGACACTCGTCCGCGGTGTCAACGCGCCCCGCGATCACGCGCGATCCTCGATCTGCGCGCGCTTGTCGCTCTACCCTTGCCCATGCCCATCCCCATCCGCATCCAGGATCTGACCAAAACCTATCGCTCCAAACGAGGCACCGTCCGCGCCGTCGATGCCGTCTCGCTGAACATCGAGCCCGGCGAACTCTTCTTCCTCCTCGGCCCCTCCGGCTGCGGCAAGACCACACTCCTCCGCATGATCGCCGGATTCATCACCCCCAACGCCGGCACCATCCACTTCGCCCAGCGCGACATCACGCATGCACCACCGAACAAACGCAATACAGGTATGGTCTTCCAGTCCTACGCCCTCTGGCCACACATGACCGTCGGACAGAATGTCGCCTTCGGCCTGAGCGTGCGGAAGATCGATTCTCAGGAGAAATCCCGACGAGTCCGCGAAGCCCTCGAGGCCGTCCAACTCGCCGACTATGCCGATCGAAAACCCAACGAACTCTCCGGCGGGCAGCAGCAACGCGTCGCCCTCGCACGGGCCCTCGTCATCCGCCCCGATGTCCTCCTGCTCGACGAGCCGCTCTCCAACCTCGACGCCAAACTCCGCGCCGACCTTCGCACCCAGGTCCGCAAGATCTGCAAGGACGCGGGAATCACGAGTGTCTATGTCACACACGACCAGGCCGAGGCCCTCTCCATGGCCGACCGCATCGCGATCATGCGCGCAGGGCGCATCGAACAGATCGGCACGCCCGCCGACCTCTACGAAACACCGAAATCCGCCTTCGTCGCGACTTTTCTCGGCGACGCCAATCTCATAGACGCAACCGTCCTTGAGGCAGACACTCAAAGTCCGATAACCGATCCCACCGCACCCACTTCGGCCACCATCTTCCATGCTCGGGTCGCAACGCCGATCGGAGAGTTCGTCGCAAAGGCCCGCCGATGCTGGCAAGACTCGGCTCGCGGCCAAGTCGTCATCCGACCCGAAGCGGTGCGCGTATCCACTAACGCGAGCCCGTCATTCATCCCCGCACGCGTTCTCGATGCGCAATACCTCGGCTCACGCGTCATCTTCCGATGCGAGGCCCATGGCACAACGCTTCAGGTCGAAGCCCCCCCCACCAGCATCGACCACCAGCGGGAGATCCATATCTGCCCCGACCCTGAGCGCCTCGTCCTGGTCGAATCGGATCAGACCCAAAATCAGCCGGCATCGGCCGGAAACCCTTCAGCAGCATGAAGCACGCGACCGGATTGCAGATCGTCGAGTCGGTCCATCAGCCATCCCGGATACACCCGCAAGCCGGTTGACAAACCGGATTCTCCCGTGTCAACCCAGCGGAACCGGATATCCGGTTCCATGCTTGGCACCTCGTCAGGCCAGGCATGTTCCATGTGGAACATGAGATTGACCTCGTGGCGTTGTTTGCCGTCCTGAACGAATGCCGCCTCCCAGACCCCCAGCAGGCATCCAACGGAAACCTCAAGGCCCGTTTCCTCGCGCATCTCGCGGGCAAGAGCCGCACGGGTGTCCTCCCCGAACTCCACATGGCCGCCGGGTAGATAGGCATACGACCCGTCGGTGGGGCTGCACAACAACACCTGCTGCCGATGGGAACCCCTCAGCGCGACGCCACGAGCAATCAGTTCAATCTTCCCCACGCGATTCCTCCGATATGAGCCTATTCTGATCGTTCATCGGCCAAGGGAGGTCATCATGGCAGATTCGACCAACAAAGGCTCCAGGCGTCGTCTGGGACGCGGATTGAGCAGTCTTGTCCAAACCCCGGCGAGCGTCGAGGTCTCCACCTCCACACCTCCCGCGTCCCAGAATGACACTGGAAGTGATCCGGGGCATGAGAGCGGAGAGGCAGTTCAGCGGATTCCGATCTCGGCGATCCGACCGAATCGGTTCCAGCCTCGCCGAACATTCACGGACGAGAGCCTGCAGGAACTGGCGGACTCGATCCGTTCCGCGGGTGTCATCCAGCCGATCGTCGTCCGTCCACTCACAACCAACGATGGCACCAAGACTTATGAACTCATCGCGGGCGAGCGGCGCTGGCGGGCGGCGGAGCATGTTGGATTATCGGACCTTCCAGCGATCGTTCGAAACATCTCGGATGAGCAGTCCGCCGAATGGGCGCTCATCGAGAACATCCAGCGGGAGGATCTGAATCCCATGGAGCGGGCCTATGCCCTGCGCCAACTCGGCGAGCGATTCGGGCTGACCCAGGCCCAGATCGGCGAAAAGGTCGGCCTGGATCGCTCGAGTGTGGCGAACCTGATCCGCCTGACCGAACTCGAGGGCGACATCCAGGACATGGTGCGTGCCGGGGCGCTCGGCATGGGCCATGCACGGGCGTTGCTCAGCGTGCCTGCCGGCATGGACCGGGTGGAACTTGCGCACGCAGCGGTCAGCGAGGAGTGGACGGTTCGGCGGCTCGAGGAAGAAGCCCGGCGGATCAAGGGTGGAGCCGCGGTGAGCGAGCGTCTCGCGCATCACGAGAAGACGAGTGGGGGGGGGGCTACATTATCGGACCTTGAGCGCCAGTTGAGCGAGCATCTGGGCACGCGAGTCACCATCACGACGAATCGTGCGGGCGATCGTGGCCGGATCACGATCGCGTTCTACGGGCTGGACCACTTCGACGGGCTGATGAGCCGCCTCGGATTCCGCATGCAGGGATAGGAGCGCCCGCGCAGGCCGCCGGACTCTTCCTGCATCGACAGGGGAACGGACAGGCCGGGTGCCCTTGGCTGTGCCCGCGTCGCCCGCAATGTGTGCGATGGGCCGACACGCCCGGGACATTCGTATCGCGTGCGTCCACAGCAGGAGCAAGGAGGCAGCGGCGGTGGGAGAGGACCACCCCACACCTCGGCTCAAGGCGGCGATGCGCGGCGCCTCGGCATCGCCGGCGGCGTGTTCCGGCCTTCTCGGCAAGGCGATCGCGGCGGATCGTCGCCCTGTAGGTTCGCGGGCTTTCTTCCCGGCCGCGTGACGGCGGGCGGCATGACGGCCAAGGCACACGCTGTCATCGTGTGCGCGCGGAACATGCAGCGCGCGGCAGTGGGGGAGGGGGGGTAGTGCTGGCGAACGGCATCCAACCAGATCACCCGTCCATGCGGGGTCCGCGCCTCATGGTGCACACGGCGTCGCGAATCGTGTGAGATAGAGGAAGTAGTCGTCGGCATCGCAGTCGGCGTCGTCGTCCAGGTCGCAGATTGTCGCATCGCCCCGGCTGAACGCGTCGAGGAAGAAGAAGAAGTCGTCGCTGTCGGCGTCGAGGTCCGGCACGCCGAAGGTGGGATCGTCGGGATCATTTGAGCCCGTCAGGTCCGCCGGGCAGGGCGTGTAGCACGAGACATTGAGCTGGACGCTGACGGCCTCGGTCGAGATGCTGGTGCTGGCGATGTCGGGGCGTCCGTCGGTGTTGAAGTCCGCGACGGCGATCGCAAAGGGCGAATGGAGGGCGTCGTAGTTGACCGCCTCCTGGAAGGTCCCATCGCCATTGCCCAGATGGATCAGGACCCGACCAGTGCCCCCACCCATGACGAGGTCCAGGTTTCCGTCGCGGTCGAAGTCCGCCGCCTCCAGTTCGTACCCGGCGCCGACGAACTCGCTGACCATCTGCTGGATCGCTTCCAAGTGCCCGTAGTCGTTGAGCCTGTAGGTGGAGAGGTAGGGGGTCACGATCCCGTTGTCCATGATGATGCGGGCGTGCATCACGGCGATCTCGTCGCGTCCGTCGTGGTCGAAGTCTTCGACCTTGACATTCCACGCGTTGGGCGGCACGGGCGTGCGCACGATCTCGCGGAAGGTGAAGCCGCCCTCGTGGCGCAGCACGATGAGAATCCCCGGCTCGTCGCGGGCGCTGACCACGCAGACCACATCCTTCACGCCGTCGGCGTCCAGATCCCCCGTATCCACATCGCTGAAGGCCGAGTACCACGGAATGTCGGCGAGCGTGATGTCCGCCGCGGGAGCAAACGACGGGCCGTCGGCGCCCCGCAGGACGAGCAGGCGGCGCGGCACGGTGGGGCTGTCGTCGTCCCAGAGGTTCTGGAGCGTGACCAGCACATCGTCGTGCCCATCGTCGTCCAGATCCGCGACATCCATGTTGATGGGATACGAGTCCGTGCACTCGTGGATGATCTCGGGTGTGAACGAGCCGTCTTCGCCCTGACGAACGAGCCAGAGACGCCCCGGATCGGTCCACCCGCCGAACTCGATCGTGTCGGCGGCGATCAGGTGCGACCATCCCTCCCCGTCGTAGCGTGCGATGTCGCGTATATCCGACTGCCCGTCGGGCGCCAGCGTGATGCGTTCCAGACGCTCGAAATGCCCGTCAGGAAGGGCCTCTAGGATCTCCATGCGATAATCACGGCGCGGCGGGTTGTCAATCCCGACGGCCAGGGCGACACCCCCGCCTGCCAGGCGCATCTCGCGCACGGCGTGCCCGACGGCGGCCTGGAGCAGGCTGGCCTCGGGCGGCTCGGGCTGCGGACCCAGGATATGCCCCGCCCGATCGTTCAGATGGATCCGCATGGTCGCCGTCGCGTTGTTGGAGACAATCGCGAGGTCCTCGAACCCGTCATCGTTGATGTCGCGGGCCTCGACGAACCACGAGCCTCGGATCGCCCAGTGGATCTCGGGTTCGGAGAACGACCCATCCCCCAGATTCGTGTGGATGGGGATGCCCTCGAAGCCCTCGCTGGTCAGTGCGATGTCGGGCATAGCGTCGTGGTTGAGGTCCCCTATGGTCAGTCCCGTGTTGGCATACAGCGGGCCGATACCCTTCCACGAGGAGTCATACTCGTCGGCGACCGGGAAGCCGCCCGCGCCGTCGTTGAGCCAGACGACCATGCGTGAGACGCCGGCGGTGTTGATCGCGGCGGCGATGTCGAGTGCCCCATCGGCGTTCAGATCGGCGAGCTTGATGTTGTAGACCGAGGCTCGGGGGGAACGCGCGTGGTTCTCTGCCTCGCGGAAGGCACCCGTCCCATCGCCCAGCAGCAGGTGGGCACGCAGACCCGCAGGGACCGCCAGGTCGATGTGTCCGTCGCCGTTCAGATCGCCGGCGGCAAGGAACGGGCCGGGCGTGGGAAAGTTGACATTCGGATTTGATGGAAGCGTCACCCCTTGTACAGCGATGCGTTGTTGCGGAAGCAGGGTCCCATCGCCCGCGTTCAGGAGAATGGAAACATCAGAACTGACAACATTTACTGTTGCCACATCCAGCCATCTATCTTCATCGAAATCACCGATCACAATGGACTTCGGCATCTCTCCGACGGCATACACCCGTGGAGGGGCGAATGTACCGTCACCGATCCCGGCGAGAAGCCCAATGCTGTTGCCAAGATCGTTTGCAGCGACGACATCCTGGATGCCGTCACCATTGACATCCCCAATCGCAACTGCGAGTTCCCTCGATCCAGTGTCATAGACAGTGGGCTCCGAAAAGAGCCCGCCACCCCGACCAAGCATCACCGCGACATATGTAGTCGATGCCGCGACACAGTCGATCTTGCCGTCGGCATTCAGGTCGTCGAAAGTCGCTGATGTCGTCAGGCCGAACGCGACCTCGCCATCGACAAACTCTCGATCCGATCGCATCGCCAGTGCACCAAACAACGGATGATGGGCGCTCTCGATCGGGTCAAAGCATGGCGGCGCAGCGCCCGCGGCCGATGCAAGGCACGCGAATTGCGCAAATAGGTGAAGGCGTTTCCTCAGGGCCGTGTACACGGTGCGGCTCCCTGCTGCCCCCACGCGTGGGAAGATAGCAAGTTCCGCATATTCCCGCAATGGCTATCCCTGAAGACTGAGCAAAGAACTGTCTTCCGGCCATATGAGGAATGCCGCTCCAGGGAGCGCATCCGCCGCTCTGTATCGCTCAGGGGCAGACCACGCTGAACAGATCGAGGTACGCAAAGAAGTCGTCGGCATCGCAGTCGCCGTCGCCAACGAGGTCGCAGGTCCCGGCGTCGCCCTGTGCGAAGGCATCGAGGAACAGGAAGAAGTCGTCCGCGTCGGCGTCGCCGTCGCCGTCGAGGTCCGCCGGGCATGTGGGGGGACAGGGGGTGAGCATGGCGATGCCGCGCGCGGGGATCGGATCGCCCTCACCGACGCCCGTGACGGGATCGAGCCCGCCGACCTGGCTGAAGTTGCCCCCGACGACGAGGTTGTCGTCCCACAGCCCCAGGCCGAACGCCGAGGAGAAGTTGCCCTCGACGGGCGGGTTGTTGACGCCGGACTCGGCGGGCTCCCAGAGGCCATCGACGAGGCGTGCGAAGTAGTTGACCTCGAACATGGCCGTGCCAGTGACATACAGGGCGGGTCCATTGCCGTCGTCGAAGACCATGAGGTCGGTGGCTCTGCCGCTGAGTTCCTGCCCGACGCCTTCCCAGCGGGTTCCATCCCAGCGTGCGACGAGGTAGACATTCGGGTCGCCCTGGATGCGGAAGCGCTGCCCGCTGACATACAGGGCCGGTCCGCGTCCGTCGTCGAAGACGGCCCATGCCGTGAAGTTGGCCGTGGCGCTCTCCGGGATCAGGCGTTGCCCGAAGGCTTCCCATTCTCCGGTCTGCGGGTTGTAGCGGGCGACATTGCGGGTCGTGATGCCGTCCACGCCGTCGAATCTTCCGCAGGCGTAGAGCTTGAGCCCGGAGCCGTCGTCCCATGCGATCAGGCTCTGGACGAAGGGGCTGAACGATCCGAAGAACCCGCTCCCCGTGCCGACGGGGCTGAACGACTGTCCGTCCCATGCGGCGATGCGACCTGCGGGGATGCCGGCGATCTCCTCGAAGTTTCCGCAGATGTAGAGTTTTTCGCCGTCGCCCAGGTCGGCGGGGTAGGCGTCGTAGGTGGCGTTCGCGCTGTTGGATGGAAAGTCGCTGCCCAGGGCGTGCCACTGCTGGCCGTCCCAGGCGGCAAGGCTCTTGGTGCCGGGGATATTGCCCGCACCCGCGAAGAAGCCCGTGACGAAGAGTTTTTCGCCCGTGCCGTCGTCCCAGGCGCGCAGGCGGGTGAGGAAGGCATTGGTGTTGCCCCGCTGGATGCCGTCTCCGACGCGCGACCATGTGCCGGTCGCCGGGTCGTGCTGGGCGAGGAAGTCGTTGCGTGGGTCGCCGCCGATGTTCTCGGCGCTGCCCCCGACGAACAGTTTCTCACCCGAGCCGTCGTCCCATGCATAGATGGGTTCGATGTAGCCGCGCGAGATGCCCGGATTGCCCAGCGTGACATCCCATGCCGGATCGCACTGGGCGAGCGTGGGGGATGCCAGGAACGCGACAGCGAGACCTGCGAGGTGCTTCCTAGTTGTGCGCATGGAGATGTCCTTTCAGATCATCTCCAGCGTATCCGCACGGGCGTGGGCGGTTCAAGACCCTCGCGTACCCTCAGCAGCCGGCGATAAACGCATCGAGGTACTGGAAGAAGTCATCCGCATCGGCGTCGCCGTCGCCGTCGAAGTCCGCAGCACAGTCGCTGGGGCAGTACGGCCCGCAGAAGAAGCGGATCTCGACCGCATCGGACAGCGCGATCCCGCCGGTGCCCGCCGGGTCCTCGATCCGCCACTGCAGATAGCGCGTCTGGCCCTCGAGCGAGGGGTCGGCGGGGATCTGCCAGTGCCAGGTCCCGTAGCCGAACCCGGGCCCCTGCCCGGAGAGCGTGATCGGACCGAAGAGTTCATCGGCCTGCACCTCACCGTTGACGGGCGGGCTGGCGCTCATCGCGACCCACGCCGTGGTGCCGCCCAGCGCGCCGTGCACACCCAGACGGAAGTCGTCGTTGCCCACATGCGCGGGGCTCTCGGCGATGACCTGCGGCACGATGCCGTTGCTGCCCGGCGTGCCCCCGCCCAGATCCGTCGGCTGGTCCTGCGGACGCTGCGTGTAGAGCGTCGGGCGATCGAACGGGAACTGCGCGTTGGCAACGCGGGGATCGGTCAGGGCGTTGTCGAGGAAGTCGATCAGGTCCGCCTGCATGGGCGGCGGGATCACGATCGGGAGCGAGGGGTCGCGGTTGTCGTTCCCCGGCGCGCCGGGACCGGCATAGAAGTCCAGCACCTCCTGCTGCGTCGTGAAGTCGCCCGTGTGCATGTAGGTCGGCTTGAGGCCCGTGTTGCGCAGCGTCGAGGTCTTGAACTTGCCCCGGTCCTCGGGATCACCCGTGATCGCCTGCAGCCCGACATCCTCGGCCGTCGGACGCACGCCCAGATTCCGGAACGAGTGGTCCGTGAACTCCGGCGGGATGTGGCACAGCACACATCCCGAGTTGCTGAACATGTTCCAGCCGCGAATCTGCGCCTGGGTCATCGCATTGGAATCACCGGCCATGAAGCGATCCCAGGGCGTCTGATCGGGCACCAGCGTGCGCTCATAGGTCGCGATGGCAAAGGCGATACGCGCCGGGGTGATCTCCGGATCGCCGAACGCCGCAGCAAACAGCGACGGATAGTCGCGATAGGTCGCGATCGCCTGGGCCATGTCCGGCGGAAGGTCCGTCCCCAGCGCCATCGGCACGACACGCTCGAGCTTGGCCGTCACCTCGTTCCAGTCGCGGTCGGCGTGGGCCATCTCGACGCTCGAGAGCACCGGTGCAAGCGCCTGGCTCTCCAGCGCCCCCCCGCCCTGGATGAGCACATCGCCCGTCAGCGGATCGCGGAACTCGCTCGTCGCACGCCCGTCCCAGAACAGCGCCGGCGCGTACATCGCCATGATCGCCGGCGGCGCCGAACGCCCCGTCGCCTGTGTGTCGAATCCGAACGGATCCAGAGGCTGATAGTCGTTGTTCGCGTCGCTGGCGATCACGCCGAACGAGGTGAACTCATCATCCAGCGTGCCGAAGACACCGTCCGGCCCGGGAGCAAGCGCCACGACGGGATCGGCCCCGCCAGCCTCCGGCTGGTGACAGGTCGCACATGCCACCGTGTTGCTGCTGCTGAGTTGTTCGTCCCAGAAGAGGATCTTCCCCAGCACGCGCTTCTCTTCGCTGTAGGGGTTCTCCGGTGGGAAGATGACGGGCGGGAGTTCCGCGGGCATCAGATCGCCCTCGTCCGCCCCGCCCACAACGACCATGCCCAGCAGTGCACACGCACCGCCCGCCAACACACCAAAAGACAGCCGCCACATCATTCGGGTCTCCCCTATCTGCCAACAGGTCCCCCCAAGGATACCGTGGGTCGGCGGGATCGGCAGCGGATTGTGCGTTTTCGCTGCGCCCGGCGGGATACGCCCCACCGAGACGCGAAGACCGACCCGCTTTCTCGGACTCACACGCAGGGCTGGAAGAATCGCTCTATGTATAGAAAGAAGTCCTCACTGTCGCAGTCTCCGTCGCGATCGACATCGCACACGCCTGCATCGCCCGCACGGAACGCGTCCAGGAAGAGGAAGAAGTCGTCGCTGTCGCCATCGCCGTCGCCGTCCAGGTCTGCCGGGCAGGCACACTCGCGCAGGTCGATCACACAGGCGTCGCTATCAGCCTGCACAAGCATGGCGTCGCCTTCGAAGTCCAGCCCCCAGATGAATGCGTGCGGCGAGAAGCTCGCCACGATGGTCGGCGACTCGACATCGCGAAGATCCAGAAGCTCGATCTGGCCGAAGTCGCTGCCGCTTGCCAGTGCGACGAGCCCACCTCCTGCCCGGACATTCCATGGCGGCAGAAATGGGCTGTAGGACCCGATCTGCTGTGGATCTTGCGGATCAGTGACATCGTAGATCAGCACTTGCTCGTCCAGGCCGTCGACGACATAGAGACGATCGCCGTCGAATGAGATACCCGTGACCCATAGCCCCTCGGATGACGACCAGACCAACGACGGCAAAGCAGGGTCGTCCAAGGTATACAGATGAATCTCGCCGGGAGCTTCGCCCACGCAGAGCAGCCCGTCGGTTCCTGCGATCATCTCGGCCCGCGACGGTGCATCGACGATCCCACCGATGATGGGTGACGCCGGGTCATGCATGTCCACCGCGGCCAACTCGAAGCTGTCTACAAGATATGCATACTCGCCAACCCGCACCGAATCGCGAGGTACGACGCCGGGCACGGCCAGAGAGGTGAGCAAGGTCGGCGCCGACGGATCATGGATGTCGAGCACGTACAGCCTGCCATCGCGGTCATAGAGAGTTACCGCATCACCGAAGAACAGTGGGTCCTTGATCCGCTCCTCGCTGTCGAAGACTCCGAGCAGGCGCGGGGCGCGCGGATCTCCGATATCAAGGAACCGGACCTCCTGGCCGCCCACCACGCCCAGCGTGCCTCTGGCTCCGACGCTCGACGCATCGCCGGCGACCTTGGTGATCGCGGTCATCTTCGGCTGCCGCGTGTCTACCGCAATGACTTGCTGATCGCAGCACAGCGGACCCGAGCGAGAGAAGAGCGCCGTGCCGTCGGAGGCCCGCAAGGCGATGGCGTCACCCAGACCCAGCCTCTCATACGACCCGATGAGCGCAGGCGTGGTTGGGTCTTCCATGTCGTAGACCTGCACCGTCGCATCGTCGAGCTGGACGGCAAGCCGCCCGGACATCATGGCGACCGCGTTCGCCCAGCGAACAGGCTCGATCGTACTGACGATCCGAGGCGACGATGGATCCCTTGCATCGACGATGGTCACGCGCCCGCCCGCTGAGACTGCGGCCGCGATCCCGTCAGCAGCATCCAGCGAAGTGCCTGCAGCCGATATTGCCACGCTCCCCAGTGCCACCGGATTCACCGGGTCGCGCACATCGACAATCACCATGCCGGGATCGGCGCTCACGAACGCACGATCGCCATCGAGGGCGACCTTGCGGGAGTTGGTCAACGCCAGCAGGGAGAGCTCCGCCAAGTCGCCCGGAGCCGACGCGTCGTAGATCCGCAGGCCCTCAGCCGTGGCGGCATAGACGAGCGAACCGCGAGCCTCCACGCCGACAGCTTGGACCGGCTCGAAGATCACGAGCGTCGGCTGCGATGGGTCGGACAGATCCACGACGCCCAGGGCCGATCCCACGGCCGCGAACGCCGTGTCCCCCGACAATGCCACATCCTGCACAGAGCCAAGCCCATCGAGCAGGCTCAGCGATGTCATCTGTGCGGGATTCTGGACATCCAGAATCTGAATACCGGATCGGCCGCGCGCCAGCACCGCAAGCCGTTCATCCACGGCGATATCCAGCCCCCATGCATCATCCACATGCCCGAGGATGTCGCGCATAGCGCAGCGCGCACCGACACCGTGCTCCTGCGCAAGAGCAGGGCAAGTCAGACACAGACTCAACAACACTCCATACCCCAACTGTCGCATCGAAACCTCCGAAAAGGATGAAGGAGCAACCGTGTGCTACAGGTATACCGCGGGTATTCCTGGGTGAATCCGAAGGATATAAAAAAAACCCGCCAGTACTGGCGGGGTTCGGATTCCTCTGGGGTTTACAAAACTTATGCCGGCTGCGTCTGCCCGCCCAGACGGACGCTCGCCTCGCGCCGCACGATCTGCGGCTGTCGGGCCTTGGCGGCTTCCTCGGCCTGCACGAACTCCTCGCCGAACCGGAACAGGCGGAAACTGTTGCCCAGCACGAAGATCTCGCCCACGAAGTGGTACAACGCCGCGAACCAGACCTCGAGCAGACCCAGCGACGCCAGCACCAGCCCGATGATCACGATCAGGATCGACGCCGCGATGTTCTGCGCAATGATCGAGCGAGCCCTGCGGCTCAGACGCATCAGGAACGGGATGCGGTTCAGGTCGTCGGTCATCAGCGCGACGCCCGCGCTGTTGGCGGCGATGTCCGATCCGCTCAGCCCCATGGCCACGCCCACATCCGCCGCCGCCAGACTCGGCCCGTCGTTGATCCCGTCGCCGATCATCATCACCCGATAGCCCTGCCGGCGGAGCTGCTCGATCTGCTGGTGCTTCTCCTCGGGCAGGCACTCGGCCTCGATGACATCCACACCCACGGCCATGCCGACGCGCTTGGCGACGCTCAGACGATCGCCCGTGAACAGGGCGATCAGACGCACGCCCAGATCGCGCAACTGCTGGATGACACCCTTGGCACCCGCGCGGACCTTGTCCTCCAGCCCGACCACGCCGAGGTACCGACCGTCGACCATCACATGCACGCCCGTCATGCCGCTGATGCGCTCCTCGACCTTCTCGATCTGGTCGCGCAGCTCGGGGCGCAGCTCCAGCAGCCAGCTGGCACGCCCGACGAAGACCTCACCCATGGCGGTCCGTGCGCGCACCCCCTTGCCGTGCACCTCCTCGAACTCGCCCGAGTCGTCGACCTCGATGCGTGCCTTGCGCGCCGTCTCCACGATCGAGCGGGCCAGCGGGTGGTTCGAGTGCACCTCGCCCATCGCCGCCGCCTTCAGCAGCTCGGCCCCGTCCACGCCCTCGGCGGGCACGAGCCTGCTCACCTCGAACCGCCCCGTCGTGATCGTCCCCGTCTTGTCGAAGACGACGGCATCGACATTGCCCGCCGCCTCGAGGTAACTCGTCTGCTTCACGAGGATGCCCAGGCGTGCCGCACTGGCAAAGGCCGCCACCATCGCGCTGGGGCTGGCAAGCAGCAGGGCCGCCGGACACGCCACGATCAGCACCGTGATGGCGTTCTTGGCGGCCTCGGCCTTCGTGTCCGGATTCTGCGAGTTGATGAACCACACGACCGCCGCGACCGACAACGCGATCGGCACGAAGAACTGTGCCACCTGCTCGATCAGCAACTGACGCGGGCTCCTGCTCTCCTCGGCCTCGCGGATCAACTCCGTCACCTTGCCGATCGTCGTCTCTCCGCCCACACGGACCGCCTCGACCTCGATCTGGCCGGTCAGGTTCGTGGTGCCCGCGAAGACCTCGTCGCCGGGCTGCACATTGACGGGCATCGCCTCACCGGTCAGCGAGGCCTGGTTGATCGTGCTCTTGCCGCTCCGCACGATGCCGTCGACGGGCAGGTTCTCGCCCGGACGCACACGCACGATCTGGCCCACGCGCACCTCGTCCAGCCCGACCTCGCGCTCGTTGCCCTGCTCGTCCACGATCCGGGCGATGTCCGGCGTCAGCTCGATCAACTCCTCGATCGCACGCTGGGCACCGAACGCCGTATGACGCACGAACTGGTCGGCGACGAGCAGGATGAACGCCAGCAGGCCCGCCGTCTCGTACTCGCCCGAGGCGATCGCGGCCAGGATCGCAACCGCGACCAGCGTGCTGCTCGATGCCCGCCCCCTGCGCAGCTCCGTGTACGCCGCCCAGATCAGCGGCGCGCCCAGCACCACCGCCCCGACCAGCGCGGGCAACTGGATGACGCCCGAGCCCCCGAACCCCAGCCACTTGCCGATGACCGTCGTCATCACCAGCGCCCCGCCGAAGAGATAGAACGCCATCCACTTCTCGATCCCCGCCATCTCGTGATGGGCGCAGCAGGCCATCTTGCCCTCGCGATGGATCTGCTCGTGCTGGTGACGCTGCTCCGCGGAGATCTCTGACATGGGTTCTACTCCGTATCGATCCGCCTCGATGGGGCACGATGATAGCGCGGCCCCCGCGCAGGCTGTCGGCTACCCTACGACCCGTCGCCCGCCAGAGTTCGAGCCCCATGCCCAGCCCTGCCACATCCTGCCACCATCGAATCCCCCGGCGCGTCTGCGTCCTTGGGCTGGGCCAGATGGGCCTCGTGTGCGCCCATATCCTGCGCTCGTCCGATCGTGCCGCCGGCACGGGCGAACTGCCGATACCAAGGGTTTCCCTTTGGGGGCACGACCCCGAGCACGCGGCCCGGATCGCCCAGGCCCGCACCAGTCCCGCCCTGCCCGGGCTCACCCTCTCGCCCGAGGTCGAGGTCCTCCTGCGCGATGAGGGCGTGCAGCAAGCGGACCTGTTCATCGTGGCGATCCCGGTCCAGCACATCCGCGAGGTGCTCACGCGCCTGGCACCCCACCTGCCCGAGGGCGCACCGTTCGTATCCGTCGCCAAGGGCATCGAGAACACCACGCTGCTGACACCCACGGGGATCGTCCGCGATGTGCTCGGCAAGGACCGCCCGTGCTGCGTGCTCTCGGGACCGACGATCGCCTCCGAACTGGCCCGCTGTCTGCCCGCGACAATGGTGTCGGCCAGCGACGACCACGACCTGGCCCTGCTCGTCCAGCGCCTCTTCGGCACGACATGGCTGCGCGTCTACACGCTCAGCGATGCCCTGGGCGTCGAGGTCGCGGGCGCGGCCAAGAATGTCATCGCCATCGCCGCGGGCATCCTCGACGGCCTGCATGCCGGGTTCAACGCCAAGAGCGCGCTGCTGGCGCGTGGGCTCGCGGAGATCACCCGTTTGGGTCACGCCATGGGCGCCCAGCGCGAGACCTTCTTCGGCGTCGCCGGCGTCGGCGACCTCGCCACCACATGCTTCAGCCCGGAAGGACGCAATCGCTCCTGCGGCGAGGCCCTGGGCAAGGGCCAGTCGCTCAAGGACTACCTTGCGCGCGCGCAGCATGTCGTCGAGGGGGTCGCCACCTGCCGGAGCGTCATGGACCTCGCCCGACGCCTGCGGATCGAGATGCCCATCACCCAGAGCGTGTACCGCGTGCTCTTCGAGGGGCTGGACCCGCTGGAGGCGATCGGCGAACTGATGAGCCGGACGCCGCGCGAAGAACGCGTCGGCTGACTCCCGACACCTTGTCCGTCCGACACGCCCCTTGTGCGCTCAAGACTGTCCCCGGCGTCCACCCCGTGCTGCGCGCAGAAAAAAACCCCCGACCCGCATGGGGCCGGGGGTTGTGAGTCAGACGGTCGGAAGGATCAGCGATACAGGTTGGTCGACTCGGTCTCGCGGACCGGATCGTCGCCCAGCTGATCGGTGGTCATCTCGGTCTGGAAGCGGATGTTGCCCTCGTCGACCGCACGCACGACGATGCGCCAGGTGGCCTTGGCCTTGGGCGCCAGCGTCGGGAGCGGGGCGAAGGTCACCGTCTGGCCGCGGGCCGAGCCGGGCGTCGCGCCGCCGGCGGAGACGAACTCGAGTTGCGGCGGCAGCTCGCAGACGATGCGGACATTGCTGTCCTGGGCCGAGCCCTGATTCGTCACGGTGATCTCGTAGGTGGTCGTCTGGCCGACCTCGACCGGGTCGTCGATATCGATCACCTCGAGCAGCACCGCCGGGATGCCGCGGACCTCCGTCGTGCACTCGGCAGCAACCGGCGAAGCGCACTCGCACTCGACGCGGGCCGAGGCGCGATACCGCCCGATCGCGTTGGGCTGCACTGTCACGCTGACCATGCGGTCGGCCCCGGGAGCCAGCGCCCCGAGGTTCCAGGTCGCCTGCGAGCCCGCGCCCGCCCCGCCGTCGCTGGCCCGCACGAAGGTCGTGTTGCTGGGCAGCGTGGCGGTGACGATCGTGTTCTCACAGGTCGCGTCGCCCGTGTTGGTCACGCGGAACTGGTAGGTGATGTTCCGCCCGACGAACTGGACCTCGTTGCACTCGCTGACGATCTCCAGCACCGGCTGGGTGATCACGGTCGTCGTCGCGGGTGCCTCGGCCTTCAGGTCGTTGGCTGCCGTTGCCACGGCCGGGCTCTCGAAGGTGCCCGTGCCGGCGGCCCTGGCCTGCACCGTGATCGTCTGGCACTCGCCCGGAGCCAGATCGCCCACGGCGACATCGATGCTCGAGGCGCCGTCGCTGGTCGTCAGGCCGTCGGGCAGGTTATCCACGACCCGCACATCCCTGGCGACACCCGTACCCGGGTTGCAGACCTCGTACTGGAGCGTGATCGTGTCGCACACGAGCGCCTCGCGCGTGGCCTGCTTGCGAAGCGTCAGGGCCGGCTCGACGACCTGCGTCGTTGCGCACAGCTCGTTGTTGTACGCGGCGCTCAGGCAGTTGCCCGCGATGCCGACCGTGTCGCTCGTGGCCCGCACATGGATGATCCGTGTTTCTCCCGGCGCCAGGTCGCCGAGGCTCCAGCGGCTGATGCCGCTCTCGCTCGCACCCGCCTCGGGATCCGAGCCGACGACATTCATGTTGTTCGTGTTCTTGAGATCGACGACGACATTCTGAAGCGTCGCGCCGGTCGTGTTCGTCGGCTCGGATCCCGAGGCGGGTGCGAGCGAGAGCGGCATCAGCCGCTGGAGCCTCGGCGACCTGGCGCCGGGAGAAACGCGGA
>WGEO01000178.1 GCA_015492715.1 Phycisphaerales bacterium | reverse complement strand
TCGGAGATGTGTATAAGAGACAGGACGCGTGATCTGCTGGTGTGGCTTCCGCCCGGGTATGACGAGCCTGAGAACGCGTCGCGAACCTACCCGGTGCTGTACCTGCAGGATGGGCAGAATCTGTTCGAGAAGCACGGGGGCATTCCGGACGAGTGGCACGCGGACGAGACGACGCTGGCGTTGATCCAGCGTGGCGAGATCCGTCCGCTGATCATCGTGGGGATTCCGCATGGGGGAGAGGCACGGATGGAGGAGTATGTTCCTCTGAAGATCTGGGAGGACTATGAGCCTGCGGGTGATGCGTATGTGGACTGGCTCTTCGATGAGGTCATGGCACGCGTCGAGCGGGCGTTTCGTGTCTCGACGCGTCCCGAGGACACCTTCATCGGCGGGTCTTCGCTGGGTGCGGTGATCAGTATCCAAGCGCATGTGCGTCATCCATCCCGATTCGGCGGTTTGCTGCTGGAGAGCCTTCCGACGCTGAAGGGTGCTCAGGATCGCTGGCTGGAGGAGATCGGTCGGGTTGCGGTCTGGCCTCGCCGGATCTACCTGGGTGTCGGCGACCACGAGGTGGGCTTCAGCGATCAGGATGCGTCGCTCAACGAGCGGTATGTCGCCTGGACGCGTCGCTTTGCGGATTTCCTGCGTGCTCGCGGCGTGCGGGACGAGCGGTTGCGGGTCGTGATCGGTACGGGGCAGACGCACAACGAGGAGGCGTGGGGTGCGCGCTTTGCGGATGCCCTGCGGTTTCTGATCGGCGAACCGGTCGAGTAGGGGCACGAAGAAACACCCGCACGGGCAAGCCGCGCGGGTGTGCGTGGGCTCGTTGGTTGGTCCGGCCTCAGCAGCCCTGCGCGAAGAGGTCGAGGTATGCGAAGAAGTCGTCGGCGTCCGCGTCGCCGTCGCCGTCGATGTCCGCCGCGGGGTCGCCCGATGCGAAGAAGTCGAGGTATGTGAAGAAGTCGTCTGCGTCCGCGTCGCCGTCGCCGTCGAGGTCAGCCGGGCAGCCGACATCGCAGGCACCGATGGGCAGGACGACATACTGGGTTCCATCGATCTGGGAGAAGTCCACGGCGCGGGTGTTGCCGAGGTTGTCGCCCGCGGGGAGGCCACCGATGACCTGGTTGGACATGAAGGTGTGGCTGCTGTTGGCGATGAAGCCGGCGACCTTGACATCGCTGACGCCGTCCCAGCCGAGCTCATCGAGGTCGATGGCGATCTCGACGCCCGTGATCACATTCGGGGCGTCGCTGGCGTCGGTGTCGGTCACACCGGCGATGTTGGAGTTGTCGAGGCTCATGAAGACGAGGTCGCCGGCGGGGGGGATGGGATTGGTGGGATCGCCGCCGTTGATGGCGTCGATGAGGGCGTCGTGGCTTGCGCGCGGGGGGTACTCGCTGAAGAGGCTGGTCGCCGTGCCGTCCTGTCCGTCGAGCCTCGGGCCGTTGTAGTCCAGCGGGTCGTTGTCGGCCTTGAGCCCACCCGAGAACGAGCCGTAGTCGACGATGGCCGTTCCGATGAAGGCGGCGCCGTTGGTGCGGAGGACGGCGCTGTTGGAGAAGATGTCCGGTCCGCTGTTGCCGCTGCCGACATTGAAGAAGTAGTCGGCGGCGAAGTCGGCGTCGAATGTCAGGCCGGGGTCGACCCCGTCGGAGGCCATGTTGCCCAAGGCTCCGAAGTCGATATCGACATTATCGGTGCGGATGGTGTTCTGGCCGTTGCTCGGGCCGTCGACATCGAAGAAGAGCACGAGTTTGTTGAAGTTCGTCTCAAGGTTGCCGGTGACGAGGATATAGGCCCGGTTCTCGTTGGGATCGATGAAGCCGTAGAGGCCGTCGATCTCGGAGCCGACGGCGAAGTCCCGCGAGGGGATCTCGATGGGGGGGAAGCCCGTGACGCCGTCGATGTTGCTGTTGTCGATCGTCAGGGCGACATCCGGCGCGCCGGCATCGGCGCCGCTGAGCGTGCCGCTGCTGGCATAGGTGCCCTCGCCGAGGAAGAAGTCGTTGCCCCCGCCGCCGGTCGGGAGTGTCGCGTAGTGCGCCGCGAGGCGGAAGTCCTCGATCTGATCGTCGGGGTCGACATCCATGCCGGCGATGAAGATGGTGGCGTCGGCCTCGAAGCCGGCGTCGAAGGTGGTGCCTGCCTGGACATTGAGGACATCGGTGCGGTTGGGGTCGATGGGATTGTCGAAGACGGGGTTGTTGGAGGCGAGCACCTGCTGGCCACCGGCGACGACATCGAAGAACAGGTTGAGGCCGTTGGCATTGGCTTCGAGGTTGCCGGTGATGAGGAGGTAGAGGTCGACACCATCGGTCCATGCGTAGACGGCGTCGATCTCGGAGCCGGAGCCTCCGTCGATGTTGCCGTGCTGGGCGTCGCCGAAGCCGGTCCAGTTGTTCTGTGCCCAGTTGTCCTGATTGGCGCCATAGACGCCGTCGATGAATCCGTCGATGATGGGCGGGCTTCCGCCTGTGGCGGCGGTGATGGTGATGAACTGGTCGCCGCTGATCTGGGAGAAGTCGGGGGTGGCGCCGAGGTTGTCGAGATTCGGCAGGCCGCCGATGACCTGATTGGACATGAAGGTGTGATCGCCGCTGGTGACCCATCCTGCGAGTTTGATGTCGCCCAATCCGGTGGCGTTGCCCAGGGCGGCCAGGGGGATGCGGAGTTCGATGCCACTGAAGGCCGTCAGGGCATCGCCGGACGGGGGCACATTCTCGGGTCGGTTGTCGCCGAAGCCGGTCGGCTGGTTCTGGAACCAGAGGATGTTGCCGTAGCAGCCCTCATCGCCGGCGAGGGTGCCGTCGTTGACCGGACCGGCGAGGGCATGTCCTGCAGCGCACGCAAGGATCGCCGCTGCCCGCATGGAAACAAGGCTCTTCATGGGTATCTCTCCTTCTCAATGCTCGCCCGGGACGGTCCGCCCATATGAGGGACAGAGACCGTCCACAAGGGCGGGATGTGTCTGGCTGCAGGCGATGAGCCAGCCCTGAGTATATGCGCCCGCGGGGCGGGTCTTCACCCCAATCTCTCAGGGGGAGCCATGGTTCATGGGCGAATCAGCACGACGGCATGAGGGGGCACGATGGTATCGGGGAATCCGAGATTCCCCGCGTCTGCCGGCCGGGGCCCGCGATTGCAGATGACCGTGAGGGACTGCCCGTTGAGCGTTCGGACAAAGGCGAAGAGGTCCGGATTCTTGCTGGGGAGGATCTCGACGGCTCCTCTGCGCAGGATGGGTCCGAGAACCGCGTCGTGGCGGAGTGCCATCCAGTCGCGGACGGTCTCGAGGTGTTCGCGGGGAGTCTGCGGCGTGGGGGCGTCGTCCGCCAAGAGGTGCCAGGGGAAGGGCTGGCGGTTGTGCGGGTCGTCTGCGCCGTGCATGAGGATTTCGTCACCCGCATAGATCATGGGGGAGCCGATCCAGGTTGCCTGGATTGCGACGGCGATCTCCGCGAGTCGGCGCGTGCGATCGCCCGCGGTGTGCGCACGAGAGGCGTCGTTGCTAAGTGGGTCTGTGTCCGGGTCGTAGGGTCGGGCGGGATGTTCCAGCATGGTCGCGAGGCGCTCGGTGTCGTGGCTGGTCAGCAGGTTCATCTGGGCGTGGAGTGTCGGCTCGGGGAGTGTCAGGAGGCGGGAGAGTTGATCCGCGAGCCAGGCGCTGTCCCGGTCGCCGCGCAGCCAGTGGATGACGGCACGGGCGAAGGGGTAGTTCATCTGTGCGTCGAAGAGGTCGTCGGCGAGGAGATCGTGCGCAGGGTCCCAGACCTCGCAGACGGTGACGGCGTTCGGGTTGATCGCGTGGACGAGCGCGAGCCAGTCGCGCCAGAACGCGGTGCCGATCTCGGGCACGACATCGAGTCGCCAGCCATCGACGCCGTCGCTGGGGTCGCCGTCTGCGTCGGGATCCATCCATCGTCGGGTGACATCGAAGACATACTTCTTGACCTGCGGCACGAGGTCGCCCCCGGGTGTCTGGCGGAACTCGGGCAGACGGCCGTTGATGCCGTCCCAGGCGGTCCAGCCCGTGACGCGTCCCTGCTCATCGAAGCGGACCTTGAACCAGTCGGCGTATGGGGAATCTCGCCCTCGGATGAGCACATCGCGGAAGGCGAAGTGATCGAGCCCGACATGGTTCCAGACGCCGTCGATGACGACGCGAAGGCCTGCTTCGTGCGCGCGTGGGAGAAACTCGTCGACGAACCAGCGATCGCTGGGCGTCCAGGACCACTGTTCGGGGGGCAGGGGGTCCTCGGGGAGTTCTTCGCCACATGCGAGGGTCGGGTCGATGTGGCGATGGTCGCGGGCATCGTACTTGTGGAGGCTGGAACTGGCGAAGATGGGTGTCAGGTAGATGACCTCGATGCCCAGCGATCGGATGGAGGGCAGGTGTTCCAGGACTCCCTGGAGGTCGCCTCCGTAGCGCCGGCGATAGACGACGCGTTGGAAGATGGGGCGCCGGGGCGAGGAGCGAGCGTGGCGTGCCGTCTCGCACGCCCAGAGTCGTTCGATTTCGGACTCGTCGACCTCATGCCAGGGCCTGGTCCATGGCATGGGGGTGGCATGCAGGCCGCGCGGGTCGTTGGTCGGCGAGCCATTGGCGAAGCGTTCGGGCAGGATCTGGTACCAGATGGTTCCCTGTGCCCACGGCGGGGGGGCGGCGTTCGCGTGGAGGTGGAGGGTCGTGGAGGCCGCCGTCAGGCACAGCGTCAGAACCCGCATCCGGGCGGGCTGATTGGGCGGTCTGTCAGGGAGCGGCATGAGCGGTATGATATGGATTGGCCCGGCGATGGAGGGCACGCCATGCCCAGGCGCAGCGCGTTTACGCTGATCGAGTTGCTTGTGGTGATCGCGGTCATTGCGGTGTTGATCGCGATCCTGCTGCCGGCGTTGAGTTCAGCGCGGGAGTCTGCGCGGGTGGCGCGTTGCCTTGCGAATCTGAATCAGATGTCGCTGACGATGGCGTTGTATGCGAACGACGAGGACTCGTGGTTTCCGGTGATGCCGCGCGGGAGCAACTATCAGGATCCGCGGTATCTGCAGGGCCAGCATGTGTACGGGGGTGTGGCGGGGCTGTTCAGCCTGTACCAGGTTGGCGATGGTGAGCATCTGGGATATCAGGGGCTGTTTCTGCCGGATCCGGAGCATTCGTCGTATGTGGACGGGAACGAGGTGCCGCTGCTGGAGCCGTACATCGACGGGTTCGGGAGTCTGAAGTGTCCTTCGGACATCGAGGACCGGTACTACGGGGCGCGGACGGATCCGAATCGGGCTCCGCCGTACGAGCTTGCCGAGCCGTTGAGTCCGGAGACCCCCGGCAGCCGGGAGGATGTGATCAGCTACAACATCAGTTACCTGTACATTGCGGGGCTGAAGACGGACGAGGCGGTGATCGTGACGCCCGCGCCGATCTGGGGGGATGAGACGAATGGTCCGGATGTGAATGTGCTGGCGTGGTATGCGCGTCGCTCGGACGCCGAGGCCGCGGGCACGGAGCCCGGGTTCTTTGCTCCCGTGGACAATCACGGGCGTGAGGGGGGCAACTACACCTTCACGGATGGGCACGCGGAGTTTCTCAAGGGTGACATTCAGGAGACCTTCTTCTCGCGGGACACGCAGCGGAATCCCAAGAGCATCAATCTGATCAAGCCGAACCGGAGCGACAAGGTCGAGACGATCGACTGAGGGCGGGCGCTGCCCTTGCTTCCTAGACTGTGCCCCTCGTGGAAACGCCGAGCCATCCAGATCGACCCTCGCGGCGTTCGCCGTGGCGCCGCCTGCTCGGGGCCCAGGAGTCGGGGCTCCTGATCGTCATCGTGCTTCTGATGGCGTTGCTGACGGTGTTTGGCGGGAGCAAGCCCAAGCCGACCCGTGTGGAGGTGGCGCCGTCTGCTGAAGTGGTCGCGATCACCCGGGACGGGCGAAAGGTCGAGGCGCTGGGGGCGAATGGGGCGGATGTGGTCGCCCTGGTGGTCCGCGATGGCGGTCGAGAGCGGCGTTATCCGGCGAGCGAGCGATGGCGGCTCGAGGTGCTGCCCGATGGGTCGCGCGTGCTGTTCGGGCGTCCGCGGGTCAACAAGTTTCTCGAACTGGAGAACCTGGTGCTCGTGGCCAAGGACGCGAGTTTCATCGCGATCATGGCGGTCGGGATGACGGCGGTCATCGTGCTGGCGGGGATCGATCTATCCGTGGGGTCGATCTATGGGATGAGTGCGATCCTGGGCGCGATGGCGCTGCACGCATTGGGTCACGACGCGGGCATGGCGATCAGCGTGCTCGCGGGGCTGGGCGTGTGCGTGCTGGTCGGGGCGCTGTGCGGGCTGGCCAACGGGGCGATGATCGTCGGGCTGCGCGTGCACCCGTTCGTGATCACGCTGGGGACGATGGCGGCCCTGCGCGGGCTGACGATCATCATCCCGCAGCGTGTGTACGGCGAGCAGTCGATCGCGGGCTTTCCGGCGAGTTTCACCAGCGGCTTCTTCAAGGCCGAGATCATGGGCGTCTATCCGGTGCCGGTCATCATCATGATCGTCGTCGCGGTGCTGGGGTGGTTCGTGCTCTCGCGGACGGTGCTGGGCCGGCGGATCTTTGCGATCGGGGGCAACGAGACGGCGGCACGCTATGCCGGGATTCCGGTGGGGCGTGTGAAGCTGATCGTCTACACGGCGATGGGCGTGCTGGCGGGCCTGAGCGCGTGCGTGTACCTCGGCTATCTGGGGGCTGCCGAGACGAGCGCGGGGACGATGTATGAGCTTCGCGTCATCGCGGCGGCGGTGATCGGGGGTGCCTCGCTGATGGGCGGACGGGGCTCGGCGCTGGGCGCGGTGCTCGGTGCGATCGTGATCGAACTGATCAACAACGCGATGATCATTCTGAGCATCGATCAGAGCTGGAATCAGGTGGTGATGGGCGCGGCGATCATCGTCGCCGTCGTCATCGACCAGGCCAAGCGTCGCCTCTCGCATGGCTGAGGGGCGATAGACTCGCAGGGTGACTTCAGGGAGAACCGTCATGAGGCAGATCGCAGGAACGCTCGGCGCCCTCGCGGCACTGATGCTCGCGCTGGGGGGGTGCGGGGGCGGCAGTGAGCAGACAGAGAC
>WGEO01000177.1 GCA_015492715.1 Phycisphaerales bacterium | reverse complement strand
GTGTAGGGGGCGGTGAACGGCGGGGTGGTGGGATGCGTAGAGGTCGATGTTGGATTGTCGGGCGGGGTCGAACCAGCCGATGATCCATTTCATGAGACGCGGGATCGCCACCACCGAGTTGTCGAGCGAGCTGCGGGCCCACATGGAGGCCATCAAGCACAAGGCCCGCGAGTACGGGCTGGATTTCTTCGAGGTGGTATTCGAGGTCCTGGACTTCGAGACCATGAACCAGATCGCGGCATACGGGGGATTCCCCATCCGGTATCCGCACTGGCGCTGGGGGATGGAGTTCGAGAAGCTGAGCAAGCGTGATGCGTATGGGCTGGGCCGGATCTACGAGATGGTGATCAACAACGACCCGTGCTACGCGTATCTGCAGGAATCGAACAGCGTGCTGGATCAGAAACTGGTGATGGCCCATGTGTACGGGCATGCGGACTTCTTCAAGAACAATCTGTGGTTCAGCCGCACGAATCGGAAGATGATGGACGAGATGGCGAACCACGCGACGCGTGTTCGTCGGCACGGTGAGCGTGTGGGCGTCGAGCGGGTGGAGCGTTTCATCGACGACTGTCTGACGATCGAGCATCTGATCGATCCGCACTCGATGTTCGTCAAGCGTGAGGACGACGGGGGTGAGGTCGGGGCCTCGTCGTTCGAGCCGGAGAAGCTGCCGGCGAAGGACTACATGGACCCGTACATCAACCCGTCAAGCGAGTTGGAGCGTCAACGGGCCGAGCACGAGCGTCGTCTGCGTGAGCAGCGGAAGGCGGTGCCGGCGCGTCCGACGCGTGATGTGCTGCTGTTTCTGATGCGTCATGCGCCGCTGGAGGAGTGGCAGCAGGATGTGCTCTCGATCATCCGCGAGGAGGCGTACTACTTTGCGCCGCAGGCGATGACGAAGGTGATGAACGAGGGGTGGGCGACCTACTGGCACAGCAAGTTGATGACAGAGCATTTCGTGCAGGCGGCCGAGATCATCGACTATGCGGAGCAGCACTCGGGGGTGGTCTACATGGCGCCGGGCGGGTTCAACCCGTACAAGATCGGGGTGGAGTTGTTCAAGGACATCGAGCGACGCTGGGACCGCGGGCAGCACGGGGCGGCGTGGGAGCGTCTGGACTCGATCGGCGCAAAGAAGGCCTACGACGACAAGAGCATGAAGGGGCGGGAGAAGATCTTCGAGGTCCGCAGGATCTACAACGATGTGAACTTCATCGACGAGTTCCTGACGCCCGAGTTCGTCGAGCGTCATCGGATGTATCACTACCGGCGCGATCCGGCGACGGGCGAGTTGCGGATCGTCACGCGGGACTTCCGGAAGATCAAGCAGACGCTGCTGTATCAGTTGACGAACATGGGCCAACCGTTCATCTATGTGGTCGACGCGAACTATCGCAACCGGGGCGAGTTGTATCTGGCGCACAAGTGGTCGGGGCTGGAGATCGAGATCGGGCGGGCGGTCGAGGTCCTGCGGGCGCTGCGCCGGATGTGGGGTCGGCCGGTGCACCTGCAGGCGCAGGTCAGCGACGAGATGTGGCTCGTCAGTGTCGAGGACGAGGGCGGCGAGGTGCGCCGGGAGAAGATCGACGAGGAGACGCCGGCGCCGGCACACCAGGTGGCATAATCAGGGGCGGGCATCGTGCTGGTCGTCCCGCCCTGCGTCGTGGATCTCGTCGAGGAGTTCGGCGTGCGATTCGAAGCGCCGGTCGAGCAGGGCGAGGTGTCGCTCGCTCAGGACGCCCGCCGCGTGCGCGTGTCGGGCCAGGGCCAGGCGCATCGCGACGGAGTCTTCTTCCCACAGGGCGCGCTCGAAGATCTTCCATGCCTCGTCGGGGCGTCCGGCGGCGAGGAGGGCGGCGTGCAGGATCGCCGCACGATCGGCGAACAGGCGACGGGCGGTCGTGCGCGTGGCCCGGCGCGTCTCTTCGCTCATGGCGGCGGCGATCAATGATCTGCTCGAGCCTTTCATGAGTGCCAGATCGTGCTCGAACGCCTCGTGCGGGTTGTCGATGAGGCGTCCCAGCGCGTCGTAGCGTCCCTGCTCGATGAGGGTGTCGCGGATGGCATGCACGACGCGTGCGAGCGTGGCGATGCCCTCCTCGTCGCGCAGCATGCGATCGACCCAGGCCATGGTTGCGGACGGATCGTCGATGATGTCGTTGAGCTTCAGCCAGTCCAGGAGCGTGTCCCAGTCGGGCGCCTTCTTCAGGCGGGCCTCGGCCTGGTCGCGCAGGTGACGGAAGACCTCGCGGGCCGGCTCGTGCTCGGCGATGAGTTCCTTGATATCGCCCGCGAGGAAGGACCGGCGCACGCCCCCCATCGATGCGTCGTGCTCGAGCATGTGCTCCCAGAGCCAGCGGTATTCGGCGAGGGCATCCTCGAACTTGCCCGCGTATCGCAGGGCGTCGGCGTACTGCATGCGGGCGCGGATGTCGTATCGCCCGCGCCAGTTCTTCTTCATGGCGCGAGCGCGCAGGGATTCGAGCGATGTGCGACCTTCGAGCAGGCCCTCGAGCCATTCGAGGAGTGCGCCGGGCGTCCGATAGGCGACGATGCGGTCGAGTTCCTCGCCGTCGCGGAAGGCGATGATGGTGGGAAGGGCGTGGGCTCGCAGCTGCTCGGCGAGGTCGGGGTGCTCGTCGACATCGAACTGGATGGCGATCGCGTGCTCCTTGAGCCATGCTTCGACGGCGGGATCCGTCCATGTGGTCCGGTCCATGCGTTTGCACGGGCCGCACCATGTCGCGGTCGCGTCGACAATCAGGAGGCGATCGTCTTTCCGGGCCCGACGCTGGGCCTCGTCGTAGGCAAGGTCCGAGAAGATCGGTGGGGTGGCGAGGACGACGGAGGACAGGATGGCAATGGCCAGAGGTACGGCATGCAGCATGGCGGGCTCCCGCTTGCAGGGACGGACGGTCCATGATGGTACAGGTCGAGGGTGGGAGCGGTGCGAGGAGGGAGGGCGATGGGGCGCGGAGTTCGAAGTGGCGTTGTGAAGATGGGCAAGGTCCGGGCCCGCGCGGTTGTCCGATAAGGGCGTGTGTCTGTGGCTTTTTTGACGATTTTGCTGGTCCCAAGGGTTTTGAGGGCGCACTTTGCACAATGGCGTGGTAGATAGGTTGGTAGAGAAGCACTCCGCGTGAGAGCGGCGTGCCGACGGGACGAATCATGGGTTTGTGTCGGGAAGGTGGAGCCCGGCATGCAGCCCCGCCCCGTTGTGGTTGGATGTGTGACGATGTGGTGGCGCCCAATCGGGCCTGAGAGAGGGAGTGATCGATGCGACATCTCGGTTTGACGGCTGCGGTTGTGTGCGGCATGGGTATGGGCGCAGCGAACGCTCAGGAACTGCTGCAGATCGACATGAACGGGCTTGGTGCGGAATTTTCCGGCCAGGCAGTGTTCGACGAGAACTTCACGGGCACGCTCCATGTCTACAACAACATGGGTTCGCCCGATCCGGACGGCGACGCGTTCATCCTGGATGTGCTGATCGACGGCATGAATCAGGGAACGGGTGGGGCCATGGCGAGCGAGTTCGCGTTCGATCTGATCGCTGAGTTCGTGGACGGCTCGATCGTCGGCGGCTCGATCATGGTGAGCGTCGATGGCGACGGATCCGAGAACACCTATTCCAGCGTGCTGCTGCCCGATGGTGATGGGTCGATCCTGGATATCGGGGGAGGGACCTTCCTGATCGGCGGTGCCTATGGCGGCGGTGATCACTGGACGAATCCGGGGGGGACATTTCTGGGTGTCGATATCTCCCCGTGGGGCAGTGCCGACGGATTCTTCAATCAGATCGAGCTGAACTTTGCCGGTGGCGGGACGATGGACCTGGACACCGATGTGGACATGTTCTTCATCGTGCCTGCCCCGGGTTCTCTCGCGTTGCTGGGCATGGGCGGGCTGCTTGCCGTGCGCCGCAGGCGCTGACCAGATCTGGCCAGAGACAGAGACCTCAGCCGGCACCCCGCGTGGGTGCCGGTTGTCGTTGTGGGTGGTGGCGTTCGTGGACGGTCATGGGCGTGGCATGTGGTTCCTAGACTCCCGCCATGGCGGGCGGCTATGGCGATGATCCCGAGGGGCCGAGCAGTGAGGATCTGGAGCGGTTCGGGGACGAGTTTCGCACCTGTCCCGAGTGCGGGTCGCTCGTGTACGACCAGGCGGAGGTCTGTCAGGCGTGCGGGCATGTCTTTGGGGGCGACGAGCGGGGTGTGCCGATGTGGGCGATCGTCGTGACGGCGATGCTCCTGCTTGTGCTTGTCCTGGTGCTGGTGGTCTTCTGAGTCGGGGCCCCTCTCATGAGCGCTGAGGCGTGGTTTACGCTCGGGGTCGTCGTGCTGACGCTGGCGACGCTCGCGCTCAATCGGTTCAGCGTGGATGTGGTGCTGGCGGGGGCGGTGTCGTTGCTGGTCTTCGCCGAGACGGTTACGGGGGCGAGGATCCTGTCGGCGCGTGAGGCGCTGGCGGGGCTGAGCAACGAGGGGCTGGCGACGATCGCGGTGCTGTTCGTGGTCGTGCGGGGTCTGATCGAGACGGGGGCGGTGCGTCTCCTGGGCGAGCGGGTGCTCGGGCGGTCGCGATCGTGGTTTCGCGCGCTCGTTCGCCTGAGCGTGTCGGCGACCGTCGCCAGCGGGTTCATCAACAACACGCCGCTGGTGGCGATGTTCATCCCGGCGGTGATCGACTGGTGTCGTCGTCATCGGGTGAGCCCGTCGCGCATGCTCCTGCCGCTGTCGTACGCGGCGATCCTCGGGGGTACCTGCACGCTGATCGGGACGAGCACGAATCTGGTCGTGCACGGGATGTGGGTCGACAGCGGGCGCGACGCGCTGGGGATCTTCGAGATCGCGCGGGTGGGTGTGCCGGCGGCGGTCGTGGGGCTGTGCTATCTGCTGCTCGTGGCGCCGCGTCTGCTGCGCGATCGCAAGCCGGTGCTGGAGTTGTCGCGTGATGCACGCTCATACACGACCGAGATGCTCGTCGAGGACTCGAGCCCGCTCGTGGGTCGGACGATCGAGCAGGCGGGGCTGCGCCACCTGCCCGGGCTGTATCTGATGGAGATCGAGCGTCACGGGGAGATTCTCGCCGCCGTCGGGCCCGATCAGCGCCTGGCTGCGGGCGATCGCCTCGTGTTCGTCGGGGTGCTCGAGTCGGTCGTCGATCTGCAGAAGATCCGGGGGCTTGCGCCGGCGACGGATCAGGTCGTGAAACTGGACGCGCCGCGTCCTCAGCGGACGCTCATCGAGGCGGTGGTCAGCGACACCTGCCCGCTGGTGGGCAGGACGGTGCGCGAGGGGCGGTTCCGGAGCGTGTACAACGCGGTGATCATCGCGGTGGCGCGCAACGGCGAGCGTGTGCGCAAGAAGATCGGCGACATCGTGCTGCGTCCGGGCGACACACTCCTGCTCGAGGCGCCGATCAGTTTCGTCGAGCAGCACCGCAACTCGCGGGACTTCTTTCTGATCTCGGCGGTCGAGGACGCCCAGCCCGTGCGCCACGAGCGGGCCGGGCTCGCCATGGGCATCGTGGGCCTGATGGTGCTCATCGCGACGGTCCAGCCGTTCGGGATGGGGATGCTGCACGCGGCGGTGCTGGCCGCGGGGCTGATGATCGTGACGCGGTGCTGCTCGGCGTCGCAGGCGAGGCGGAGCGTGGACTGGCAGTTGCTGATCGTGATCGCGGCGTCGCTTGCGCTGGGGCGGGCGATGGCCCAGACCGGCGCCGCCGAGGCGATCGCCCAGGGCGTGGTCGGGCTTGCCCAGGGGCGTCCGTGGCTCGTGCTGGCGCTGGTGTATCTCGTGACGATGCTGCTGACGGAATCGGTCACGAACAACGCGGCGGCGGTGATCATGTTCCCGATCGCGATGGCTGCCAGCGATGCGGTCGGCGCGAGTTTCCTTCCGTTTGCGATCACGATCATGATGGCGGCGAGCGCGAGTTTCAGCACGCCGCTGGGCTATCAGACGAATCTGATGGTGATGACGCCGGGCGGATATCGCTTCAGCGATTATCTTCGTGTGGGGCTGCCGATGAACGCGTTGATGATGATCGTGACGGTGCTGCTGGTGCCGATGATCTGGCCGCTGGCGCCGCAGGGTGGGGGATGATGGTGTGATCGACCAGTTGATGCAGACGATGATGCCTTCCCTCGGAGCGGTGGTCGCATCCCTGGACGCGACCTCGCTGGGCGGGATCGCAGCGGCGCTGCTGACACTGACGGCCCTGGAGATCGTGCTGGGGATCGACAACATCGTCTTCGTCGCGGTGCTTGCCGACCGTCTGCCGGAACACCGACGGGCGTCGGCGCGCACGATCGGGCTGCTGCTTGCGCTCGTGGGGCGTGTCATCCTTTTGCTCTTCGTGGGCTATCTGATCGGGCTCAACGCCGGGCTCTTCTCGCTCCTGGGGACCGAGATCTCCGCCAAGGACATCGTGCTGATCCTGGGCGGGCTGTTTCTCGTCGCCAAGGGAACGCTCGAGATCTATCACATGGTCGAGGTAGCGGGCGAGCACCCGGCGACGGCGAGGCAGCGTGCGACCTTCGGGGGCGTGCTCGCCCAGATCGTCGCGATGGACATGGTGTTCAGCCTGGATTCGGTCATCACCGCGGTGGGCATGGTGCGCCAGATCTGGATCATGGTCACGGCCGTCGTGCTGGCGATGGGGGTGATGATCGCCTTTGCCGGTCGGATCAGCGGGTTCGTCTCACGCCATCCGACGATCAAGGTGCTTGCGCTGGCCTTTCTGATCCTGATCGGGGTGCTGCTCATCGCCGACGGCTTCGATCAGCACATCCCGCGTGGGTATGTCTACTTCGCGATGATCTTCAGCCTGGGCGTGGAGCTGATCAACATGCAGATCCGCAGGCGTCGGGCGAGGCGGACCTAAGATCGGCCCGTGCAGGAAGAGCCGATCCAGCGTGTCGCCTTCGTCAGCCTCGGGTGTCCCAAGAACCTCGTGGACTCCGAGAAGATGCTGGGGCTGCTGGCCCAGGACGGCATCGCTCCCGTCAGCACGGGCGATCGAGGCTTCGACGGTGCCGACGCCGTGGTCATCAACACCTGCGGCTTCCTGGAGGCGTCCAAGGAGGAATCCCTGAGCGTCATCCGGGAGGCGATCCGGGCGAAGGAGGCGGGCACAGTTCGGCGGGTCGTCGTCGCCGGGTGTCTCGTGCAGCGCCATCGTGCGAAGATGCTGGAGTGGGCGCCGGGGATCGACGCGATGGTGGGGGTGTTCGATCGCGATCGCATCGTCGAGGCGGTGCGCGGGTCGAGCGTCCGGCGTGAGGGCCTGTCCGGCGCAGAATCGCCCACATACTGGATCAACGCCAATGCGCTGACAGCCGCCCGCGAGCGGGGCAGACAGACGGTCGGGCTGACCGTGCACGGCAAGGACGGGCGGGGCATCGGCTATTTCGAGGATGATTCGGCCCGCCTGCGCCTGACGGCGAGGCACTACGCGTACCTGCGCGTCAGCGAGGGGTGTAATCAGAACTGCGCGTTCTGCACGATTCCGAGCATCCGGGGCAAGATGCGGTCGAAGTCGCTGGAGGCGATCGCACGCGAGGCCCGCGAGCTGTGCCTGGACGGGGCGTTCGAGCTGAACCTCATCGGGCAGGACACGACGAGTTTCGGCGAGGACATCGGGATCCCGATGCGCGAGGACGATCCGTTCGCGGGCGGGCTGCCCGCGATGCTGCGGACGGTCAGCGATGCGATCGCTCAGGCGAGCGGATCCGGGTGGGTCCGGCTCATGTACGCCTATCCGAGCAACTTCTCGGACGCGATGATCGATGCCTTTGCGCAGTTGTGCGCCGAGGGGCACCTGCTGCCGTACATCGATATCCCGCTGCAGCACGCCAGCGATCGCATGCTGGACCTGATGCGCAGGCGTGTGACCCGCGCGCAGCAGGAGGCCCTGCTCGACAAACTGCGCGAGCGGATCGAGGGCATCGCCATCCGCACGACGCTCATCAGCGGCTTCCCGGGCGAGACCCAGCAGGATCACGAGGAGTTGCTGGCGTTCGTGCGCGCGCAGCGTTTCGATGCGCTCGGCGTGTTCGAATACTCGCGGGAAGAGGGGACGGTCGCGGGCACCATGGAGCGGGACCCCGCGCTGGCCGTTCCGCCCGAGGTCAAGCGCCGGCGACGCGAAGAACTGATGCTCGCCCAGCAGGAGATCGCCTTTGCGCGTGCCCGCGAGGTCGCATCGCGATTCGATCCGGACCACCCGCTGGACAGCGGCGAGCGCATCGATGTCCTGATCGACCGCGAACTGTCTGCGAGCGGACGCAAGACGGCGGGGGTGAGCCTCGGCGGGCGCCTGTATGAGGGACGCACGAAGGCCCAGGCCCCCATGGTCGACAGCGTGACCTTCGTCCAGTCGCGCCAGAAGCGCAGCCCGGGCGAGCTCGTGCGATGCGTCGTCGTCGACAGCGACGGCTACGACCTGATCGCCCGACCGGTCGAGGAACTGGAACGACGCGCGAGCCTGCGGATTCTCGGCGTGCGCTAGCCCGCTGCGATCCCGAGATCACGGATCGCGTCGATGACCTTCGCGTGGACGCTGGGCGGGGCGCAGATCACCCCGCGATTGCGCTCGAGTCCCATGCCCTGCGAGAAGTCCAGCGGCTGTCCCGTGATGTCGCTGACCACACACCCAGCCTCGGTTGCGATGAGCGACCCCGCCGCGTGGTCCCAGATGCGTTCGACATACCCCTTGCGCGTGGGCAGGCGCAGGTAGGCGTCCGCCTGTCCGCGGGCCACGACGGCGTACTTGGCCTGGCTGTCCAGACGCGTCGGCTCGCGCGTGGGCTGTCCGTGGGCGGCGAGGTAGTCCAGGATGCGATCGGTGTCGCTGACATTCGAGTGCGCCTTCTCCACGCTGGCGCACACGCTGACGGGTTCGCCCGGTGCCTTGTCGTCGCGCCGGACGGGCGTGCCGGGTATCTGCGGGCGCTCGCACGCGTGCTGCGTGACACCCCGCCCGGCGATGCAGGCGTAGAGGCAGCCCGTGCTGTCGGGCACATCCAGGGGCGCCTCGAACGATATCGGGAGGTTGGGGCAGCCCATTACGCCGATGACGGGCCTGCCGTCCTCGATGAACGCCAGGGCGATGGCGTACTGCTGGTTCCGCAGGAAGCCCTTGGTGCCGTCGACGGGATCGAGCGTCCAGAACGAGCCGCTGGCCTCGGCGTTGCCGACATCGATCGCATCGAGGACATCGTCCTCGCCCGCCTCGGGCCAGACGCGGGTGACGGCGTCGAGCACGGCCCGACGGTGGGGGGCGTGATCGTCCTGCCGGAGGGCGTGCGCGTCCTCCTCGCCGACGAGGCGCACGCCGGGACCGAGGCGATCGCGCAGGGTTCGTCCGATAATCGCCTGCGCCGCGAAGTCCGCGACGGTGACGGGGCTTCGGTCGTCCTTGGTGATCGAACGGACCTCGTCGAGGGATCGCTGGACATGTCGGCAGACGGCGGCGGCCTGCGAGACGCCCGCGATCGCGGCTTCCAGGGCGGCGTTCGGATCGTGCATGGGGCAACCATAGCGCCCCGCAGCGACTGCGCCGATGCTGAGGTCGTTCAGCCCTTGACCAATCCGCGCTGCTGGAGCAGGTCGATGACCTCCTGCACGCAGGCGTCGACGCTCTTGCCCTCGGTCTTGAGCACCAGCTCGGGGTTCTCCGGAGCCTCGTAGGGGTCGTCGATGCCCGTGAAGCCCTTGAT
>WGEO01000176.1 GCA_015492715.1 Phycisphaerales bacterium | reverse complement strand
GGGTGGGCCCGGGACCGGGACGCCCAATCCGGAGGACGACATCGATGCGCTCAGCGGGGACCAGCCGGAGGACAAGGACGACGACGGGGTGACCTTCTGCTTCAGCGTGGATTCGAATGCGGACGGTGTGATCCTGTTCGTGCCCGGGATCAATGTGCCGCACCAGGCGTTGCGCAACCAGGAGGCCGGGGACGCGTTCATCACCACGGAGGCGTGGGATCTGGTGCTGGGCCTGCTGCCGCCGCCGGTGAGCCTGGGCGAGTTCGACAATGTGCTGATCACGAATCAGGGTCGTGGGTGGGGGTATGCGACGGGCTTCGGGCTGGTGCCGGATATTCCGCCGTTGCAGTTCGTTCCGCCGAATGTCCCGATTGACAATCTCGACGCGTTGGCGGATCTGGACCCCGGTGTGGGTGGACCGCCGGAGGCGTTCTTTACGCTGCGGAATGGGAGTCCCTCGCTGGAGACGCTGCCCGGGCCGCCCAGCCTGAATCGGGGGGCGGATATTTTCTTCGATCCGAATATTCAGCAGGGTGGGAATGAGCAGCTGTTTGCCCAGACGCAGCAGCTTGGGCTGCAGTTGGGCGACGATATCGACGGGCTTGTGGTGCTGGATCAGAATGACAATCGGATCTATGAGCCGAACCGGGATGTGATCGTGTTCAGCCTTGCGCCGGGGTCTCCGACGCTGGTACAGAACAATCTGAGTCCCGGCGATGTCTTCATTCGTGCCCCCGGAACGCTGCAGGTGCTGGGGACATTCAACCAGATCGGGCTGGGATTCGACGACAACCTCGATGCGTTGCATTTCGACGAGGTGCTGGGGACGGTGGAAGAGACGATCCGCTCGAAGCTCCCGCCTGCGCCGAAGTTTGCGATGCCCGAGCCCTGATCTCGCGTGCCCGGCGGTGGGGTGTTTGCCCGTCTGGTAGACTCGCGGGGCAGGGCCTGCGAGGGGGTGGACGATGGACGAGCACGCGGATCTGATCGGGCGGGCGACGGCGGGGGACGAGGATGCCCTGGAGTCGCTGCTGACGCGTCACAGTCCGGCCCTTCGCGGGCGTCTGCAGGGTCGGATCGCTGCGCACTGGCGTTCCATGATCGAGGTCGATGATGTGCTCCAGGTGACCTATCTGGAGGCATTCCTGCGGATCCGGTCGTATCAGGACCGGGGCGAGGCGTCGTTTCTTGCCTGGCTGACCCGAATTGCGGACAACAACCTGCGCGACGCGATCCGGGGGCTGGAGCGGGCCAAGCGTCCGGATCCTCGTCGGCGTGTGGTCTTGCCCGGGAGCGACGAGAGTTATGTCGAACTCGTGGAGGTGCTGGGGATGACGCTGACGACGCCCAGCATGCACGCGGCGAGGGGGGAGATGATCGCGGAGCTGGAGCGGATGCTCTCGCGCCTGCCGGCGGACTATGAGCGGGTCATCCGGATGTACGACCTCGAGGGGCGTGCGATCGAGGAGGTCGCCGGCGAGTTGGGGCGATCCAGTGGGGCGGTCTACATGCTGCGGGCGCGGGCGCACGAGCGCCTGGCGGGGCTGCTCGGGAGCGAGTCGCGTTTTTTCAGCCGAAGATCGTGAGGAATCGGTGCGCCTGTCGCTGGGGCAGGAGAAGGAGGCCGGCGAGCGATGGGTGATGCTGCGGGCAATGGAGATGCGGAGCGCGGGTCGTCCGACGCGGACCTGATCCGCGAGGCCCGCGAGGCGGCGCGTCGAGCGAGGGGGGCGTCGTCGTCGCCGGATGTGATGCCGCCGCTCTCGCTGGCGCCCGATCAGTTCCCGGGGTACGAGGTGGTCCGAGAGATTCATCGCGGCGGGCAGGGGGTGGTCTATCAGGCGATCCAGTTGACGACGAAGCGGAAGGTCGCGATCAAGGTGATGCATCAGGGCCCGTTCGCGTCGGCAAGCGAGCGTCGGCGATTCGAGCGTGAGGTCGAGATTCTGGCCCAGTTGCAGCATCCGAACATCGTGGCGGTCCTGGACTCCGGTGAGGTGGATGGGTCGTTCTTCTATGTGATGGAGTACATCTCCGGGCAGACGCTGGACCAGTATGTGCAGCGTGCGCAGCCGGACCTGCGATCGCTGCTGGAGTTACTGGCCAAGGTGTGCGACGCGATCCACGCGGCCCATCTGCGGGGCGTGATCCATCGGGACATCAAGCCGAGCAATATCCGTGTGGATTCTTCCGGCGAGCCGCACATCGTGGACTTCGGGCTGGCGCGTGTGGCAGGCGGGAGTTCGAGCGGCGGCGATGGGGTGGCTGCGATGACGATGACGGGGCAGTTCATCGGGAGCCTTCCCTGGGCGAGCCCGGAGCAGGCCCGGGGAAGTCCCGACGCGATCGACCTGCGCAGTGATGTCTATTCGCTTGGGGTCGTGGCTTATCAGATGCTCACCGGCGCGTTTCCCTATGAGGTCATCGGGAACATGCGCGATGTGCTGGACAACATCCTGCGGGCGGCTCCGCGGAGGCCCAGCACGATCAACAGGGGGATCAACGACGAGATCGAGACGATCGTGCTCAAGTGTCTGAGCAAGGAGCGCGAGCGGCGGTATCAGAGCGCGGGGGAGATCGCGCGGGATATCCGGCGGTATCTTGCTGGCGAGGCGATCGAGGCCAAGCGCGACAGCGGGTGGTATGTGCTGCGCAAGGCGATGGGTCGTCACCGCACAGCGGTGGGAGCCGGGGGCGTGCTTCTGGTGGTGCTGGTGGTCTTCGCGGTCGTTGCGGGCGTGCTCTGGCAGGACGCGGCGCGGGCGCGCGACGAGGCGTCCGGGGCGCTCGAGCGTGAGCGCGAGGCGCTGACCCTTGCGCAGGTGCAGCGTGATCGAGCGATCGAGGCCGAGGCGCAGATGCGCGAGCAGCGCGATCGCGCGCAGGAGGCCGAGGCGATGGCGTTTGCCGCTCGCGAGGAGGCAACCCGCGAGCGTGACGCGGCCGTGCAGGCCCGTCGTGACGCCGAGACCCAGGCCAGGATCGCCGAGGCACGGCTGGCGACGGCCGAGCAGACACGGGGGTTCCTGATCGATGCGATCCTGAGTGCCATGCCAGCGCAGGATCTTGGGCGTGAGGTCCGGATGGTCGATTTCCTGCGTTCTGCTGCGAGGCGGATCGATGCGGCACCGATCGACGATCCCGTCGAGAAGGCGGTGATCCGGCAGGCGATCGGGCAGGCGTTGTTTGCGCTCGGCGAGCCGGTGCAGGCCCGCCGGGAGTTGACGCATGCGGTCGAGGTGCTCACCCTGGCGAGCGACGGCGGGCGGGACGATGCGCGCACGCTCAGCGCGATGAACGATCTGGCGATCGTCCTGCGCAATATGGGGGAGCTGGAGCAGGCCGACGCGTTGCTGGGGCGCTGCATCGAGAAGTGGCGTGGTCGATTCGATGCCGGCGAGGGCGGGTATCGGCGCCTGCTGGCGGGGCTGAACAACCAGGCACGGGTGCTCCAGCGCCGGGGCGAGCATGCGGCGGCGCTGTCGATCTATGAGCGTCTCGTGCCGGAGATGGAGGCGGCGTTCGGGGCGGCACATGTCAATACGCTGGGCGTGCGTCGGAATCGGGCCACGGCGTTGATCGGGCTGGACCGGTTCGACGAGGCCCGAGGAGAGATCGAGTCGGTGCTGGCGGGATTGCGGTCGGCGCTCAGTGAGGATCATCCGCTCGTGGCTGCGAGCCGGCTCGACCTTGCCAGCGCGTGCATCGGGCTGGGCGATCTGGAGCGGGGCGAGACTCTGATCCGTTCGGCGATCGAGTCATTCGAGAGGATTCATCACGATCAGACGATGCATCAGGACCTTCGCGGGGCGAGATTTCGGCTGGCGCGTCTGCTGATCGACATGGCGCGGGAGGACGAGGCCGAGGTGATCCTGCGTGCGTTGGTCGCGGGCAGCGACGATCGCGTGCCACCGTTTGATCGGGGGGTGTATGAGGCCGCGTTGGGGTGGTGTCTGCTGCGTCAGGGGCGTGCGACGGAGGGCGAGGGCCCGCTCGTGCGAGGATTCGAGCGGATGCGCGGGGCGCGTGGGCTGGATGACCCTGATGTGCGCACCGTGTTGGGGCGTCTCGTGCAGTTGTACGACGCGCTGGGTGAGGGGGGTGAGGTCTATCGTCAGATGCTGGACGAGGGTGGCGGGTAGGCCCTATGCGGCGGCGCAGGGTTGGACTGCAAGCAGGGCTCGCACGCGGGCCATGAGGTGCGCCGGATCTTCGGCGATGCGTGCGCGGGGGCGGTCCCCAGCGAGGGAGTCGAGAACGAGGATCGGCACCTGCAGACTGCTCAGGTCATCGGCGGCGGGTCTGCCGGGTGGATCGGCGACGATGAGGGCATCGGCGCCGTGTTTAGAGACGGCGCGCCGAGCGTCGGCCTCGGTGTCGACGACCGAGACCTGAAAGCCGGCGAGTCGGAGTGCCCGGCTGATGGCCGTCTCGGTCAGGGGCTCAGGATCCAGCAGCACGATGTGCGGGGGCATGGGGTGGACTCCGTCGTCCTGAAGGTCGGCTCCGCGGGGAGGGTTTCGGAGCGTGGCGATCCGGCCTTGAGCGGGTCGGCGGCTCCGGGCATGTATTGGGGTGCACTCGTGCGGCGTTTCAGCCCACACCGGCCTCGACGCCGGCGGGTGCTCCGGGAGCGGGGAAGTGTGTGGGTGGGGGCAGGCGGAGATATCGGGCCAGAGCCGGAGCCAGCAGCATGAAGGGGAGCGTGTCCAGCAGTGCCGCGCAGAACTTGAACGCGTAGCCGGTGGCGATGAATGCCAGCAGTTGGGGCCAGAGCGGGGTGTCTTCGTGGATGGGCAGAGCGTGGGCGTAGAAGTGTGTGATGAGGATGACACAGACCGTGTCGACAAGTTGGCTGACGAGTGTGGAGCCGTTATTGCGTAGCCAGAGGTGTCTGCCCCGAGTCAGGCGTTTCCAGAAATGGAAGACATAGACATCGACGAACTGCGCGACGAGATAGGCGATCATGCTTGCGGTAACGGCTCCGAACGCCAGCGAGCGGACCTCGAAGAAGACGGGCAGGCGTCCGGCCTCGTCGGGCAGGATGGATCCGTCCGGGGTGCGATCTTCGAAGCCGGGGAGGATCCCGCCGAGCCACAGGATGAAGACGACCCAGAGATTGAGCAGGAAGCCGACCCAGACGACCTGGCTGGCACGCTTCTTCCCGTACAGTTCCGAGATGAAATCGGTGCAGAGGAAGGTGATGGGGTATGGGAGGACGCCGACGGCGACGGCAAAGACGGTGGCACCCGGGGTGGCGGGGTCGAGGTCGATCTCGAGGAGCTTGATGAAGCGGGTGATGCCCAGGATGTTGAGCATGGCGAGGGTTCCCAGGAAGAGGCCCGCGAGGATGAGGAAGAGTCCCTCGCGTCTGCGGTAGAGCGTCGGTTCGTCGAGCGGCGGCAGGTCCTCGTACGCATGCTGGTAACTCGGAAGGGTGGGGGCATCCATGACGGGCAAGCGTACTCGATGGGGTGACGGAGCGGAATGGAGGGCGGTGGGCAGACGGGGGAAAGGTCGTGTAGGATGCGTCCCATGAGCACGGAGGCAACACAGGCAGAGGCGGGCGGCGCGGTGGCTCACAGTGAGGATGGGGGCGTTTCGGCAGATCTTCTGGGGGCGGTCGAGGCGGTGATCTTCGCGAGCGAGCGTCCGATCGGCCCCGGGCGGATCTGTCAGGGGCTCCGGGAGTCATTGGGCGAGGCCGCGGGCGATGCTCCGGAGGTGGATGAGCGGCTGGTGGAGCGGGCCGTCTGTGTGTTGAACGAGGAATATGAGCGGTCCGGTCGGGCGTTTCGCATCGAGAGCGTCGCGGGCGGGTATCGCGTGATGACGGTGGCGCGGTACGCTGCGCTGGTCGGCGCGTTCCAGAAGTCGCGTGCCCAGCAGAAACTGAGCAAGGCGGCGTTGGAGACGCTGGCGATCATCGCGTATCGCCAGCCGATCACGCGTGCGGATCTGGAGGCGATCCGGGGCGTATCGTGCGGGGAGGTGCTGCGTTCGTTGCTGGAGCGGCGCCTGATCGCGATCACCGGGCGTGCCGAGGTGCTCGGGCGCCCCATGCTGTATGGGACGACAAAGGCTTTTCTCGATGCCTTCGGGCTCCGCTCCATCAAGGACCTTCCCAGTACGGGGGAACTGGGCGACGGCTCCGGATGAGGAAGTTCGGGTCGTCGCCCGACGGTATCAGCCGGGCTGGGCGGGGCTGCTGTATCTGGCGACGACGCTCTTTCTGGCGATCGGGGCGATCAACAGCCAGAACAACCTGCTGTTCGTGGCCTTCGGGCTGGCGATGGGCGGGTT
>WGEO01000175.1 GCA_015492715.1 Phycisphaerales bacterium | reverse complement strand
GACGCGTTCGGGGGGGGGCGGGGGGGATCCGCGCGCGCGCTTCTTCGTGGACTTGCGTGCGATCGTGCCGGCTCCGTCGGCTGCCATCGGGGCTCCCTGCTCAGCGAACGCGGATGGTAGAAAGGCAGCGGGTCAGTCGTCCGGCGCCTCGCCCGAGTGGTCGACGAGGGCAGGGGGGTGTTCCGCGGATGGTTTCGCCGATTCCGACGATCCGGATTCGTCCCGGGCCTGCTGCTGGGCCTGTTGCTGGCGCAGGCGGGATCGCTGCGTGTGGAAAAACCCAAGGAAGACGAGGCCGATGGCGATGCCGAGCATGTAGGCCCCGAGGCGTCTGGACAGGCCTCCTGAGCCCTTCGGATGGGGGGACATGCCCGGATGCTATGCGGAGGCGGACGAAGGAGACAGCGATTCAGGAAGGTCGCCATAGCACCACATGAAGGCCTGCATCACTCGGGCGACGACCTCCTCGCGTACATGGCGGTTGTCTTCCTTCCATGGATTCGAGCTCAGTCGCTTGACGATTTCGTAGGCCGGGAAGTACTCGACACCGTCGCATGACTCGCAGAACCGATGGGCCGCGACCCGGAGGATCGATTTGCTCAGCTCGTCGGCGACGATGGCATGCTCATCCCGATGCGTTGCCAGCAGCGGGACAGGTGAGACGGTGACGATCAGACGGAGCGATGGATTGTGCTCGCGGATGACGGCGTGCATCGCACACAGGTTTTGCACATTCTCGTCAACCGTCGTGAGGACCGCCTCATGGATGCGCTCATCGATAACCTCGGGGGGCGGGATCATGAAGAATGCTTCCTTCGTATCACGCCGGCGCCAGACCTCTGCCTGCCCGATGGTGCAGATGAGGATCTCCGCCTGATCGACGAGTCGTCGGACCGCCGCGAGATGCGATTCGATCTCGGCTTGCGCCTCCTCTTGCGTACTCCAGCCGACATTCTTTCGGTACGGGTCCATCAGTTTGCCGCGATATGGCCAGAGGGGTTCTCTCGGCTCGAACCGTCCGTATGCCCGCTCGAAGATCTGACGCATGCAGCGGGTGTTGAAGACATTTCCGAATCTCGCCGATCCACTCTCTGCGGATGGCCCATCCTCGACTTGGAGAAAGTTGTAGCCGTGCGCCACGAGCCATTTCTTGATTTCCCATGCGAAGCAGCTTCCGATTGAGCCGATCTGTGTCGTGCGCGTGATGACCCCCGGCTGACGGCGGGCAATGGGAACGACCCGCTCGAGTGAATCGCGTGGGAATCGCTGGTGCGGGCGGAACATTTCCAGCAGGCCCCGGTGCCCCTTGAGGCGATACACGCGGTAATCGGGGCCGGCGCCTTCGGCCTGCTTGGCTATCGTGGGCACAATCGCGGTCGGCTGATCTGCGCGATCCATGGTTCCCCCATCGGGCAATCCGGGGCGAGGAAGGGTATTTTTTGGGGGCCAGAAAGACGCGGCCGGAGGCCCGGCTATGCGTGCCCGGGGCGCCTGCGCCGGACCGGGCGTTTCTTGCGGGCCCGCGTGCCGGGTATCCCCGACTTGCGCTGCGGGGCGGCCCCGTCGAGGATGTTCGCCAGCTGCGAACGCGTGATCTTCGCCTGCTCGCCCGCCTCGCGGATCAGATCGCGCAGGGCCTCGGCCTGGTCGCGCAGTTCGGCGGCCTTCTCGAACTGCAGTTCCCTCGCCGCCCGCAGCATCTCCTCCTCCAGCGTCTGAATGAGAGCCCCGGCCTCGAAGGCCTGCTCGGCGTCCTCGACCGCCTCGCGCGCAAGACGGCGGGCCTTGAGCTCCGTCTCGATCCCCCGCCGGATCGGCTTGACGATCGTCTGCGGCACGATCCCGTGGGCCTCGTTGTAGGCCATCTGCTTCGCCCGACGACGCTCGGTCTCCTCGATCGCCTGCTGCATGGCGGGGGTCATCGTGTCGGCATAGAGGATCACGAGGCTGTTGGCGTTGCGGGCGGCTCGCCCCATGGTCTGGATCAGGCTGGTGGGCGAGCGCAGGAACCCTTCCTTGTCCGCGTCCAGCACGCACACGAGGCTGACCTCCGGCAGGTCCAGCCCCTCGCGCAGGAGGTTGACGCCCACGAGCACATCGAAGTCGCCCGCGCGCAGGTCCGTCAGGATCGCCAGACGCTCCAGCGTGTCGATCTCGCTGTGCAGATAGCGCACGCGCAGGCCCTGCTCGTCGAGCCAGGTCGTCAGGTCCTCGCACAGGCGTTTGGTCAGCGCCGTGACGAGCACCCGCTCGCCGCGTGCGACGCGCTCCTTGCACGCCTTCAGCAGGTCGGGCACCTGATCGCGTGCCGGGCGCACGCTGATCTCTGGATCGAGCAGTCCGGTCGGACGGATGATCTGCTCGACGACCTCGCCGTGCGTCTTCTCCAGTTCGTACGGTCCCGGCGTGGCGCTGACGAAGAGCACGCGCGGCACGCGCTGCTCGAACTCCTCGAACCGCAGGGGGCGATTGTCCAGCGCACTGGGCAGGCGGAAGCCGTGCTCGACCAGCACCCGCTTGCGGGCCTGATCGCCGTTGTACATCGCCCGGATCTGCGGGATCGTCACATGGCTCTCGTCGATGATGCACAGCCAGTCGTCCCTGCTGGTGCGGGCCAGCGGGCCCGTGCCGACCGGTGCCGAGCCCGAGGCCGGGGCGAAGTCGAAGTAGTCCAGCAGCGTAAAGGGCGTCTCGCCGGGCTGTCGCTGGTCGAAGTAGCGCGAGTAGTTCTCGACACCGGGGCAGGTGCCGACCTCCTCGAGCATCTCGATGTCGTACTTCGTGCGTGCGAGCAGGCGCTGGGCCTCGAGGAGTTTGCCCTGCCCCCGGAGTTCCTGCACACGCTCATCGAGTTCGCTGCGGATCCCCGCCAGGGCCTCTTCCATGATGTCCTCGGGCGTCACATAGTGCACCGCCGGGAACAGCACGAACTTCGATTCCTCGGCGAGGACCTCGCCGCTGGTGGGGTTGATGAGGTCGATCCGCTCGATCTCGTCGCCGAACAGCTCGATGTGCACGGCGAACCGCTCGTACGCCGGCCAGATGTCGATGCAGTCGCCGCGCACGCGAAAGGTTCCGCGCTGGAACTCCGTCTCGCTGCGTTGATACTGCATCCCGCTGAGCGCGAGGAAGAACCGCCGACGGTCGATCTCCGCACCCCGCAGCAGCCCGAGGCGCCGCTCGCCGTAGGTCAGCGGCGAGCCCAGCCCGAAGATGCACGAGACGCTGGCGACCACGATCGTGTCGCGCCGGCTCAGCAGGTTGCTCGTGGCGGCAAGACGCAACTGGTCCAGGTCGTCGTTGCGCCCGGCGTCCTTCTCGATGTAGATGTCCCGGCTGGCGATGTACGCCTCGGGCTGGTAGTAGTCGTAGTAACTGACGAAGTAACTCACCGCGTTGTCGGGGAAGAACTCGCGCAGTTCCTCGTACAACTGGGCGGCGAGCGTCTTGTTGTGGCTGATGATCAGCGTTGGGCGGTTCAGGCGGGCGATGACATTGGCCATCGTGAAGGTCTTGCCCGTGCCCGTGGCCCCCAGGAGCGTCGCGTATCGCTCCCCCGCGTCGCCCAGGCAGGCGCAGATCGCCTCGATCGCCTCGGGCTGATCGCCCGTGGGCTCGAACCGGCTCCTCAGGATGAAGCGATCGGGAATCGACGGCACGCGGGAATCCTAGGAGAACGCCGCGGGCGCATCGAACATCACGGGCCCACACCGGCAGTTCGGCGCAGGCCCGCGGGAATGGGGCGGAAGATGGCGTGCGACCGTCAGACGAACAGGCCCACGATGTTCCAGAAACTGTCGCCCAGATCGGCGCCGATCAGGTCCGTGAACGCGCTCTCGACCGCGCGGGCGAGGTCCATGTTGCTGATGACCGTGTTCATGGCATCCGAGATCGCGGTCGTGTCGGCGCCCCCGGCGTTGTCGATCAGCGTCTGATACGAGGTGACGAGGTCATCGAAGTCCAGCAGCGCCCCGTCGCCGTCGAAGTCGCGGATCAGATCGTCGTCGCTGCCCAAGAAGACATCGAGGGCCTCCATGATCGCATCGCCCGCGTCCTCGTAGGGTTCCTCGCCGATCAGGAGATTGAGCTCGCGGTCCGTGAACAGAGCCTCGGCGAGGTGCTCGGCGGCGTGCATCGCCGGCCCGGCCACGGCGTTGAACGCCTCGGCCGCATCGCGCAGGGCCGTCAGCTCCGTCGGCAGGGTACCCAACTGCAGCCCGATGGCGTCGATCATCGCGAGGAAGTCGTCGTCGAGGCCGGTGTATTCGCCGGAGTCATCGTCGGAACCGCCGCTCGAATCGTCGCCGGAACTGTCGTCGTCGTTGCTGCCACCCCGATCGTCGCTGTCGTCGTCGTCGGAACCGCCGCTCGAATCGTCGCCGGAGCTGTCGTCGTCGTTGCTGTCACCCCGATCGTCGCTGCCGTCGTCGTCGGAGCCATACGAGTCATCGCTGCTGCGGACCGCGTTCCAGAACGCGTCGCCCAGGTCCGCCGTGATGAGGGTCTGGAAGGCCGACTCGACGGCCGTCGCAAGGTCCGTGTTGGCATCGATGGTGTCGATGGCCGTCTGGAATACGCTCGTATCGGCGCCCCCGGCGTTGTCGATCAGCGTCTGGTAGGCGGTCACGAGATCGCCGAAGTCCAGCAGCGCCCCATCGCCGTCGAAGTCGCGGACGAGGTCGTCGTCGCTGCCGAGGAAGACATCGATCGCCTCCATGATCGCATCGCCCGCGTCCTCGTAGGGTTCCTCACCGATCAGCAGGTTCAACTGGCGGTCCGTGAACAGAGCCTCGGCAAGGTACTCGGCGGCGTGCATCGCCGGCCCCGCCGCCTGGTTGAAGGCCTGGGCCGCGTCGCGCAATGCCGCGAGTTCCGCAGGGATCTCGCCCAACTGCAGTTCGACATTCGCGAGCATCGCGAGGAAGTCGTCGTCGAGGGCCGTGTGATCCGATCCATCGTCGGAGTTGCTGTCGCGGTCGTCCTCCTCGCTGTGGTCGTCGCCGTCTTCCTGTCCGCGGAAGTCGTCGTCGCCCTCCTCGCCGAAGATGTCGTCGTCGCCCCCGTTGCCGTTGAGGTCGTCGTCGCCTTCGCCGCCACGAAGCACATCGTCGTCGCTTCCGCCGCGCAGTTCGTCATCGCCGGCGCCGCCGTCGATGTCGTCCATGCCGCCGTGCCCTTCCAGACGGTCGTCGCCGTCACCGCCGCGGAGGACATCGTCTCCCGCGCCGCCGCGCACATGGTCGTTCCCCTTGCCGCCGCGCAGCGTGTCGCTGCCCTGGTGTCCCTCGACGCGGTCGTCCCCGGCGCCGCCGTCGGCGATGTCGTCGCCCTTGCCGCCCCGCAGGCGGTCGTCCCCGCCGTTACCATAGAGGGTGTCGCCACCGGCACCGCCCCGGATGAGGTCGCTGCGTGCCCCGCCGTGAAGTTCGTCGTTGCCGTCCTGCCCGAGGATGCGGTCCTTGGCATCCCCGCCCCGCACGATGTCGTCGCCGCTTCCAGCGAGGATGCGGGTGGTCATCACCCGTCCGCGGTCGTTGATGAACGAACCGATGAAGTCGACCGTGTCGTTCCCTGCCCCGAGTGTCATGCGGATCCGACGGACCCCCTCGAAGACCGTGCCGTCGTCCACGCCGTCCACGCCGAAGAGCACGACGGTCCCGTCCGTATCGCCGGCCTCGATGATGATGGCGTCGTCGCCGCTGGTCCCCTGGATCTCCAGGTTGCCGTTGCCCGTCAGTTCTGCCGAGAGCAGTTTGCGCTGCTCGAGATGCTCAAGATGGCCGGGGTTGTCGATTCCGTCGATGTGTCGCCTCGTACTCATGGGGTCCTCCTGCCTTGGTTCGCCTATCGGCAGCGAACGGCGTGCCAACGACCTCTGATGGGTCTGAACGGGGTTGGGGAGTCCAGATCTAGCCAGATGTCGCCACACGGGGCCAGAGGATTGGCCAATTGTGACCCTCGCAGGGTCGAAAACGCTGTAACTCTGGCCAAGCCCAAACCACGGATTCCACCCTTCGGAGATCCGGTCAACTGGTAGACCTTCTCCCCTTTCGCTCGCCCCGAACTCCGGCTGGCTTCCTCTGGCCAGTGCGTTTCTCGGACCAATGCGACACCCAGCCCGCTCGACCCCACTCGCTGCGGATCAGTGGGGGACTTCCTTGACCGCATTCCGGTTCCAGGCGGGAACGCGGATCACGATGGGCCCGTCGCCCTCGATCTCGCACTGGCAACTCAGGCGGCTGTTGACCTGCAACCCCGGGGCCTCCTCGACCCGATCCTCCTCGGCTTCCGTCGGCTCCGAGAGCGAGTCCATCCCCTCCTCGACATACACATGGCAGGTCGAGCAGGCGCAGACCCCTCCGCAGGCGTGCTCGATGTTGATGCCGTTCTCGATCGCGACCTCGAGCAGATGCTCGCCCTTGGCCGCCTTGCAGTGCCATTCGGTCTGCTCCGTGTCCGTCAGCGATTCCGGGTCCTCGAGGTGGAAGGTCACGGGCACGACCTTGGGCCCCTCGACCTGGGAATGGTGCATGTGCATGGGTACGGCGCTCCGCTCTTATTGAGAATCAGAATCAATCCATTCTATGCCCGTTCCGCCTCGCGGGTTCGCCCCGGCTGTCCGTGCCCGGTGCTATCTTTGCAGGGCTATGGACGGCCCGACGACAGACCGCCCATCCGACGACAGAGGAGTATTCCTGAGTGTCGTCGCACCTGCGCACGACGAAGAGGACAACATCGTCCCTCTCGTCGAGGCGGTCGAGGACGCGCTCCACGATCTGGGTCGTCCGTTCGAGTTCCTGATCGTCGACGACGCCTCGACCGACGAGACCGCTGATCGCGTCCGCCAGATGCAGCAGGGGCGGCCCTGGCTGCGTCTGATCAGCCTCAGCCGCCCAGGCACGGGCGGCGGGAACGGCCAGTCCGCGGCGTTCAAGGTCGGCTTCGAGCGCACGCGGGGCGAACTCATCGCAGTCCTCGATGCGGACCTGCAGAACGATCCGCACGATCTGCCCGCGATGCTCGACCTCATGGAGCGCACGGCGGCGGACTTCGTGCAGGGCGACCGCTCGCAGGCCCGCAGGCAGGGCGATCCGTGGATCCGTCAGGTGACCTCGCTGATCGGGCGCTGGTTCCGGCGCCTGCTGCTGGGCGACAGCATCCGCGATACGGGCTGCTCGCTCCGGGTGATGCGCCGCGAGATCGCGCTGCGCCTGCCGCTGGAGTTCAAGGGCATGCACCGGTTCATCCCGGTCACGGCCCGCGACCTGGGCTACAGGGTGGTCGAGATGCCCGTGAGCCACCACCCGCGCCACGCGGGCCGGACGAAGTACGGCATGGGGATCGCCAAGCGTGCGATACCCGGGCTGGTCGATTGCTTCGCGGTGCGCTGGATGCGCCGGCGTCGGCGCATCCCGGAGCGGGTGCTGGAGGTTGCGCCACCCGCCGATCACGGAGCGCCGACCCGCCACGAGGTTTCCTCATGAAGCCGGGACCGATCATCCTCATGATCCTGCTGCCGCTGCTGGGCGTGTGGCTGATCATGAATCGTCCGAGTCCGCTGGGCGATGTCGCGCTGCGCGACGGGGCGAGGACATTCCATCTGCGCATCGCCAACTCGCGCGGGCTGGTCGAGGTCGTCGAGGAGGACGACGGCTCGCACACCTTCCGCATCCTCATGGGACCGTCCGAGGCCTCGCCCATCCTCAACGACTACGCCTTCCAGAGCCTCTTCGGGCGGACGCTCTACCAGCGCGTCACGGGCGGCGAGGGAAGCTGGCTCTTCGAACTGCTCAACATCACGAGCTGGTCGAGCCTGATCTGGGTGGCCATCGGCTTCGGCGGACAGGCCGTGTTCATGAGCCGATTCCTCATCCAGTGGATCATCTCGGAGAAGAAGCGCGAGTCCGTCATCCCGACGATCTTCTGGTGGATCAGCCTGGCCGGTGCCGTCTGCCTGTTCGTCTACTTCGTCTGGCGACGCGACATCGTGGGCGTGCTCGGACAGTCCACCGGCGTCGTGATCTACGCCCGCAATCTCCGCCTGATCCACAAGCAGCGTCGGCGCGCTCTGCGGGCGGCCGCACGGGAGCACGCACCGTCCGAGAGCGGCGATCCGTGAGCGTGCGTGCGTCGCACGGGCGCCGGACACCCATGAAAAAACACCCGCACCGGAGCGCGGGTGTCGAGCACATGCCGTGCAAAGTCCGGACGGCTCAGCAGCCGGCGGCGAAGAGGTCGAGGTAGGCGAAGAAGTCGTTCACATCGATGATGCCGTTGCCCGTCAGATCGGCCCGGCTGTCGCCGCTGGCGAACAGATCCAGGAACAGGAAGAAGTCGTCGGCATCGAGGATACCGCTTCCATCGAGGTCCGCCGGGCACCCCGGATCGCCGCAGTCGAAGGTGAAGAGGTGGAAGTCGTCGAGGGCCGCCTCGGTGACGGAGTCGTTCGGGTTGTCCGTGGCGCTGAAGCGGAACCGGACCCGATCCGTCAGGGTGATGAAGTCTCCGAGGTTGAAGGTCACCTGATTCCAGCCGTTGCTGTCCGGGACGCTCTCGATCGTCGTCCATGTGGCGCCGTCGTTGGACGAGACCTCGACGACGAGGCGGTCGGCGTCCTGATCGTCGTTGGTGAACCAGCGGGCGTAGGAGACCTGCACATCGCCGAAGGCGCTGAGGTCGAAGGCCGGCGAGATCAGTCGCGTGGGTCCGCCGTCGACATCGGAGTTGCCGTCGACATTGTCGGTGAGCCAGCAGGCGCCCGAGCCGTCGAAGTCGCTGGGCGGGTCGCCGCGATCGCCGCCGCCCGCGGGCACGCCACGATCCCACTGCCCGTCATCGAGGGCGACATTCTCGACCGTCCAGCCGTTGTTGGTCTGGAAGTTGTCCCGCACGATCGTGATGGTCCCGAGGATGGCCTGGGCCTCGAAGGTCGAGTCCGGCGCGCCGCGCGGCTCGCTGACGATCCCCGAGCCGGCCGTGTCGCTCGAGAAGTAGTACTGCACATCCGCCCCGCAGTCGATCACGGGGAACACGGCGTCGTAGACATTGGGCGAGACCTCGCTCATCGGGATCGTCACGAAGCCCGAGCCGTCGTTGTAGGTCAGCGTGCCCGAGCCGGGGATGGGCGTGTCGTCGCCCGGGACGACCTCGACGCGGATGGTCGTGCCGCCGTTGGGGTCGATCAGATCCGCCAGCCCGCTGGGGAAGTTGAACTCGACGGGGCGCGTGGTCTGCGAGAGCGAGTTGAAGACATCGATACGCCCGTAGCCGTAGGTGTTGTCCACACCCGCCGCGCCGAGGTCGTCACACCCGCTCTTGAGGATCTGCTCGACCTCGTCCGGGGTCAGCGACGGATCGGCGGACCAGATCAGGGCGATGAGGCCGGCGGTCAGCGGCGCGCTGAAGCTCGTCCCGCTGACGGAGTCGTAGCCGCTTCCCGTCGTCGTCGTAAAGACATTGTCGCCCGGTGCAACGAGGTCCATGCTGGGGCCGCGTGCGCTGAAGCCGGCGAGGGTGTCCGACGAGTTCGTCGCACCGACGACGATGACATCGTCGTTGTCGCGATTGCCCCAGTTGAGATTGGCGCCGTCGTTGCCCGCCGACCAGACCAGCAGCCCGCCGGCGTTCTTGATCGTCGTCGCCGTCGTGCGCACCGCCGAGCTGCTGACGCCCGAGAAGGAGACATTGGCGACGCGATCGCCGCCCTCGAGCACGGCGACGCGTGCGCCGCGTGTGAGCACCTCCATCGTCGACGACGATCCGTTCTCGCTCACGCGCATCATGCGATGCGAGAGGTTCCAGCCGACGCCCACGACGCCCACGCCGTTGTCGCCGTTGGCCGCCGAGCAGCCCGTGACCATCGTCCCGTGCGAGCCGGTGGGGCCGATCTGCCCGCCCTCGCTCTCCCAGAGCTGGGTCGTTGCGTTGTACCCCTCCTGGCGGTGGAGCTGGAACTCCGGATGGCTCGTCTGGATGCCCGTGTCACAGATGGCGACCGTGACATGCGGGCCGCCCGTGTGGATGTCCCAGCCCGCGCTCGAGTTCATCCGGTTGGCGTTGTGATGCCACTGGTTCCCGATCAGCGGGTCGTTGGGCAGGTCCAGGGCATAGACGATCCAGTTCGGCTCGGCGTACTGCAGCGCGCCCGTCGCCATCAGTGCCCGCGCCACATCGTTCTCGGTCTGGCCCTGCGGCACCTTGATCACATACTCGTCCGTCTCCGGGTAATAACTCTTGACCTCGTAGGCCTCGATCGCGTCGCGCGCCCGCCGGATGACCTGTGTCGCCTCAGCGTGCGTCATCCCACGCGCGATCAGATCCACCCGCTGGAGCGGACGCACGATCATCTCACCCGAGAACTCCATCGACCCCGGCTTCTCCACGAAGTGGATCGGAGCGCCCGGGTCTGCCTGGGGCGGTGCCCCCGCAAGGGCCATCGTCGTCAGGGCCGCCGAGGCCAACAGCCACATTCCGGTCTTCATGCGTTGTCTCCTTCCGGCCCGCATCCCGGCACCGATCCCCTCGGCGTCCTCTCCGCGGGCATGCCGAACATACCCGCCGGCTGGCCAATATCGGCCACTACGGCCAAATGGCAGATCCGAAATCCATAATCGGATCACCCAACATCCGAAAAAACACCCGTGATTGGGCGGGGTCTTACGACTTCTCGGACGGCTGGGCGCGAAGTTCGTCGAGCAGGCCCTCACACGCTGCGTCGAGCATGTGGTAGACCTCGACGAATCCTTCCGGGCCGCCGAGGTACGGATCGGGCACATCCAGGCGGTGTTCGGGGGCGTTGCGCAGATCGGGATCGAACGAGCGTATCAGGCGGACGCGATCCGGATCGGCACCCATGCCCAGCAGTCCCCGCCGATTCTCCCGGTCCATGGCGAGCAGCAGGTCGAACCGTGACAGATCGTCGGGGCGGACCTGGCGGGCGATGCTCGGGACCTCGATCCCGAATCGACGGGCGACCTCGATGGTGCGAGGGTCCGCCGGCTCGCCCTCGTGCCAGTGCCCCAGCCCCGCGGAATCCACCACGAAGTGCTCGCTCCGCTCCCGGCACTTGTGCCGGAAGATCGCCTCGGCCAGCGGGCTGCGGCAGATGTTTCCCAGACAGACGAAGAGCAGTCGCTTCATGGCCCTGAGGGTACCGGCGCCGGATCGGGTGAAGTGTGCGGGCGCCGTCGTGCCGGGGCGTGGGCCCAGATGGATCCCAGCGTATCTGCCAGGGAGATCTGATCCCCCCCGGTGTGCTCGAGCAGCCAGGTCCGCAGGCGTCGCCTGAGCATCCGGGACTCGGCGAGCGCAGCCAGACGCGGTGCGATCTCGATCTGGCGGGCCGTCGGGGCGATGCAGGCGTTGCGAGCGAAGTCGGGCAGATCGATCAGGTGCAGCAGGTTCGCGGGTCCAACCACGGGCACACCCGATCGCAGCACATGGCGTGCGAGCACCGTCTGGGCGCCCGGATACGGACCGTCGCCTGCGCGCGCACAGACCGCGACATCGCACGAAGAAGCCACGAGCGCGGGCGGATCGTCGATCGCCACGATCGGATTCTGCAGGCCCATCCGGCGCATGACCGTGCGTGCCCGGCGCCACGCATCCGCCTGCCCCGGGACCAGCGCGCAGGCCGGGATCCCGCGGTACTCCAGCACCAGCAGCAGATACGCCATCCAGACGGCGCTGGCAGAGGCGGGCGGATCTTCGATCTGGGCGATCAGCAGCGTGTCCCCGCTCAGCCCCAGCGCCTCACGCAGCGGGCGAGGCTCGACGGGCGGCGTCTCGGGCGCGGCACGGTGCACATCGTCGCAGACCTCGCCCCAGGCCCGTGCATCGGGAGCGCAGCAGGCGACGATCGGCACGCCCGCAAACGAGGTTCGCGTCGAGGGCGGTCCGAAGACGACACCCGAAGCGTCCAGCTGCAGCCAGCGGGCTCTGCGCCACACCAAGAGCGCCGGCTCGCTCCAGCAGGTCAGCGCATCGAAGGGGGGGCGGGCGCTCAGATAACGCCGCAGACCGGCGACGCCGCGAGCCGGATCCTGCGACGGGCAGGGGATCCGCTCGCTCGTGTCGATCCCCAGCGTCAGCGCCAGATCCTCGACCTGCTGGCTGCCGAACAGCACGACGCGGTGCTCGTGCTCGGGGGTGCGCCGGATGACCTCCCGCAGGCTCAACAGCGAGCCGTGGAGCACACGCCCACGGGGCGAGCCCTCGCGGAACTCCGGGCTGAGCAGGTGGCAGATCCGCATGGATCAGCCACGCCCCTTGTCGTCGGTGGCCTCGCGCTTGTAGAACAACTGCGCGACGCCCAGACCCGTCCAGCGGGCCAGTTGCTCCTGGGCCTGGAGCACTTCCGTGCGCGTCGTGGGCGTCGTGCCCTGCTGGATCGGCATGCGCACGATGCGCACGAACCCCTGCGGCTCCTCGGGCCAGAGGCGTTCGCCCCGCACCGCGTCGTACACCTTGGCCCGCACGACGGCTCGCGGGGCGAAGGTCTGTCCATCCTCGCTCAGCGTGAACTCGTCGATCGTCACGCTCAGGACGACCTCCGCGTCCACGGCCCGCGCGATCTCGTCCAGACTCATCGGTTTGTCGTGGCTCTCCTGACGCGTGACCATCCGCGTGCTGCGCGCCGAGATCAGATCGTCGACGAGACCCCGGTTGAGGAGTTCCCCCTCGATCGTCTCGCCGATCCGCTGGGCGAGCACGGGGCGGGGCAGCACGCCCCGACGGTCGTCGATCAGCAGGGCCGTCGTGCGCGACGAATCCAGCGTGTAGGCCGGGGGGATCGTCGGCGGGCCGTGCACGAGCAGATAGGCCGGCCCCACGATGTTGCACCCCGCGACCAGCAGCACACACGCCGCAAGCAGCCGGACGGACCTAATAGGTGATGACATTGGGCTCCTCGTGGTCGTAGAAGAGCCAGCTCACGCGCTGGCTGAATCGCTGGACGAGCACGCTGGCGACCTGCAGCGCGCTGAAGTCTCCGGGGCCGCGCCCGCTGTCGTCCGGGAACCGCACGCTGATCGGTCGCTGGAAGGCGTATTCCTCAGGGAAGGGGCCGTCGGTCTCCAGCACCGCCACCGATCCCGCCGCCAGCCCGTTCCAGACATACCGGTTGCCCGGATCGTTTGTGCGGAACTCGTACAACTCGATCAGGATGATCCGGTCCACGCCCCCCAGCGACTCGGCGAGCTCTCCCCGATCCATCAGGTGCCAGCGCGGGTTGGTCTGCTGATACCGGATCACATCCGCCGGGGGCACATGCCCGCTCGCTTGAGAGTGGGCGCTCAGGTCCGCGTCCACACGGGCCGCGATCTCGCCGGCGATGAGCGGCCAGCGCCCGAGAATACTCCGGTCCACATCGACGAGGACGGCGAACGATCTGCCCTCGAGTCCGTCGTACTCGGCGAAGACCTGGTGCGAGCCCGTCTCCTCGATCCCCGAGGCGATCACGCCCGCCAGTTCGCAGCCGCCGGACGATGCCAACAGGATCATCAGGACGAAGATTCGTGCCACGGGGCCTCCTCGGTATGGGCGTGGTGCGAATAGGTCACGAACTTATAGCCCCACGAGACGAGCAGCAGCGCCACCAGCGTCCAGAGCACGCGCGGACGGGTCAGCACCGCAAGCGGCGTATGGGCACGCGAATCGAACAGCGCCACATGCAGGGCCACCCAGAACCCCACGGCACACCCCAGCGCAAGGAGAAACCCGAAGGGCTGGACCGCGAATGCCTGCACGAATCGCCCGTGGGCCGCGAGGCTGAACGAGGTCGTCATGCCGCAGGTCATGCACGGATGCCCCGTCGCCTCGAGAAAGGGGCAGGATTGGAAGCCGAGCATGCCGAGTTGTTCGTGGGTACCCACGCCGCGAGGATCGGGCGACAGCCCGCCCGCGATGAGCAGGGGCGTCAGCAGCAGCAGGCTGATGGCGAGACTCACGACCCGTCGCATGGGCAAGTCTACGAGGGGCGGGCGTGTTCGGTTGTCGGTTTGTCCGGTGTCTCAGGCCGCCAGCCGCGTCAGTTCGCCCTCGGCCAGGCGTCGCGCCGCATGGTGGGACCGGCTCGGACGGGCCAGCAGATACCCCTGGACGAACCGCACACCCAGATTCCGCAGGCAGGTCAGTTCACCCGGGCGTTCGACGCCCTCGGCAATGACCCGCGCGGGGCATCCCCCCGCATAAGTCAGCAGTGAGGCGACAAGACGGGCACGCGCCGGGTCATGATGGATCCGGCGGGTCAGCGAGCGATCCAGTTTGATCCACTCCGGGCGCAGGTCCACCAGACGCCGCAGATCGCAGTGCCCCGAACCCAGGTCATCCAACGCGATGGCAAAGCCGGTCCTGCGCAGGACCCCGACGGCATGGGCGATCAGTTCCTCGCAACCACCCGTCTCCGTCAGTTCGATCACGACCTGCGACGGATCCAGCGAGCGGGACAGGTCCTCGCACATGGACGCGACCGCGTGCCGATCCGCCAGCGTCTGGGCGGCGATGTTGAGAAAGAGGAGTGTCCCCTCGGGCAGCGGCGTACACGCATCCAGAATGGCCCGACGGGCGCGAGCGTCCAGCGCAGGGGCGAGGCCCATCGCGTCGGCCCTGGAGAACAGTTCGCCCGCCGATCGCATGGAACTGTCCGCCGGGGGACGGGCCAGGGCCTCGAGTCCCACGACCCGCGCAGCCCGCAGGTCCGTGATGGGCTGGAAGGCGATTTGGAGCGATCCGTTGCGAATCACGCTGAGCAGGTCCCTCGCGGGCGAATCCGGGCACAGACATCCGGAATCCGGGCCATCGGGTCTTGGCATGTCTCTCTCTCCCTGCCGGGCGGCTGGCGCACGGGCATGCATGGCATCGGGTGTCGCCACGCGCCGAGCAAGTCGATGAGGGGCGCCGGGTACCCAACCCCTTGCGCCCGTAGCGGTTGCTCGGGTGCTGGCGGGCGTGCCGGGCCGTTCTCGGGCAGGATGGGGTCTTTCCGGGCGTTGAGCCTGCGATTCTCGGTCCGGCCTGCTCAGTCGAACCGGAAGACGCCCTTGCGGAAGCCGTAGAGATAGGCCACCACCGTCGTCAAGAGGAAGAAGAGGATGCGGAAGAGCCAGACCAGCGCATCCGGGCTGGACGGGTCGAGGTTCGGGAAGGTTGCGGCCCACGGGTAAAGGAAGATGATCTCGACATCGAAGACGAGGAAGACCATGGCGATGAGGTAGAACCGGACATTGAACCGCTTGCGGGCGGTGCCGATCGGATTCATGCCCGACTCGTAGGTCATGCCCTTGATCTTGCCCCGCCGACGGGGGCCGATCAGCAGCGTCAGGACGACATTGGCGACCGCGAAAGTGATCGCCATGAGAAGGATGATCGCCAGTGGGGCATAACTTGCCAGATCGGTCATGGGGGCAATGCTAGCGGGGAACCGGGCGTCCGACAAAGGCCAGCCCGCGCCGTGCGCTCCTTTTCGATCGGCCTGCCAGATCGGCAGGGGGCGACGGCGCGAGGCGGGGACCTGTCAGCCCGGGCACGCCATCCGGGCGCCCATCGGTGGGGATCAGGCAGGGTGCCTGTCGCAGGCGGTTGGCACACGGCTTGTATGGGAGAATGGGACACGGGCGCGGTGTGCGCGCCCGCATGAGCCGAACGAGTCGGGGGAGAAGTCCCCGTCAGGACAGCAGGTTGGGCGTCCCACGGACGCCGCAGACATGGAGACGCAAGGCCATGGCGGTGAAAGAGCTTTCGTTTGATCAGGACGCGAGGAAGTCTCTTCTGGCGGGTGTCGAGAAGTTGGCTCGCGCGGTCAAGAGCACGCTCGGCCCGCGCGGGCGCAACGCCGTGCTCGACAAGAGCTGGGGCGGGCCGACCGTCACCAAGGACGGGGTGACCGTCGCCGAGGAGATCGAACTCAAGAACAAGGCCGAGGACATGGGCGCCCGCCTGGTCAAGGAGGCCGCCAGCAAGACCAGCGACGACGCGGGCGACGGGACGACCACGGCGACGGTCCTCGCCGAGGCCCTGTTCCGCGAGGGGCTGAAGTACATCGCGGCGGGGGTGGATGCCAACGCCCTGGTGCGGGGCATGAAGCGGGCCGTCGAGAGTGCGTCGAAGTCCATCTGCGACATGGCCCAGCCGGTCGACGGCAAGAAGGACATCCAGAATGTCGCGACGATCAGCGCCAACAACGACCCCGAGTGCGGCAAGATCATGGCCGATGCTTTCGAGAAGGTGGGCAAGGACGGCGTGATCACGGTGGAAGAGGGCAAGGGCCTCGAGACCGAGGTCAAGATCGTCGAGGGCATGCAGTTCGATCGGGGGTACCTGTCGCCCAACTTCGTCACGGACCCGGACGAGATGAAGGTCGTGCTCGAGAAGTGCCTCGTGCTCGTGCATGAGGACAAGATCGAGAACGCCCGCGACCTCGTGCCGCTGCTCGAGAAGGTGATGAGCGCCAAGAAGCCGCTGCTCATCATCGCCGAGGATGTCACGGGTGAGGCCCTGAGCACGCTGGTGATCAACAAGCTTCGCGGGACGCTCCAGGTCGCGGCGGTCAAGGCGCCGGGCTACGGCGACCGTCGCAAGGCCATGCTCCAGGACATCGCCATCCTGACGGGGGCGACGGCGATCATGAAGGACTTGGGCATCGCGCTGGAGAAGGTCGAGGTCAGCCACTTGGGCATGGCCAAGAAGGTCGAGATCGACGCGGATCACACGACGATCATCGAGGGCGCCGGGAGCACCGAGGCGATCCAGGCCCGCATCGACCAGATCCGGCGCGAGATCGAGGAGGCGACCAGCGACTACGACCGCGAGAAGCTCCAGGAGCGCCTGGCCAAGCTCGCCGGGGGCGTCGCCCAGATCCAGGTGGGCGCCGCGTCCGAGGCCGAACTCAAGGAGAAGAAGGCACGCATCGAGGACGCCCTGCACGCGACGCGTGCGGCGGTCGCCGAGGGCATCGTGCCCGGCGGCGGTGTGAGCTTCGTGCGTGCCCGCAGCGCGATCGAGAAACTCCGCGAGTGGAAGAGCGTCTTCGGACGCGATCAGGAACTGTCGCAGGAGGAGGCCGGGCGGGCCAAGTACGATCTCGCCGCCGGCATGCACATCGTCTGGAAGGCCCTGGGCGTGCCCGCAGCCACGATCGCGACCAACGCGGGCGCCAAGGGCGGCGTCGTGGTCTCCAGGATCGCCGACAGCGACGACCCGGCGTTCGGCTACAACGCCCTGACCGGTGAGTTCATGAACCTGATCGAGGCCGGTGTCATCACGCCCGCCAAGGTCGATCGCAGCGCGCTGCAGAACGCGGCGAGCGTCGCGACTGTCCTGCTGGCCGCCGACTGTGTCGTGACCAGCAAGCCGGAGAAGGAAGAGCCGGCGGGCCAGGGACACGACGACATGGGCGGCATGGGCGGCATGGGTGGTATGGGCGGCATGGGCTTCTGAGCCCCCAGGCCGTGCCGAACCGTCGATGCACGAAATGAGGAGTCCAGTGGCAGCAGCGCCCTCACCAACCTCGCAGACGCGACGCGTCTTCTTCATCCGCGGGAGCGGAAGCTCCGGCACGAACTGGGCGTGCGCGCTGATGAATCTCCACCCGGCGGTCTGCTGCAGCGGCGAGTGGTGCTTCCGCCCGATCCGCGAGGGCATCGACCGCTGGGAGGGACAGGCCTGGACCTTCGCGACCAGCGCCCGCATGCGCGAGATCGTCGAGGACCATCTGGCCCGGATGGTCCGCGACTGTCTCAACGCGCACGCCGATCGGGTGCGTCCGGAGGCGGTCTGGGTGGGCGATCGCTCGCCCGAGCCGGTGCGCGAGCTGGTGCCCGGAGCGCCGGTGATCCTCACGATCCGGGACGGGCGCGATGTGCTCGTGAGCATGACGCTGCGATACCTGCGCGAGGGGCTGGAAAAGCCCTCGCGCATGGTCGCCCAGCATCCGGGCATGCGGTCCGTGAGCGAGCGCTTCAGGCAGGATCCGCGGGCGTTCTGCGAACGAGCCGAGGGGCTGCTGCCGGACGAGTCCTGGGTCCGGCGATGCGCCGGGCGCTGGGCCCGCCACATGCGGGCGGATCTGGAGGCGATGGAGGCGCTGGGCGGGAACGGCTGCATCGTCCGCTACGATGACATGCATGAGGATGTCCAGCGCGAGCGGGCCCGCATGTACGGGTTGCTGGGGCTGGATCCGCAGGACGCCGAGCCCGTCGGCAGGGACTCTCGCACGAGTGCGGGCTTCGACGGAGAGGACCCATTGTCGTTCTATCGAGCCGGTCGCGTGGGCGACTGGCAGCGTTGGATGGATGCGCGTGCCCTGTCCTGGTTCGAGGACGAGGCGGGGCCCGTGCTGGAGGAACTCGGATACACGACGCCGGCGACGGCGCGAAACTGAACGGGAAGACACGCGGGGAGCGCAGCCTCCCCTCGATGACAGGAGTGAAGAACGATGGCAGTCAGACCACTCGAGGACCGTGTGCTCGTCAAGCCGATCGAGGCTGAGAACCGCACCGCCAGCGGGCTCTACCTGCCCGAGAGCGCCAAGGAGCGGCCCATCCAGGGCAAGGTCATCGCGACCGGCCCGGGGCGTCAGCTCGACAACGGGCAGCGTGCCGACATGAGCGTGAAGAAGGGCGACACCGTCGTCTTCGGCAAGTACGCGGGCACCGAGGTCGAGATCAAGGGCGACAAGCACCTGATCCTGCGCGAGAGCGAGTTGCTCGGGCTGCTGGAGGGCTGAACGGGCCATGAACGCACGGGGCGTCATCGCGAGGGCCCGATCGGTGCTGGGGCTGTCCCGCGCCGCGGGCCCTGCTGCGCCTGCGCAGCGGGCGATGCGTCCCCTGCGTTCCTATCAGTACTTCATCGTGCGGGGCCACCCGAGATCGGGGACGAACTGGGTCGGGCGTCTGCTGAATCTCCACCCGCGGATCTGCTGCGAGGGCGAGTACCACTTCCAGATCTTCCTCCAGGCGCTCCAGGCCTTCGGCGCCCACGGCCACCAGCTCGGGTCGCGCCAGCCCGTGCGGGGCGAGGCCCGCCGGGCGACGCACGACCTGATCCGCAGGTGCATGCGTGCCCGCAGCGTGCACAAGCCGGAGGCGACGCACCTGGGCGACCGGACGCCCAGCGAACTGCGCCCGCTGCTGCCCGGCAACCGGGCCATCCTCGTGGTGCGCGACGGTCGCGATGTGCTGGTGAGTTTCACGCTGCACAACCTGCGGGGGGCGGGCTTTCAGATGCAGCGCGAGCCGTTCGCCGGTGAGCTGGCGCCCCTGCGCGAGCGGTTCGCCGACGATCCCGAGCTCTTCCAGAAGCACCCCGAACTTCTGCTCGCCCACGAGGGGTGGGTGCGGTTCGCGTCGCGCCACTGGGCGCGCCGGGTGCTCGGCGATCTGGAGCGGGCCGAGCAGATGCAGGCCGACGGCACGCCCGTGCTCACCGTCCGCTACGAGGATCTGCACGCGGATGTCGAGGCCCAGCGCACGCGCATGTACGAGTTCCTCGGGCTTGACCCGAGCGACGCCCTCCCCGTCGAGAAGGGCGAGGACACGACCCCGGGATTCGCACGAGGCGAGGACCCGACGGCTCTGCGCAGGCGCGGCGTCGTCGGGGACTTCCTGCGCTATTTCGATGATCGCGTCATGGAGTGGTTCCATGACGAGGCGTCCGAGGCCATGCGGACGCTCGGATATGAGACGAACGCGCGCGTCGAGGCGCCCGTAGCGCCTGCCGCGCCGCCAGGATAAGAGAACGAAGACTCAGCAAAGCGAGGGATGCAGCAATGAGCACGAAGCAGATGAAGTTCGGCGACGACGCACGCCTGGAGTTCGCCAAGGGTGTGGACCGGCTCGCGGATGCCGTCAAGTGCACCATGGGGCCCAGCGGACGCCATGTGGTGATCGAGAAGTCCTACGGCGGGCCGAGTGTCACCAAGGACGGCGTGAGCGTCGCCAGAGAGATCGAACTGCCCGAGCGGTTCGAGTCGATGGGCGCGAAGATGGTCCAGCAGGTGGCCAAGAAGACCGCCGATCAGGCCGGCGACGGCACCACCAGCGCCACCGTGCTCGCCCAGGCGATCTATCGCGAGGGCCTGCGCCATGTGGCCGCCGGCGCCAATCCCGTGCAGCTCCAGCGCGGCATCAACAAGGCCGCCAAGGCCGGCGCCGATGCCATCGACGAGATGAGCGTCAAGTGCAAGGGCAAGGGAGACTACAAGAAGATCGCGACCGTCAGCGCGAACCACGATGAGGAGATCGGCGAGCTGATCGCCGAGGCCATCAGCAAGGTCGGCGCCGACGGCGTGGTCGAGGTCGAGGAGGGCAAGAGCGCCGAGACCACGCTCGACTATGTCGAGGGCATGCAGTTCGACAAGGGCTACCTCTCGCCGTACTTCATGACCGATCCCAAGAGCGGCGAGTGCGTCCTCGAGGACGCACTGATCCTCATCCACGAGAAGAAGATCTCCAACCTCGCCGACCTCCTGCCCCTGCTCAACAAGGTCGCCAGCGCCGACAAGCCCCTGCTCATCATCGCAGAGGATGTCGAGAACGAGGTCCTGGCGGCGCTCGTCGTCAACCGCCTTCGCGGCGTGCTCAAGGTCTGCGCCGTCAAGGCGCCGGGCTTCGGCGATCGACGCAAGGCCATGCTGGGCGACATCGCCGTGCTCACTGGCGGAACCTTCTTCAGCGAGGACCTCGGACGCACGCTCGAGTCCATCGAACTCGCCGAGCTGGGCAAGGCCAAGAAGGTCGTCGTCGACAAGGACAACACGACCATCATCGAGGGCGCAGGCAAGAAGAAGGACATCAACGCCCGCGCCGAGCAGATCATGGCCCAATATGAGAAGTCGACCAGCGACTACGACCGCGAGAAGCTCATGGAGCGCCACGCCAAGCTCACCGGCGGCGTCGCCATCATCCGCGTCGGGGCGCCCACCGAGACCGCGATGAAGGAGAAGAAGGACCTCGTCGAGGACGCCCTCCACGCAACCCGCGCCGCCGCACGCGAGGGCTATGTGCCCGGCGGCGGGGTCGCCCTCCTGCGTGCCCAGGAATCCATCCTCAACGCACGCAAGAAGGCACGCGATGACGAGAAGCTCGGCTTCGACATCGTGGCAAAGGCCGTCGAGGAGCCCGCACGACGCATCGCATTCAACGCGGGCTACGACGGGGACCTCATCGTCAGCGAGATCCTCGAGGGCGGCACCGCGGGCTACGGGTTCAACGCGGCGACCGGCGAGTATCAGGACCTCGTCAAGGCGGGCATCATCGACCCGGCGATGGTCGCCAAGACGGCCCTCATCAACGCCGCGAGCGTGGCCGGTCTCATGCTCACGACCGATGTCGCCCTGACCGATCTCAAGGACGAGGAGGAGGCCGAGGAGGGCGCCGTCGTCTGAGTGACGAGGCCCGACGCCTCATCGCACGGTCCAGGAAGGACACGCCATGCCGACGACCCGCGACTATTACGAGATCCTCAGCGTCGAGCGGACCGCCGACGCCGAGGAGATCAAACGCGCGTACCGACGCATGGCGATGAAGTACCACCCGGATCGCAATCCGGGCGATGCCGAGGCCGAGGCCCGCTTCAAGGAGTGCTCCGAGGCCTACGAGGTCCTCAGCGATCCGAAGAAGCGCGAGCTCTACGACCGCTACGGGCACGAGGGCCTGCGCGGCGCCGGCGCCGCAGCGCACGACTTCTCGCGCATGGATGTCTCGGACATCTTCAGCATGTTCCAGGACATCTTCGGCGGGGGGTTCGCCGGCGCCCGCTCGCGCAGGGGACCCGCGCGAGGATACGACCTCGAGACCGAGGTCTCGGTCACGCTCGACGAGGTCCTCACGGGCGTCGAGACCGAGGTCGAGTTCACGCGCATGGACATCTGCGAGACCTGCGCAGGCTCGGGCGCCCGCCCGGGCTCTGCGCCCGTCCAGTGCCCCACATGCCACGGGCAGGGCAAGGTCCAGCAGCAGGGCCTCGGCGGCATGTTCCGCATGGTCACCGCATGCCCGCAGTGCAACGGGCGCGGCACGATCATCAAGGAGCACTGCCCGAGCTGCCGGGGCAAGGGACGCGTCCCCAAGAAGCGCATCCTCAGCGTCAAGATTCCCGCGGGCATCCACCACGGGCAGGCCGTCCGCATCCGGGGCGAGGGTGAGCCCCCGCCGCAGGAGGCGGGCACCAACGGGCAGGGCATGCGGGGCGACCTGCATGTCGTGGTGCGCGTCAAGCCCCACAAGGTCTTCCAGCGTGACGGCGACAACCTCATCCTCGAGATGCCCATCAGTTTCTCGCAGGCGACCCTCGGCGCCGAGATCGAGGTCCCCACGCTCACGGGCAGCACGATGCTGACCGTCCCCAAGGGGACGCAGCACGGGGCGATCTTCCGCATCGCCGGCGAGGGGCTGCCCAACCTGCGCGCGCCGCAGCGCCGGGGCGATCTCATCGTCGCGTGCCGCATCGAGATCCCGCGCAAACTCTCGAAGAAGCAGGAAGAACTGCTGCGCGAGTTTGCGAAAACCGAGGACGAACGCGTCCTTCCCGAGAGCCACGGATTCCTCAAGAAGATCAGGGACCTGCTGGGCGGCTGAGTGCCGCGCCGCATGAGCAGGAGCAACGAACATGGACAAGCAACCCCAGACAACACAAGCCTCTCAGCCCGAGGATCGCCTGCGCATCGAGGACCTCTCGCAGGAACAACTCGATGAACTGGTGCAGGAGCGCAACGACCTCCGCGACGAGCGCGAGCGACTGCTGCGCGCCGCCGCCGACGCGGAGAACCGCGCCAAGACCGCGCACAAGGATGTCCAGGAGTCCTATCGACAGGGCGTCAGCGCCGTCGCACGCGACATCATCACGGGCCTCGACGCCCTCGACATGGCCCTGACCCAACTCGCCGACGATCCCGCGGCCAAGGCCGTCCTCGATGGAATCCGCAATGTGCGCGAGGAGTTGCTCCGCGTGCTCGCACGCCACGGCATCAGTCCTATCCGTCCCGAGACGGGCAGCGAGCTCGACCCACACCTGCACCAGGCCATGATGGAGCAGCCGACCAGCGAGGTCGAGCCCGGGCGGATCGCCGGCGTCGCACAGGTCGGCTACACACTCCACGATCGCGTGCTCCGCCCGGCAAAGGTCATCGTCGCCGTCCAGCCGACCGATACCCAGTCGAGCGAGGCAGAAACCGCCTCCGGATCCGACGCAGGAGCATAACCCCATGCCGACCTACGACTATCGCTGCAAGTCCTGTGGGCACGAGTTCGAGCTCTTCCAGTCCATGCGCGACCCCGTCAAGCGCAAGTGCCCCGAGTGCAAGGAGCCGGCCCTGGAGCGCCTGATCGGCACGGGCGGCGCCGTCCTCTTCAAGGGATCGGGCTTCTACCAGACCGACTATCGCTCCGAGTCCTACAAGAAGGGCGAGCAGAAGGAGAAGAAGCAGGCCGAAGCCGCCAACGGCACCTGCGCCTGCGGCAAGAAGTCCGCCGACCAGTGCGCATCGAGCGCATCGAAGGACTAGGCGTGCTCCTGCACGGCGTGGACCTGGTCGAGGTCGCGCGGATCGCCCAGATCCGCGCCCGCCACGGGGATCGCTTCCTCGATCGCGTCTTCACCCCCGCCGAACGCGAGTACGCCCTCGCATCGCGACGCGCCGACGAGCGCCTGGCCGCACGCTTTGCCGCCAAGGAGGCCGTGATGAAGGCCCTCGGCACGGGGCAGGGGGCAGGCGTGCACTTCCGGGACATCGAGGTCGTCCACGACGATCGCGGGGCGCCGGCCCTGGTGCTCCACGGGCGGGCGCACACCGTCGCCCATGAGCGCCGGGTCCGCTCATGGACCCTCTCCCTGAGCCATGTCCGCCGGGTTGCGATCGCCTCGGTCATCGCAACCGTGGGCGATGATCAGCCCCCGCCGGTCGCGGGTTCCTGATCGGCGTCATCGCCCCCATCCCGTGCCGCGAGCGCGGGCACCAGTTCCGACGAGTACCAGTCCCACCACTTGGCGTCGTCCCAGCCCAGATTGCGCTGGGCGAGGTCGTAGCCCACGGCCCGGCTGCCCAGACGCAGGAGCGGGACCTGCACCTCCGTCCGATAGGTCGTCACGAACCCGTCCTGCACCCGCAGCAGCACGCCCTCGTTGACCACGCTGAGCGTCGGATCGAACGCGACGGCCGAGTCGGCGACCACGGGCTGCAGGTCGCTCACGAATCCGACCTGTCGTCCGACCATGATCCAGGCCTTGTCCCCGCCCTGCTGATTGCCCGCGGCGGGCTGCCCGCCCACCTGCGCCTCGATGAGGTGGGGGATGAGTTGCACGATGCTGAGGCTGTCGGCCAGGCTCGCCGCCCGACCGACATAGCGCTCGTCCTCTTCCAGCAGGCGCCACGCGAGGATCCAGGTGACCGCCGGATCCACCCGCCCCTCGTCCTCGTCGACCCGCCGTTTCAGACGGTTCTCCGCCTGCGTGCGAAGCCATGGGTCGCGATCGTGCAACGCCACCCACAGCAGCGTGGCGTCGGCGTCGCTGGTCCGCTGCTCCATGAGCGTGTCCAGGATCGCCGACCGCACCTCGTTGTCGCTCCGCCGGAACACATCGATCAGGATCGGGTACGCCTCGGGGCGATCGCCGTATGCGCGAAGTTTGTGCAGCCCGATCTGTCGCAGTTCCGTGTGGTTCGGCGAGCGGAAGAAGTCGAATCGGAGCCGCCGGATCTCCTTCTCCAACGCCCGATGCTCCAGACGGGCCGCGAGCCGCCGGGCCTCGCCCCGGTTCTTGTGCAGTTCCAGCACGATCCAGTCCGGCAGGTGCTCGGGCTCGGGCACGAGCAGGTCGGGCATCGTGCCGGGCGTGCGGGTCTGGGCGAGCGACGGCCCAGCGCCGCCGATGAGCATTGCGCAGAGCACCAGGGCCATGCTTCCCGAGCGAGTCGCCATGCGTGAGCCTCCCGTGTGTGCCTGTCCGCCGCACCCTCGGCGATGGTTCCGCCCTCTGCTTGGACGCCCGCCGATGCCCGGCGTTCCCCACCCTGCCTCGGAGCGCTCCGAGATGTCGCTACAGTACCGTCGATGCGCGCACAGACCGCGTTCCATTCCGGATCATCCTGTCTCGAAGAGGGACGCCCGTGAGCCTGCAGGGGGCACTCGTCCGCTCGCTTGTTCGCAGAGCGTTCGGGGTCGTCATGAGCGACGATCGGCGTTCGTATCGCGGCATCGAGATGCTCGCCGGGGCGCTGCATCTGGCCGATGCCATTGAACGGGCCGGCTCACAGCGGGCGGTGGGGGTGCTGCTTCCGACCAGCGGGCTTTTCCCTATGGCATCGCTGGCGGCATGGACGCTGGGACGCGTGCTCGTGCCGCTGAACTACCTGCTGGCACGCGAGGAACTGGAGTATGTCATCGCCGACAGCGGGTGCGACTGCATCATCACGGTCTCGCCCATGCTGGATTTTCTGGGCTACGAGCCCGCCGGGGCACGCTTGATCCGCATGGATGCGCTGGCCTTCCGGGGATGCCCGACGCCTCGTTGGCCCGCGCCCGCGCGCGGCGACGATCTGGGCGTGCTGCTGTATACCTCGGGCACCAGCGGACGCCCCAAGGGTGTCATGCTGAGCCACGACAACATCCTGACGAACATCCGCCAGACCTGCACCGTTGCGAGCTTCACCCAGCGTGATCTGCTGCTGGGCGTGCTCCCTCAGTTCCACAGTTTCGGGTTCACGGTGCTGACGATGCTTCCGCTCATCCGCGGGATCCGGGCGCACATGCTGGCGCGATTCCAGCCGACCCAGGTGCTGGCGGCCATCCGCGAGCATCGTCCGACGGCGTTCGTGGGCATTCCCTCCATGTACGGGGCGCTGCTGCGCCTGAAGGACGCGACACGCGAGGATTTCTCCTGCTTTCGCTACATGATCAGCGGCGGCGAGCCTCTCCCGCTGGACATCGCCCATCGGTTCGAGGAGCGCTTCGGGCAGGTGATCCACGAGGGGTATGGGCTGACGGAGACCAGTCCCGTCACGAATGTGAACCGACCGGGGCGGGCGCGACTGGGGACGGTGGGCCCGCCGGTGCCCGATCTGGAGCAGATCGTCTGCGATCCGGAGACGGGCCGCCCGCTGGCGATCGGCGCCGAGGGCGAGGTGCGCATGCGCGGGCCCAATGTCTTCCGGGGCTACTACGGGCTGGCGGAGGAGACCACCCAGGCCTTCGATGAGCGGGGATTTTTCCGCACGGGCGACATGGGACGGATCGATCCCGACGGCTCGCTCCGGATCACGGGAAGGATCAAGGAGATGCTCATCGTCGGGGGCGAGAATGTCTTCCCGCGCGAGATCGAGGAGGTCCTCAATCGCCACCCGTCGGTGGCGGCCTCCGGAGTGGTCGGGCAGATGGACCCCGTCCGGGGCGAGGTGCCCGTGGCCTTCGTGGAACTGGAAGAAGGTTACGAGCTGGATGAGAGAGCGCTGCGCGAGCACTGCCGGGCGTCGCTGGCGGGGTACAAGGTTCCGCGCCGGATCATCGCCCTTGCGGAGTTGCCGCGCAATCCGACGGGCAAGATCATGCGTCGCGCGCTCAGGGACGACCTTGAGCGCTTCATGGCGATGGGAGTGCCCTCGGAGCGGGAGTCGGCGCGTCCGGCGTGAATCGGCGGGCCATACACTCTGGCCCCCAGCGCGGGCGGAGGGCGACGCATGGAACTGTACATCGACACCGCGAATCTGGACGAGATCAAGCGTGCGCACGACATGGGCGTGCTCGACGGCGTGACGACGAATCCGTCGCTGATCGCACGCGAGGGCGTCGCCTACGAGCAGCGCCTGGCGGAGATCTGCGAGGTCGTCTCCGGGCCGGTCAGCGCCGAGGTCATCGCGACGGACTTCGAGGGGATGATGGCTGAAGCGCGCGAGCGGGCGAAGATCGCGCCCAACATCGTCATCAAGTTGCCCGTGACACCCGCCGGCATCCGCGCCTGCAAGGCCCTGAGCGACGAGGGGACGCGCTGCAACATGACCCTGTGCTTCCAGGCGATGCAGGCGTGGCTGGCGGCCAAGGCCGGGGCGTTCCTCATCAGCCCGTTCATCGGACGCCTGGACGACATCAGCACGGACGGCATGGATCTGATCCACCAGATCCGGACCATCTACGACAACTACGGATTCTCGACGAAACTGCTGGCGGCGAGCATCCGGCACCCCAGGCACATGCTCGACTGCGCCCTGGCGGGGGCCGATGTCGCAACCGTCCCGTTCAAGGTCATCGATCAGCTCCTGAAGCACCCGCTGACGGATGTGGGGCTTGAGAAGTTCCTCGCGGATTATCGCGCCGCGTTCGGCTCGTAGCACCCCCATCGCGGGCAGGTGGTATCCACGCGGACCCTTCCGGGGCTCGTTTTTGCTTTATTTCTACTCGGAAGCGTGAGGGGGGCGGGGGTTTCGTC
>WGEO01000174.1 GCA_015492715.1 Phycisphaerales bacterium | reverse complement strand
CTTCTGGCCATCCCAGCGCACGAGGCGGTCGCCCGGGCGCAGGCCCGCCGCCTGGGCCGGGCTGTTCTCGGTGATATCCTCGAGCAGGACGCCGCCGCCCTCCCCGTCGTAGTTCCCGGGCATGACGCCCACGCGGACCTTGATCCCGCCACGACCGCCCCCGGCCTGCGGACGCGGGGCGTTCGGGTTGCTGAAGACCAGCGTCTCCGGACGCTGGGCCGCCGCGAACGCGATATCGCTGAACAGACGAGCCGCCCTCACCGCATCGGACCGATTGATCTTGTCCATCGTGTCACGCGGCGTGTGGTAGTCGCCATGGAAGTCGGCGATGATCCCGAACAGGATCGGGATCTGACGCTGCAGAAACGGCAAGTGATCACTGCCCCCGCCCGCCCCCTGGGGCTTGACAACCTCCAGGTCGCTGTCGGCAAAGAACGGCTCGAGCCACTCGTCGAAGCCCTCGGCGGTCGTCGAGCCCGACACGCTCAGGCGCCTGTTCTTGATCCGCCCGATCATGTCGAAGTTCATCATCAGGTAGGTCTGATCCAGCGGCACGATCGGGTGCTCGACATAGTACCGCGAGCCGTTCAGTCCGGACTCTTCCCCGCTGAAGGCCACGATCAGCACGCTCCGCGCGTTGGCATCATCGGGAAGCTCCGCATACTCCCTGCTCAGCCAGTCTGCGATCAGCAGGATGCCCGCACTGCCGGAGGCGTTGTCGTCGGCGCCCGGGTGCAGTGTCGTCCCACGCTCCTCGGCGCTGGCACGCGACCCGAACGCCCCCTTGCCCAGGTGATCCAGATGTGCCCCGATGATGATGAACTCATCGGCGAGCGTTCCCTTCCCGCGGATCACGCCACCGACATTCTCCGCCATCAGGCTCTTGCGCTCCAACTGCGCGTCGATCGACACCTCCGCGTCCAGCTCCACCACGGCGCGACCCTGATCGGCCCGCCGACGCAGATCCATGATGCTCTGGGCCCCACCCGCACGCACGATTCGGTCGGCGGCCTCGGGGCTCATGTGCAGCACCGGCACATCCGCCAGACGCCCGCCCGCGTTGTTCGCACCAAGCAGCGTCCCGGCACGCGGATCATCAGCACCGGGCGTGTTCACGATGATCACGGCAGACGGGTTGTGCTCCATCACCGTGCGCACCTTATTGGCAAAGGACGCCACCCCGCTCCATGGCCCGCCGTTGCCCTCGGCCCACAGGCTCTTGCCGTGCTCATCCATCGGCTCGAAGCGCAGCATCATGGCGACCTTGCCCGTCAGGTCGTCCTCGTCGGTCAGGCTCACATAGCCCCGATCCTCGTTGTTGATGCCATAGCCCACGAACACGACCGGCCCGTCAACCGTGCCCGAGCCACCCATCCCCGTCACGCGATAGTCCTTGCCGTCGACGAGCGCGATCCGCTGGCCCCCGCCTTCAAGTACCAGTGCACTGCGTGTGACCTCGGTCGTCCCGCCCAGCGGAAACGCCTGGCGATAACTGGCAAAAGGCGTCTCGACCTCCTCGCCCGCCTCGTTCTTCGTCACCACCGGAAAAGCCGGCTCCAGACCCGCCTCACGCAGGTAGTGCTCCACATAGTCCTTGGCGATCTCCATGCCCCGCGTACCCGGAAGACGCCCCTCCAGGAACGGGCTGGCCAGGAACATCAGGTGCTCGTTGTACTTCTGGACATCCGGGTCTTGCGACTGGATCGCCTGCTGGATCGGGTCCGCCTGCCCCAGGAGCACCGGGGAAACCCCGCCGAGAAAGACCAGCCCCGCCAGTGCCATGCGTGTGCGAATCGTGCCGTGCGTCATGGTCGGAAGACCCTCCATTGTGAAACCGCATCTGCGACCGCTCGCAGATCGCCTGCATCTGCAAGCGGACGCAGATCATACGATCCTAACGCTCCCGCACCCTGCGGTTGCTCGGAAACCCGCTCCCCACCGGAATCCTCAACGCATGAGACTTCTCCGCCTGCTTCTCCCTGCCCTGTCCCTCCTGCTGGCGGTCCCGGCTCAGGCCCATCCCCAGGACGGCCCCCATGCGGATGTCGAGATCGAGATCGCCGACGACGCCGTCCGATTCGACATGGTGATCAACCTCGTCATGGTCGACGAGATGACCCCGGTGCCCCGTGAGAACCCCGGGGAGATTCACGAACTGGAAGAGCCCGCCGTCCGAGATGCACTGGTCGCCTATATCGCCCGCGAGCACCGCGTCGCGATCGACGGCGTCGAGGTCGCCCCCATCATCGAACGCTTCAGCGTCATCCGACCCGGGCTCGAACTGCTCCCGCTGTTTCCCCGCACGGGCATGCGGGGTCTGACCCGCGTCCACCTCGTGCTCGCCTACCCCGTCAAAGCGCCCCCAAAGACCGTCGCCATGCGCTGGGGTGCCTATCCGCCCGACTACACCCTCGAACCTGGTCCCGACGGCACGCGACCGCCCATCGCCCTCGAAGCACGCCTGCGGGCCGAGGGCAGACTCACCATCATCCGGTTCACCCGTGACGAACCGGAGGTCATCTGGCACGCCACCGGCATGACCGCCGAGGACCGCTTCGCGCCCGTCCCGGACTTGGCAGCCGCCGAAGAAGTCACCCCCCGCACGATCCCGGCCCTGTCGCTTGCTCTGGGTGCCCTGCTGGTCCTGCTCGTGGGCGTCGAGCTGATCGCACGCAAGGGACGCCCGCGACCGATGCGCCTTGCTCTCTACGCACTTGTCCTGATTCCCTCGGCGTGGGCGTCTGCGCCCGTTCTGCGCGTGCCCGTTTCGACAGGATCCGTCGCCGAGAAACTCACGCCCGAGCAGGCGCTGGAGATCTTCCGTCCCCTGCACGCCAACATCTACCGCGCCTTCGACTACCAGACCGAGAGCGAGATCTACGACGCTTTGTCGCGCAGCGTCGCCGGCGATCTCCTCGACGCCCTCTACAACCAGATCTACCGCTCCCTCATCATGCAGGACCAGGGCGGCGCCGTCAGCAGCGTCCAGGCCGTCCGCCTCATGGACGCCCGGATCGAATCGCTCGGCACCCTCGACGACGGCACCCCCGCGTTCAATGTCGAGGCACGCTGGCAGGTCGATGGCGTCGTCAACCACTTCGGACACTCCCACTGGCGCACCAACGAGTACCTGGCCCGCTTCGGCGTGGCGCGCCTCGCCCCGGGCTGGCGCATCACGAGCCACGAGATCCTCGAATCCCAGCGCCTCGACACCGATCCCTTCACCGACCCGACAAAGAATCGCCCCAAGGGCGAGCTCTAACCCGCCCATGTCCCGCACGCCCTGCGAATCGAACGACGACCCGCTCATCCGCATCCGGGACCTGCGCTTTGCCTACCCGGGCCCGCCCCACGATCGCTTCACGCTGACCATCGACGAGCTGGACATCGCCCCCGGCGAACACACCGCCATCATCGGCCCGTCCGGCTCGGGCAAGACGACGCTGCTGCACCTCATCGCGGGCATCCTCGTGCCCGAGAGCGGCAGCATCGACCTGGCGGGCAAGCCCGTCAGCCGACTCGCCGACGAACGACGACGCGCCCTGCGCGCCCGCACCGTCGGCATGGTCTTCCAGGAGTTCGAGCTGCTGGAGTACCTCCACGCCCTGGACAACATCCTCGTACCCCTGCGCGTGGCCCGATCGCTGCGCGTCGACGCCGAGGCACGCGCCCGCGCCCGCGACTTGGCCGCCTCGCTGGGCGTCGCCCACACGCTCCGCAGACGCCCCTCGCGACTCAGCCAGGGCGAACGCCAGCGCATCGCCATCTGCAGGGCGCTCATCGCACGCCCATCGCTCATCATGGGCGACGAGCCCACCGGCAACCTCGACCCGGCATCGGCGACGACCGCTCTCGATCTTCTCTTCGAACAAGCCCGCGACCATGAGGCCACCCTCCTGGTCGTCACGCATAACCACGCCATCCTCGATCGCTTCGAGCGCGTGATCGACCTGCCCGCGCTGGTCCATGCGGAGGCCCGCGCATGAGCGACCTGCTCTATCTCTCCATCCGCCACGCCCTGCACCACCGCGTGCGCACGGCCATCCTCACCCTTGCGCTGAGCGTTGCCCTCTTCCTGCCCGCCATCGTCCAGACCCTCACGGTGCGATACGAGACCGCCCTCCACGCCCGCGCCCGCAGCACGCCGCTCGTCCTCGGCGCGCGCGGTAATCGCTACGACCTCGTCCTCAGCGCCCTCTACTTCCGCCTCAGCGACCTCGAACCCATCCCCTATCGCGCCTTGACGGACCTCGTCCAGCAGCGCATGGGCCTTGCGATCCCCATCCACCTGCGATTCAGCGCCCGCGGCGTCCCGATCGTCGCAACCAGCCACGAATACTTCGAGGTCCGTAATCTCCAGCCGGCCCGCGGGCATCTCCCCCTGCGCCTGGGCGACTGCGTGCTGGGCGCCTCGGCGGCGGCACGCCTCGGGCTCGCCCCGGAAGACACGCTGTTCTCCGATCAGAAGGACGCGTTCGAGATCGCCCGTCCGCCCGCACTCAAGATGCATGTCGTCGGCGTGCTGGCACCCGCCGGCACCCCCGACGACGACGCCGTCTTCGTCGACATCCGAACCGCATGGCTGCTCGAAGGCCTCATGCACGGACACGCCCCCGCAGGCAGCGCGGACCCACGCATGGTCATGGGCGAGATCGACGGCAACATCGTCCTCAACAGCGCCATCCGCGAACTCAACGAGATCACGCCGGAGAACGCCGCCAGTTTCCACCTGCACGCCGACGAGAGCGACCTGCCCCTGACCTGCGTGCTCTTCTTCCCGAACTCGGACAAGAACGCCACGATCGCCAAGGCGCGCGCCAATACCTCACCCACGCAGCAGATGCTCGTGCCAGCGGAGGTCGTCGACGATCTGCTCGCCTTCGTCTTTCGCATCAAGGGGTTCCTCGACCTCATCGCCCTGACCCTCGGCGCCTGTGTCGCCCTCATGACCGTCCTCGTCGTCATGCTCACCGTCCGCCTGCGCGCCGGGGAGATGCGCACCCTCAACCGCATCGGCTGCGCCAGACGCACATCCCTTGCCCTGCACGCCTGGGAGTTGTCCCTCATCCTCGCGGCCGCCGTCATCCTCGCCATGCTCGCGGTCGCGCTTGCCCATGCCCTCCTGCCGGACCTCATCCGCACCCTCTGACCCTCGGGCCCATATCCTCAGGAACCCAGCGAGGAACCCCCCATGGCACAGACCCGCAAGGCTCACACGATCCTGACCCCGCTGCTCTGGATGCTCACAGGCGTCCTCATCCTTGCCTCCTGCGGCAAGGAGCCCGCACCCCAGCCCAAAGCACCGACGCAGACGGGGCAACGCGCCGCGACGCCCCTCGTCGTCACAACCTTCTACCCCACCGCCGACTTTGCCCAGCGGATCGGCGGATCGTTCGTGATCGTCGACACCCCCTTCCCATCCAATGCCGACCCGGCGACCTGGCAGCCCTCGGACGAGGACATCCAGCGATTCCAGGACGCCGACCTCATCGTCATCAACGGCGCCTCCTACGAGCAGTGGCTCGCCAACACCGCCCTTCCCCAGACCCGCATCTGCGATGTCTCGGCGAATCTGCCCGATCCGCTCATCACCTTCGAAACCACGACCCACAGCCACGGCCCGCAGGGCGAGCACACCCACAAGGGCACCGACCCCCACACATGGCTCGATCCCATCAACGCCATGGAACAGGCCCGCACCATCGCCGACCGCCTCATCGCCCTGAATCCCGATCGAGCGGAAGACTACCGCCAGAATCTCGAATCGCTCATCCACGACCTCGCGGGGCTCGATGTCCTCTTCAAGGCGCTGGCCCCCCAGCTCCGCGAGACGACCATCCTCGCCTCGCACCCGGCGTACAACTACCTCGCCCGTCGATACGACTTCCCCATCCACAACCTCGGACTCGACCCGCAGACCCCACTGACCGAGGACGACCTCGCCCAGATCGAGCACGCCCTGGAACACGCCTCACCCGAGGCGCCACGCATCATGCTCTGGGAGTCCCCCCCGCTGGAAGAGACCATCGAACTCCTCGAGCAGCGGTTCAACATCCGCTCGGTCTGGTTCAGCCCGGTCGAGACGCTCTCACTCGGGCGCCAGTCCGCAGGCCAGGGCTTCGTCTCGATGATGCAAGAGAACCTCGACCGCCTCGAGGACGCCCTCGACGGCTGATCACGCCGGAAGATCGATCCCCAACTGACGCATCTTCTTGTACAGCGTCGTGCGATTGATCCCGAGTGCCTCGGCGGTGCGGCTACGATTCCAGCCGTTGGCCGCAAGCGCTTCCTCGATGATCCGACGCTCCGGCTCACGCAGCGCCTCGACCAGCGGGCGACGATTCCACAGCGACCCGCCGACGGCAGGACGCGCCGACGCGGGCCGATCGTCACGCCCGATCACATGCCCGGGCAGATCCTCCAGCCCGATCGTCTGACCCCGGCACAGCACCGCCGCACGCTCGATCAGATTCTCCAACTCCCGCACATTCCCCGGATAGGTGTACGCCATCAACGCCGCCATCGCCTCGTCGCTGAACCCCACGATCGTCCGCCCCAACTCATCACAGATCCGCGCCAGAAAACGCTCGGCGAGCAGCGGCACATCTCCCAACCGCTCCCGCAGGGGCGGAAGATCGATCCGCACCACATTGATCCGGTAGTACAGATCCTCGCGAAACTCCCCCGCCGCCACCAGATCCTCCAACTCCTGATTGCTCGCCAGCACCAGACGCACATCCACCTCGATCGTCTCGTTCGAGCCCACGGGCTCGAACCGGCGATCCTGGATCACACGCAGCAGTTTCAACTGCATCGACGCCGACGCGCTGTTGATCTCATCCAGAAACAGCGTTCCCCCGTTCGCGGCGAGGAACTTGCCCGCCTTGTCGCACACGGCACCCGTGAATGCCCCGCGCACATGCCCGAACAACTCGCTCTCGAGGAGCGACTCCGGAATCGACCCGCACGCCAGGTCGATGAACGGTCCGTCCGCCCGATCGCTCCGCTCGTGGATCGCCCGCGCCACCAGCGTCTTGCCCGTGCCCGACTCGCCGCACATCAGCACCGTCGTGCGGCTGGGCGCCACCGCCTCGACCAGCTCGTGCACCCGACGCATCCGGGGATCCTGCCCGATCAGACGCGACAATGCCGAACGATCGTCCAGACGCCGGCGAAGACGCTGATTCTCCCGCGCCAGCGCGCTCTCACGAAGCGCCCGCGCCAGCGCACAACGCAACTCCTCGTCGACGACGGGCTTGGCCAGATAGTCGCACGCGCCCAGACGCATCGCCTCGACCGCACTCTCCATCGTGGCGTAGCCCGTCAACAGCACCACCCCCGTGCCCTCGAAGCGCTCGCGAATCACGCGCAGCAGGTCCGTCCCGCTCATCCCGGGCATCGACACATCCGAGATCACCGCATCGACGGGCGCTCCCTCGTCCTCACGCCTGCGAAGCGTCTCCAGCGCCTCCTCCCCCGAGGCGCAGGCGATCGCCTCGTGCCCATCCTCACGCAGCAGATGAGCAATGCTCGTGCGCACGATCGCGTCGTTGTCCACCACCAGCACGCACGCGCTCATGGGCCGATCCTCACGCCCCCGCCGCCCACGGGCGCAGGCACCCGCACACGCAGGCACGCGCCGCCCTCGTCCCGCTCGACCAACGCGAGGCTCCCACCCATCGCCTCGACGATGCTGCGCGACAGCCCCAGCCCCACGCCCGAGCCGTGCACCTGCCCGTCCAGCCCCGGACCGTCGTCGCTGATCTCCAGCGACACCTCGCCCCCCTCGATCATGCACGACACGAACACACTCCCGGGGCGCCCGTCCCGCTCGATCGCCTCGATCGCGTTGCGGATCCCGTTGAGCACCACCACATACAGCCGACCCGCGGGCAGGTCCTCCACCCCGTCACCCAGACGCAGCACGATCCGCGCCCCGCACGCAGCGGCCCGCATCTCCAGCACATCGCGCGCATGACGCACCGCCTGGGCAAGGCTCACCGGCGTGCAGGTCCCCAACGCATCGCTCCCGATCGAGACCGCCGCCCCGCTCATGGCGCACCGCACCAGATCCGCCATCCGATCCAGCGCGCCGCGCACCGTCTCCAGCTGACGCCTCGACTCGCCCGATTCGCGACCCGCGTCCAGATCCCGTTGTGCCAGGCTCAGGCAGCGCCGAGACCCGTCCAGCAGCGTCGCAAGCTCATGCACCAACTCACGCAGCGCCTGCGCCGGATTCTCGGACCCACCGCCCGCCGACCCTCCCTCGTGCTGTTGCTCCATGGCAACAAGCATCGGCCCGCACGACCGGTCACTGGACCATCCGACGACCCTGCCACCGCTCCCGGGCCCCGCTCGCCCGCGCAGAGCCTCTGCAATCGCGCCAGACGGCACGCGCGATATGGGTCCCTACACCCCGACGGCCTCGGCGTCGCGATCGCTCAGCATCCCGCCGTCGCTCCGCTCACGCACATCCGGCCCTCGCTTCCACGACCGCTCGCAGCGCGGATACCGCTCGCGCAGATCCTCGACCCGCACGCCCTCGCCCCCGGGCTCGAGTGATACCAGGCTCACGCCGCACAGATCGCCGATGTCGCGCAGGTCGAACGCCTCCAGCGTGCCGTCGTCGCCGACGACGAGCCCCGCGTCCAGCGGATTCTCCAGCCCCTGCTCCTTGGCACGCTCCAGCGCGATCAGCGCATCGTCGCGCACCCGCATCACCCGCGCCCATCGCTCATCGGCGCGAACCTCCAACGCCTCGCCGAAGTCCAGCAGGTGCACGCAGGTCTCGATGTCATCGTCGCCCGCTCCCACGAGCGCCCGATACGCCTCGTCGGCCGTGTGGCACAGGATCGGCGCCAGCAGGCGGCACAACCCCTCGCCGAGCACGCACAGCGCGTCCCGCGCCCGCCGCGCACGCTCGCTCCGGACCGGATCGCAATACAAGCGATCCTTGATCGCCGCCAGGTAGACGCTGCTGAGGGTATCGTTGCAGAAGTCGTACAGCATCGCGTGCGCGTCGCGGAATCGATAACTCAGGTACGCCTCACGCACCTTCGCGTGTAGCTCGCCGAAACGCTCCAGCACCCAGGCCTCGAGCGTGCACGGATCGACCCCCTCACCGAGCCGCCGACGCGCCTCCGCGACGCCCGTATCCCCCACATTGCCCAGCATGAACCGCAGCGTGTTGCGCACCTTGCGATAACTCTCGCCCGCCAGCCGGAAGAACTCCTCGTCCACCTTCATGTCGCCCTCGTAGGCGAGGCTCGACACCCACCATCGCAGCACATCCGCGCCATGACGCTCGAAGAGCGACTCGATCGTGTCGCCCTTGGACTTGCTCAGTTTCAACCCGTCGCGATCGACCATGAACCCGTGCGTCAGCACACTGCGAAACGGTGCGGTCCGCGTCGCCCCCAGCGCCGCCAGCAGGCTCGACTGGAACCACCCGCGATGCTGGTCCGACCCTTCCAGATACAGATCCACCGGATAGTCGCACCCCTCGGGACACTCCTCGCTCCTCGAGCGTTCCCGCATCACCGCGTTCCAGCTCGAACCCGACTCGAACCACACATCCAGGATGTCCTCACACTTGCGCAGCGTCCCGACCCGCTCACGCACGACCTCGCCGACCTCCGCCGGGACATCCGGGTCCTCACCCGGGTCGTAATGACGCAACAGGTGCGCCGCGTCGTGCCGGAACCACGCGTCCGAGCCCTCCTCGCGGAAGACCCGGGCCACGCTGCGCACGCTCTGGCGCGTCAGCAGCACCCGCCCGTCGTCCGTGAAGAACGCCGGGATCGGAAGCCCCCACGATCGCTGCCGGCTGATGCACCAGTCCGGACGATTCTCCAGCATCCCGCGCAGACGATTGCGCCCCCACTCGGGCACGAACCGCACCGCCTCGGGCGAGGCGACCTGCTCCAGCGCCAACTCGCGCAGCGTCCTGCCGCCCTCGCGCATGGGCGTGTCCACCCCGATGAACCACTGCTCCGTCGCGCGGAAGATCACGGGCGTCTTGCTGCGCCAGTCGTGCGGGTAACTGTGCCGGTACGCGTGATGATGGAACAGGTGCCCGCTCTCGCGCAGACGCTCGACGATCAACTCGTTCGCCCGGAACACATCCACACCCCGAAGCCACGACGGCACCCGCTCGTCGTAGGTCCCGTCCTCACGCACCGGGCAGTAGATCGCGATCCCCTCCCGGATCCCCGTCTGGAAGTCCTCGCTCCCGTGCCCCGGCGCCGTGTGCACCAGCCCCGTGCCGTCCTCGAGCGTCACATACTCGGCCCCCACGATCGTCCACACCCGATCGACACTCTCACCCACGGGCACCTCGTCGATGAAGGGATGGCAGTAGCCCAGCCCGACCAGACGCTCGCCTGGGGCCTCCGCCAGCACCTCCACATCCTGCGCCCCGCCCGCAGACGCCACCTTCTCCACCAGATCGCGCGCCAGCACCGTCACATTCCCGTCCATCCGCACCAGCGCATACACGAACCGAGGCTGCACCGCGATCGCCAGGTTCGCCGGCAGCGTCCACGGCGTCGTCGTCCAGATCATGAAACTCGGACGCGCCCCAAGCCCCAGACGCTCGACATCCTCATCCGACAGACCGAACGCCTCGAACACCGCCCGCCCGTCCCGCGCCTCGAAGTCCACGAACACCGACGGGTCCTCTCGCTCCATGTACTCGAGCTCGGCCTCCGCCAGCGCCGTCTCGTTCGCGATCGACCAGTGCACCGGCTTGAGCGCACGGTACACCAGCCCCTGCCCCACCATCTCCGCAAGCGTCTCCAGCACCGCGCCCTCGTACGACGGATCCATCGTCAGGTACGGATGCGCATAGTCCGCCAGCGTCAGCAGACGCTGCATCTGCGATGCCTGAAGCTTCTGATACTTGCGCGCATACTTCTCGCACGCCCCGCGGATCGCAAGATGACGCGAACCGGGCTCGAGATCGCGAAGACGCTCGATCTTCCCGCTCTCGACCAGCTCCGTCATCACCTTGTGCTCGATCGGAAGCCCGTGACAATCCCAACCGGGCACGAACGGACAGTCCCACCCGCCCATCTGCCGACTGCGCACCACGAAGTCCTTCAGACACTTGTTCAGCAGATGCCCCAGATGGATCGACCCGTTCGCGTACGGCGGACCGTCATGAAACACGAACCGACCGCGCGCCTGCTCGCCAGACCGCTCCCGCAGACGCTCGTACAGACCCAGACGCTCCCAGCGCGCCAGGCTCCGGGGCTCGTTCTGCACCAGGTTCGCCTTCATCGGAAAACGAGTCCGGGGCAGGTTCAGCGTCGCCCGATACCGGTTCTTCTCACGCCTGCCCCCCTGCTGTGTCGCACCCTGCGCATTGCCCATCGCGTATCTTCCTCCGGCCCGCGCCCCACGCGGACCCTGCGCCTCGAACCCGCCAATGCCTGTATCGACCCAATCACCCCGCGGCCGCCCCGCTCGAGGGCCGCCGTCGCCATGCCGCCCGCCTCACGCGAGGTCTGCGCACGCCGACTCCGCCCCTCAGCGGGGCCTGATAATTCGAGCCGGAAGAAACCGGAGATCCGCGTGCATCACGCCAAATCATCGGCGCGACACGCCCGATTCTCAACCCGTCCGGAAAAACACGACCGAAACCGCTGCCCCGCGCAGATCCTTCACAGACTCCCCTGCGCGTGCTCGAAGATCGTCTGCGTCCGAACCACCACGCCCGACGACGCCAGAAGATGGTAACTCTGCACATGCACCTCCCGGCTGAACGCCTGCATGTCCAGCACACTCAGGCACGGCCCGTCGCCCATCTCCCAGTAATGATGCAGACTGTCATTCTCCACGATGTGCTCACGCATCTCGTCCAGCGTCGTCAGATACAGATTCCGCGACAGCGTCTCGCAGGTCACTCCCGTGTAATAGGTGATCCCAAGGTCCGAGAACTCGTGCTCCACATCCTTCTCGCTCAGGCTCGGCAACGCCAGCACCACACCCCGATTCGGGAGATTGTCCTCCTGATAGGTCACCAACTCGCTCACACGGTGCTCGCCGTGCTCGAACCGCAGCACATGCCCCCCGGGCGTCAGCCAGGCCTCCAGCTCCCAGGCCCGCTGACCCGCCTGACGCCGACCCACCATGTCGAACCACTCCGGATGCAGGACCCGGTCGTAGACAATGGTCTGATAACTCTGCAACGCGTTCTTGATGGGTGCCGTCATGGTCGTTTCCCCTTCCTCGCCGTCATGGCGAAGCTGGTACCCCCGGAAAAACCGCACGCATCCAGCATGCGTCGGCCTCATGCCGAATCCTCACCTCCACGCGGACAGCCCCGATCATACCATCGCCAAGAGCAAAATCACGCACAGGAAATGCACGATTGCCCGATAAATGAGGCATCCAACCCAAAATGACCGGACGCTGTCGTTTCGCCCCACCAGCACAACCCCCTAGATATGCTGTCAGGATCGGCATGGCCCACTATGGATAGGCCCCCGTGTGGGTCGCGGTTGCAGCCATGCCGCACTGGAGGCACGCCGAACGCCTCCCGGGGACCCACGCGTGCAGGACGCTCTGGACCAACGCATCCGCCTCATCCGTTCCCTTCCCGCCAAGGCCCGCGTGCCCGCCCTGGCAGAAGCCATCGCCATCACTCCCTCCCTCGACGAGCGCTCGCGCCTGGCCATCGAACTGCTCGAACTGACCATCCCGCCCGCGGTCTCGCCCCGCTCGGCTCCGTGGGATCGCTGGTGGGCCTCGGCCCGCGCGAGGCTGGCCGACGAAGCCCTCGCACGCACCGCACGACTCTGGCATCACCTCCCCGCCGACGCCCGCTCCCACTTCCTGCTGATCGCCGGCGACCGCTGGCAGGTGGTCCTCGACGCCCTCGCCGGCGAGCCTGAGGCCGCCCCGGCCCTTGCCGAACTCGCCGAGGCCTCCGGAGATCCGGCGCTCGTGTCCCACCTCCCCATCCTGCTGCTGGACGAGCGAGCCAGCGAGGTCGCCGAGCAGGCCCTGCTGCGTCTGACCTGCGCGAGCCTGAGCCTTCCCGTTCAGATCCTCGAACCGGACCTGAAGGACACTTCTGCGCGCACGAATGCGGACCTTGCGGAAGTTGCGCAGGCGCTGCCCCGAGTCGCCCGGCGTGCCCTGTCGCGCATCGCCGACCATCAGCGCCGGGGGGTGGCCCTGTGCGCGCTGCTGCTGGGGGCCTTCGGGCGTGCCCGTGAACTCCTGCCGACCCGACGCGAGGAGCCCGCCGCCCAGGCGATGCGTGGCGTGCTGCGTTTCTCGCACGCGCCCGCGACGCGTCTGTGCGCCTTCCGCCTGCTGGAGCACCCGATCCTGGGCGAGCCTGCGCTCGAGCGTGTGTCTCGTGCGCATCACCTGGGTGATCACGAGGTCGTGCTGTCCGCGGGACATCTGTCTCTCTCGCCGGGGCGTGCGCGTCGTCTGCGCACCATCGCCGTCCGTGCGCGCACGACGCCCGCCCCTCCCAGCGAGCTGGGCGAGGTCTGCATGCGTCTGACGCTCCCGCGCGAGAGCGCCCTGCCCGACGGGTCGCTCGTCGAATCGCTCTCGACGGCCTCGCGCAGGCAGTTGCCCCGCGTCGCAGCCCAACTGGCGGACGACGACCTGACACTCCGTGCCGTGCTCGACCCCATGCTCGCCGACACGGACGACCTGAGCCGGTACGCCGCCATGCGCCAGAGCCCAGAGGCAACGCTGCGCGACTACTGCCTGGATCCGAGCGAGCCGGTCGCACGCGGAGCGATGCTTCGCTGGTCGCTGGTCGGCGCAGACCATTACGCGACGGCTCCCGTGCGTCGGCGACACATGGAACTGCTGAACAAACTCCGGCGGAGCCCGCACGCGTGGGTGCGCCGGATCGCGGCGGAAGATCACGCACGCCTGGACTGCTGGAGTTCGCTCTCGCCCGCCAGTCTGCTGGTCGCCCGCCGGCGCTATGCGCACGACGGCGAGGCGTTCCTCGTCGACCTGCGTCATGTGCTGATGTCGGGCTCGACGGACGAACGCGTGCGTGCGATCGCCATCGCGTCGCGTCTGGAGATCCTCGATCGCATCGAGAGCCTGCTCGTGGCGCTGGTCACGCAGAGCGCCTCGCAGGCCGTGGATCCCCGCGTCGTCGCGTCGGCGGTCAAGGCGCTGGGGCGACTCGACAGCGTGCCCGCACGACAGACCGTCCGATGGGCGCTGCGCCACACGGACGCCCGTGTGCGCGCCAACGCCGTGGAGGCCATGGCGCGTCAGCGCGGCGGCTCGCTGGACACACCCACACGACAGACCCTCGTCGAACTCAAGCAGGATGCCCACCAGCGCGTGCGCGCCAACGCCATCTGCGCCCTGCTGGATTCGGGCGAGGACCAGCACGACACGCTCTACGCGCCCTCTGCCACCAGCGCCCTGATCGCCATGCTGCGCGATGAACGACCCGCACACCGCACCAGCGCCCTCTGGGTCGCGGAGCATGCGGCGGGGCGATCGCCCCGGGGCGATTCCTCCAAGAGCACCGACGCCGTGCTGGCGCATGTGCAGACGATGGCCGCCCAGGACCCCGATCCGGGGGTGCGCACGCGTGCGGCACGCCTGATTCGCACGCTCCACCGCCGGCGCGCTGCGCTTGCCTCAACTTCTGCACGCACGACATCCGATAACACCCCCGGGCTTTCATCGATCGGCGGAGAGCAGCGATGCTGATGCTCGCAGCCCAGCCCGAGCCGTTGCGACTCATCACCACGGAATCGCCGCCGACTTCCAGCCCGGGCGAGTTCTGGCTGATCGTGGGCATTTGTCTGCTCGTCTTTGTCGTCTCCTCGCTGGGCGCCGTGTACCTGCTGTGGCGCCGTTCGCTGGACAGCGACCCGAGCGACTTCGCCTTTCGCGCGATGGCCCGGCGTCTGGGCGTCTCTCGCCACGAGCGACGCCTGCTGCGCGAGATCGCCCGTGAGCGCTCGATCCCCCCTGCGGCCCTGCTGACCAGCCCCGCGGCGCTCGCCGAGACGCTTCAGGAAGCCCGGCGTGCCCACGAGGGCGACGATCGCAAGACGATCGACCGCATCGCACGACGCCTGCTGGCAACCTGAGTATCAGTCCATCGGCGGTGTCGAGGTTGCCTTGGCGTGCGGCTCCTCGCCCCGAAGCCTGCGTGCGATGTCTGCACGAATGCGCACATCCGTGGTCGTCGTATAGTGGCTCAGCGCGATCGTGCCGCTGACCCAGAAGGGGTCGATCCCGGGCGGGCTGGTGTTGCGCGCACCCACCATGCGATCGTTGAGATGCGCGTAACAGATGAGGTCATAATCGGCGTGCTCCAGCGCTGCATCGAGGCGTTCGAGGAAGTCCGAGCCGGCGCGCATGTCCCGGCTGGCGGGATCGGGTGCGATGCGCGATGCCAGGCGCGCGCCGCGATGGGGCGTTGCCAGCGTGTACAGCCTGCGGATGCGCAGGCGCGTGTCGTGATCGGGCATGGCCGCCCGTCGGGCGACCAGTCCGCCCATCGAGAACGCGACGACATCGACCTCGACGGTCTCGCCCTCGCCCCCCGTGCCGAACCGCTCGACGACCTGCTCGATGACGCGCTCCGTGACCTGCTCGATGTCCCCCGCCAGGGGATAGGAGATCGAGAGGAAGTCGTCCGGTTTGGCGCTGGTTGCCCTGCACAGGCGCTGGGTGAGCAGGTTTCCGACCGGAGCGGGGGACCGCCAGCCGGCCAGCACGACGACCGGACGCTCCAGCGGCCTGGGCATGGCCCGCATGCGTGCGAGATCCTCGCGTGCGGCTCGTCGTGTGATCGTAAACTGCGGATTGGGTGGCCCCACCCAGATCAGGTTGGGCAGGTGTGAAACAAGGCTCAGGCCGATCATGAACAGCCGCGCACTCATGGGATCAGTTGCTCCGGTCGGTTCGTGTTCGGGATCGATCGAACATTTGCGTCCTTTCCGGCGTTGGTCTGGTGCAACGGGCCTTGCGGGGCTCCGAACACGAACCGATAGCCTACTGGTCCGGAATGGAATTGGGAGTCTGTATCATGTCCTGTCGCCTGCGTCTGCTGACCTGCCTTGCCAGCGCCCTGATGGGCGTCTCGTGCCCCGCGTGGGCGATCCGGGATGTTGATGCGCGCCCGATCGAGGCGATCGAGGACGACGGCGGGTTCCTGCGGACGATCCAGAGCGATGACGGGATGCGGGCGCGACTGGAAGCCGCGATCCGGGCGTATGTCCCGATCGATGGCGACGGTCCGACGATCTTCCTTGCTTCGGCGGTGCACATCGGCGACGCCGAGTTCTATCACGAGTTGCAGACCTTCCTGGACGCCCAGGATGTCGTGCTGTTCGAGAGCGTGGGATACGAGGACGATGGCGAGCGCGTCTCGGGCGATGCGCTACGAGCGGCGATCAGCAGGCGTCGGGCGCGCTGGCTGAGCCATGTCATCCGGGAGCTGGGCGGGGACATCGATGGGGTGGACGATCTGCTGGCGCGGGTCGATCCGGATGAGCGCGTGTTCGTCGAGTCGGCGCTGCGCGACGCGTGGGGCAGGCCCTTTGCCCTTGGCGCGGTGGACGCGAATGGGCGCACGATCGGGTATGTTGCGAGCCTGGGCGCAGACGGCAAGGTGGGCGGCGACGGGGTCGATGCGGACATCGTCGCCAGCCCGGCGTATCCGCCTGCGCCGGAGGAAGTCTCGTCGTTCGGCGAGGGGATCCAGCAGCAGCTCGCCGACGCGCTGGGGCTGGTGTTCCAGCTCGGGGCGATGCGGCACGACCGCCCCAACTGGCACAACAGCGACATGAGCGCGCAGGAGCTGGTGGATCGGATGGGCGGCGGTCTGGTCGTGGGCGACGACGGGGGCTCGGGCTCGACGGGGGATCCGCTGTTCGACCTGCTGCAGGGTCGCGGATTCCTGGGCAAGGCGGCCTCGTTCATGGTGCGCATGGTGGGTGCCAACCCGCGGATGCGGGCGCTGACCAAGGCGATGCTGGTGGACATCGTGGCCCAGGCCGACGAGATCATCAAGGCTCAGGGGGGTGAGCTCGGACGCCTGATGGACATTCTGGTGCACGAGCGTAACCGCGTGGTGATCGAGGATCTGCGCGAGTACATCGCGAATCCGGATGTGCGCACGATCGGTGTGATCTACGGCGCGGGGCACCTGCCGGGGATCGAGGAGGCGTTGCTGGGCGAGATGAAATACCAGCGTGCGGGTGCACGCTGGCTGAGGGCGATCGAGGTGGATCTGTCGGAGGCGGGCCTGAGCCCCGTCGAGGTGCGGATGCTGCGCTCGATGATGCGTCGCTCGCTGGAGCGGCAGCTGGGGCGTTAGCGTCGGCGGCGCGAGGCGAGGCCGGCAAGCCCGATACCCATGGCGGCGAGCGCCGACGGGGCGGGCACGGGCTCTGCGACGAACGACCAGTTGTGGATTTCGTTGGTCTGCCAGATGCGGGTGGTGGTTCCCGTGAAGCCGACCCACGCCTCGCCATCGGGCACGCTCAGGGCGGTGGCGAGGTCGACGCTCGCGCTGATGATCTCCTGTCCATCGAGGCTGACGGTCATGGTGCCGGGCGTGTAGTCGATACGGACGGTGTAGAGGTCGCCAT
>WGEO01000173.1 GCA_015492715.1 Phycisphaerales bacterium | reverse complement strand
GGTACGACCCGATGCAGAGCCTCTACCACTGCGTCCTGCCCGGGGCTGTTCAGAAGGCCGACTGGGAACTGCTGGAGAAGGGCCAGACGATCGAGGCCCGCGTCACGGGGGTCGTCAAGGGCGGGCTCGAACTCGAGGTCGCGGGCCATCGGGCATTCATGCCCGCAAGCCAGGTCAGCCTCGATCACATCGAGGACCTCAGCCAGTTCATCGGCGAGAAGATGGTCTGCCAGGTCGATCGCATCGATCGTCGCGGCAGGGGCAACATCGTCCTCTCCCGTCGCAATCTCCTCAAGGAAGAACGCGAACGCCGGGCAAAGGAACTCCGCGAGAAGCTCGAGGTCGGGCAGACCGTCGAGGGAACCGTCCGCAAGATCATGCCCTTCGGCGTGTTCGTGGATCTGGGCGGCGTCGACGGCCTCGTTCATGTCTCGGACCTCAGCCACGAACGCATCCACGCAAGCGAGAAGGCCATCGCCCAGCATGTCCAGGAGGGCCAGCACCTCAAGGTCCAGATCCTCAAACTCGACTGGGAGAACAACCGCATCAGCCTCGGCGTCAAGCAGCTCCAGCAGGACCCCTTCGAGGCCGCCGGCGATCAGATCGTCGAGGGTGCCACCCTCACCGGACGCGTCAAGAGCATCGCGGACTTTGGCGTCTTCGTCGAGGTCGCGCCCGGCGTCGAGGGGCTCGTCCATATCTCCGAGCTCGACTGGAAGCGCGTCAATCACCCCTCCGATGTCGTCAAGCCCGACGAGGTCGTCCAGGTCAAGGTCATCGCCGTCGACCCGCAGTCGCGCAAGATCTCCCTGAGCATCAAGCAACTCAAGGAGCCCCCCAAGGCACCCGCCGGCGCCAAGGGACGAGCCAAGGGCAGAGGACGGGGCGATCGCGACGACCGCGACCCCTCGGAGATCCTCAAGGAAACGCCCGAGTTCCGGCGACTGCGCGAGAAGGCCAAGCAGAAGCAGAAGACCGAGGGCGGACTGCCCGCAGACGCGGGCTTCCTGGGCGAGGGGCTCGGCAGCCTCAAACTCTGAGTACGCTCCAGGCCCATGCCCGAAACCCAAAGGCCTGCGATATCTCCCGCGTCGGACCGGACGCTCGTCGACGATCCGCTCATCACGCCCGCCCGCCTCGAGGAGATCCAGCGCACCCGCTGGGCGTATAACGCGGCGACCATGCAGGCGGCCTTCATCATCGCTGCCCCCGCTTCCATTTTCATCAACAACGCGATCCTCGGGCTCGCGAACGACTTCGCACTGGGCATCGCGTGGATAATCGTTCCGGGCGTCCTGCTCGCACTCGCGATCGTCGCCACGCCGCGCCTGCACGCATGGTCCGTGCGACGGACGATCGCGCAGGAACCCCGGCCTTGGCACGATCCGTCCCCCTGGCTCCAGGACCCCGCATTCCCGACACGCTCGCTGGTGTCGCTGAGCCTGCTGTGCCTGGGACTCCTGGTGTTCAATGGTGCAGTCGCGATGGCAACCAACGGCCCGCCCTACAGCGGGAGCTTCTTCGGAATCATGGTGGGGATAGCGCTTGCGCTTGCAGGTCTCCGATGGCGGCTGGGCGACGACATCCGATGCGCCAGGTGCGCCTACCCCTTCGCCAAAGGTGCCATCCAATGTCCCGAGTGCGGATGCGCCTGGACCATCGAGAGCACGCTCACGATGGGTGAACCCCGGGTCTCATGGCGCATGGTCGTGCCCGGCACGCTGCTGCTCGCCTTCCATCTGTTGCTGCTGGTACTGCTCGCCTGAGCCGGCCGTTTCGTGAAGATCGCGCAGCCCGAGCCGTCGGGACGGGTGTCTGCCACCCCCTATCGCAGGCCCGTCGAGCCGAAGCCGCCACTCCCGCGAACCGTTCCATCGAGGGCCTCGACTTCCTCGACCCGCACCGACGCGACCGGCGCGATCACGAGCTGCGCGATCCGCATGCCGTCCTCGACCGTGAATGCCGCTTGCCCGAGGTTGATCAGCCCGACCTTCACCTCGCCGCGATAATCGCTGTCGATCGTCCCCGGGGCGTTGATCACGGTCACGCCGTGCCTGCACGCCAGCCCCGATCGCGGGCGCACCTGTCCCTCGTACCCCTCGGGAATCGCCAGCGCGATGCCCGTGGGAATCAGCGTGATCGACCCGGGTTCGAGGTCCACGGGACGCTCAAGACACGCGGACAGATCCAGCCCCGCCGCCTGTGGACTCTGGCGGATCGGCAGGCGGGCCCGCTCGCTCAGCCGAACCACGCACAGCGATGCCTGGTGCTCCATGCAGACAGCGTACGCCGGGCTTCGGCTCAGCGGGTTGGCGACATGCGATCGTCCTCTGCCCGCAGCAGCATCGCGTCTTCCTCGCTGATCTGCGTGCTGGCCTCCTCGAAGGCCCGACGGAGGGTCTCGACCATCCGGCGTGTCGACTCGATGGCCCGGTCGATCGCGCTCTGGCCCGTCGCGACCTGCATCGGATCGGGTGTCAGACGCCGGGTGCGTGCCCGCGCGTCGAGGAGCCCCCGCAGCAGGCCCTCGGCCCGCTCGCGGACCTCCGCCGTCTGCCGCAGGATGCGCTCTCGCTCGCTCATGGCCTGCTCTGTATCGTCCGCCGATGCCCGCGCGCTGAGCACCCCGGGCGAATCCGGCTCTACGACGCCCCGCACGAGACTCCCACTCGCCATGGCTCACCTCCGAGAACTATCCGGCCCGCAGGGCGGCCCGCTCGGGCATCATCTGCACATGACGCCGGATCGCTGAGAGAATGATCGCCCGATCCCCGCTCGCACACGCGCCACGCAGGTCCGCGATCATCGCGTCGCCGTCGATTCTCGGACCCGACCCGCGATCGACCTGCGCCCGGATGCCCGGATGCGCCGTCGGACGCAGTTCCTCGTCCTCATAGGCGAGAGCCTCGTGGAGTTTCTCGCCCGGGCGGATCCCCGTGATCACGATGGGCATCGCACCGTCCAGCGCCGGCTCTGCCGCCTCGTCCGGTGCACTCGCCCCCCCGGGCACCACGAACGCCTCGTATCCGTGCGCTCGCACGAACCGCTTGGCCAGGTCCAGAATCCGCACCGGCTCGCCCATGTCCAGCACATAGACCGGCGCCGCCCCATCCGATGTCAGCGCCGAGGCCTGGAGCACCAGACCCGCAGCCTCCGGGATCGTCATGAAGTAGCGCGTCATCCGCGGGTCCGTCACCGTCAGCGGCCCGCCCTCGGCGATCTGCGCACTCCAGATGGGAATCACGCTCCCGGCACTCCCCAGCACATTGCCGAACCGGACCATGCTGAAGCGTGTCGAAGCGCAGCGTTCCTGGAGCGCCTGCACATACAACTCGGCAAGACGCTTCGTCGCCCCCATGATCGAACTGGGGCGCACGGCCTTGTCCGAGCTGATCAGCACGAACCGCTCGACGCGGGCCTCGGCGCTCGCATCGGCGATGGAACGCGTCCCGAACACATTGTTCCGAACCGCGTCCTGCGGATGCTCCTCCATGAGCGGGACATGCTTGTGAGCCGCCGCGTGATACACCACATGCGGGGCCAGTTCCCGCACTTTCCGGCGCGTGCCCGCCTCGTCCGTCACATCGTGCAGCAGCGCCCGCCGGGGAACCTCGGGAAACCGGCGCTCCAGCGTGCGATCGATCTCGAACAGGGCGTTCTCACCCCGCTCCATCAGCACCAGCAGCTCCGGGGCGAAGCCCGCGACCTGCCGGGCCAGTTCCGATCCGATGGACCCGCCGGCCCCGGTGATCAGCACACGCCTGCCCCGCAGGAGATTCCCCACCGCCTCGCGCTCGATCGCCTTCGCCGGGCGATCGACGAGCGAGGCTAGGTCGATCGTGCGAGCACGCGGAATCGTTCCCTCGCCCTCGACCCGCGCACGATCCAGCAGATCCTCGACCGCCGGCACCTCGACCAGGGCGATCCGTGCCTCGCGCAGCACCCGCCGGATCCGACGATGTGCGGCACCGTGCGTCGCGGGCAGGCTCACGATGGCGCAGTCCACCCGCCGAGCCAGGCGCGTCGCACGGGCCTCGTCCAGTTCCCCCAGATCGCCCAGCTTGGTCATGCCCGCCGGGCATCGCCCCTCGACGAACGCCCCCAGCACGAGCGGGCGCGGCTCGATCAGATCGACCTGGGCCTGCAGCCCGCACAGGGAGCGCTCGCAGGCGACCAGGAGGACCCGTCTGCGCGCACCGCCGTCCATGGGCGCGATATCGGCCCGATGCCCCCGGAATCGCCACCTTTGGGCGCACACGCTACGCTGATGTCCATGATCGCACGGATCGAGGGCACGCTCGTCGAGGTTCAGCAGGGGGCCGTCGAGATCGCCCTGCCCATCGGGCTGACCTACGAACTGCTGACCCCCGCCTACCTGAGCGAGGCGCTCGAACCACGACGGGGCGAGCCCCTCTCGCTCATCACCATGCAGTGGCTCGAGGCGCTCCATCAGGGCACGAGCTTCGTCCCGCGGCTGATCGGGTTCGAGCGGCGCGAGCATCGCCGCCTCTTCGAACTGCTGACGGGCGTCAAGGGTCTGGGGCCTCGCCGGGTCCTGCGTGCCATGGCGATCGAGCCCGCCCTGCTGGTCCGCGCGATCGCCGAGCAGGACACGAAGGCGCTCATCGCCCTGCCCGAGATCGGCAGGAAACTCGCCCAGACGATGGTCCTCGAACTCGCCGAGAAGGTGGCCCCGATGCTCGATGCCCACGAGCGGGCGGCTCTGGACGCACGCAGTATCGAGGTCAAGGGCGGGCTGGGCCCCGCCGCCCGCGAGACGATCGCGGCGCTGGAGTCGCTGGGTGAAAGCCCGGGCGAGGCCGAGCGACTCGTGCGCCGGGTGCTGGAGCAGGACGCGGGCGCGTCGGACCTGGACGCCGCCGCTCTGCTCCAGCGGGCGCTGTCGGCCCGCAGCCCCTGAGGCCTCCCTATCCTCCGGATCATGGCCCGATATGCGATGATCATGGCAGGCGGATCGGGAACCCGTCTGTGGCCCCTGAGCAGACGCGAGCGTCCCAAGCAGCTCCTGCCGCTCATCGCCGACGGCACGGGGCGGCGCCGGTCGCTGCTCGAATGTGCCGCGCAGCGCATCGATGGCCTCGTCGCACCCGAACGCAGGCTCATCTGCACGGCGGAGCGTTTCCGCGCCCTCATCCGCGATCGCCTGCCCGCCTTCGGCGACGAGCAGATCCTGGGCGAGCCCTGCGGGCGCGACACGCTCAACGCGGTCGCGCTGACGGCGAGCGTCCTGCACAGGAGAGACCCCGACGCCGTCTTCAGCGTGCTCACCGCCGACCATCTGATCGAGCCCGAGGACACTTTCCGTGCGCGCATGGAGGAGGGATATGCGCTGGTCGAGGAGGACCCGTCGCGCCTGGTGACCTTCTCGATCACGCCGACGGAGCCGGCGACGGGCTACGGCTATGTCCGGATCGGTGCGCCGATCCGGGGTCATGCCCACGAGGTCGCAGAGTTCGTCGAGAAGCCGGATCGCCGGCGCGCAGAGCGCTATGTCGCCAGCGGCGAGTATGGCTGGAACTCGGGCATGTTCGTCTTCCATGCCCGCACGATCATGGACGCCCTTGCGCGCCTGCACCCGGAGAATCACAGAGGCATCCAGCGCATCTGCGACGCGTGGGACACGCCCGATCGCGTCCGCGTGCTGGAGGAGGTCTACCCCCGCCTGCCCGCGACCAGCGTCGACTACGGGATCATGGAGCCGGCATCGGACGATCCGGACCTGGCCATCTGCTGCGTCACCATGGATGTGCGCTGGCTGGATGTCGGCTCGTGGCCCAGCTTCGCACGCACCCTCGAACCGGACAAGCACGGCAATCGCACGACACCCGAAGACGCCTGCCTGCTCGTGGACAGCACGGGCTGCCTCGTGGTCCAGGAGGACGAGACCCATACGCTGGCGCTGCTGGGATGCGAGGATCTCGTGGTGGTCCGCTCGCCGGACGCGACGCTGGTCATGCCCCTGGATCGCGCGCAGGACCTGAAGCGACTCCACGGGAAACTGGGCGAGCGCCTGCGCTGATGCGGTACCTCGCGATCGATCTGGGCGATGCACGCACGGGGCTCGCCCTGGGCGACGATGTGACACGCGTGGCGACGCCCGCGGGGCTTGTCGAGGTTCCGATCTCGCGCGACGAGGGGCGGGCGCTGATGGACGCGATCGTGCGCACGATCGACGATCTGCTGGGACCGCGCGACGAGATCGTGCTGGGCCTGCCCGTCAACATGGACGGGTCCGAGGGCTCGCGCGCACGCCTCGTCCGCCGGTTCGGCGAGCGCCTCGCGCAGGCCTGCGGACGCACGGTCCATTATCAGGACGAACGCCTGACGAGCGCCGAGGCGGACTGGGCGCTGGCAGGAAGCGGCCTGTCGCACGGGCAGAAGAAACAGCGGCGCGACCAGATCGCTGCGGTGCGCATCCTCGAGGATTTCCTCGCAACACTCGGCGATGGGTCATAGGCCGCGTCGGTATACATTGGGACGGCGTGCCAAGGGAACCATGGGGAATCGGCGAACAAATCGCGGGGCTCGAGCGTTGGGCAACGGAAGGGCTCGCGGGCGGTTTGGATCGGAGCGGCACGCACGCAGGGAGGTTCGACGATGGTTCAGATCCTGATGGCGGCAATCCTGGCGGCGATGGTCGCGCTGGCTCCGGATGGCCGGGCGACGGATGCCCCGGCGGACCATCCCGAGGCGGACGCAGCACATCACAGCGAGCCACCCGGGGGCGGGTCTTCGCAGGCGGATCGGCCCGACGCAGAGTCCAACGCAGAGGAAGAGTCCGAATCTGCGGACGAGCCGGCTCAGGAGGCGGTCCGCCCGACGCTGATTCTGACGCCTGCGCAGGCGCAGATGGATCGTCAGTATGACGAGATGCACCAGATCGAGAGCGTCGACGACCTGTTGCGGGCGTTGGAACGCAGGAACGAGGGGCTGCGGAGTCTGAGCGCCAGGATCCGGTACACCAAGTTCTTTCCTTTCGAGGGCGACGAGCAGGTCCGGAGCGGCACGCTGTATTTCATGTCGCTGGACGGCGATCCGCCCGTGCGGAAGTTCGCAGTGCACTTCGACACGCTGGAGTTCGACGGTCGCCTGGAGCGTGGCGAAGAGCGCAGTTACATCTTCGACGGGCAGTGGCTGGTCGAACGCCTGCCCAAAGAGCGTCAGATCTTCAAACGACAGGTCGTGCCCCCGGGCGAACGATTCGATCCCCTGCGTCTGGGCGAGGGGCCGTTCCCGATCCCGATCGGACAGAAGCGTGAGGAGATCCTGGAGCGGTTCGAGGCCGAGCTCCTCCCCAGCGAGGACGGGACCCAGGCGCTGGACAAGGGCGTGCGGGCGTGGCTGCTGGACGAACGCGTGCCGACCTGGCAGTTGCGCCTCGTGCCCAGGGAGGGCTACGAGGACGAACTGGAACTGGCGGAGATCCGCCTGTGGTACCGGCGGAGCGACCTGCTGCCGCGGGCGGCATGGACCCGGGCGGTCAACGGCAACGAGTCCACGATCCAGTTGATCGGACAGGAGGTCAACGGCTCGATCCCGGCGGACCGCCTCAACACGAGCGTGCCCGAGATCGGCTGGAATGTCGAGATCACCCCCTGGCGGGGCTCGCTGCACCCGGAGGACCCGCGGTGAGGGCGATCCTGCTCGCGCTGGGGCTGCTCGCGTGCGTGGCAACGGCCCAGGATGGGCAACTGCCCAAGATTGCACCGGCCCCGGCGATCGAACGCCTGCTCGCGTCGGCGCACCTGAGCGAGAGCGAACGGCACGCGATCCGCCTGCGCCACGGACTGATCGATGTGTCGGAGCTGACCAGCCCCGGCGAGCGTGCGGTCCTGGCCCTGCAGCGGGGCGCGATCGACGATCCGAGCCTGCGCGATCCGGCGACGCGCGTGCTCCTGCGCGCCCGCGCGATGGTGCTGCGGGGCGAGCTGCGCGAGGCGCTGGATCTTCTGGGCGAGGACGCCTCGATCGAAGCCCTGAGCCTGCGTGCCGATGCTCTGGCCGGCCTGGGGCGATTCGACGACGCCGACCGCGTGCTCGACGAACTGGTCGAGCGTCTTGCCCGGGAGCGGATCGAGGACGCCGACACGCTGGCCGAGGGCGTCCGGGGGCTGATGCTGCGCGAGCGTCTGGGAGGGACGAGGCGGGCGGCGGGTGAAGACGATGATCGCATCCGCCAGGGCGTGCGGGCGGACTACCAGACGATGAGCGGGCTGCTGGCACGGGCACGCGACGAGCTCGACCGCCTGAGCTGGCGGGCGCGTCTGGTCGAGAGCGAACTGCTGTTCGACAAGGACAACCGGAGCGAGGCGATCCAGGCCTCGCTCGAAGCGCTGAGCCTGAACGCGGGGCTCAGCCAGGCGTGGTTCCTGCTGGGGAATCACTTCGTCGACTCGTTCGACTTCGATCGGGCATTGCAGGCCGCGGACCGTCTCGATGCGCTTGCCCGCTCGCTCGGATCGGATGAGCCAAGCTGGCAGGGGGAACTGATCCGGGCACGCGAGCGTCTGCGTCAGAACGACCCGGCACGGGCGGCCCAGATCCTCGACGGGCTGCTCGAGCGGTTTCCGAGGCTGCGCCCGGCTGTTGCGCTGCGGGCTGCCAGCGCGATGGCGTCGTTCGACGAGGACGAGGCCCGCAGGTGGCTCGATCGCTACGACGAGCTCAGCCCCGGGGCGCCCGAGGCGCTGCTGGCCGTGGGGGTGCAGCTCAGCGAGGACCGCCAGTACGAGCAGGCGGCGCAGTATCTGCGTCGCGCGCACGAGCGCCTGCGGACCTGGGCCAGGCCCGTGATCGAGCTGGGCCTGCTGGAGGTGCAGTCCGGACGCGACGGAGCCGCACGCGATGCACTGCTGATCGCAACGCGTCTGGATCCCTTCAATGTGCGTGCGGCCAACAGCCTGAAACTCATCGACGAACTCCTGACCTATCGCACGATCGAGAGCGATCACTTCGTGATCCGATTCAGAGACGGGATCGACGAGGTGCTCGCACGCGAGATGCCGACGGTGCTGGAACGCATCCACGATCGGGTCGCGGGACCGTCGGGCATCGATCACGAGCCTGCGCAGAAGACCGTGATCGAGCTGATGCCGGACCATCGCTGGTTCAGCGTGCGGATCACCGGGATGAAGGGCGTGCACACGATGGCCGCCGCCACGGGGCCGGTGATCGCGATGGAGGCGCCGCGCGAGGGCCCGAATCACCTCGTCGGCGAGTACGACTGGGCGCGTGTGCTCCAGCACGAGTACACGCACACCGTCACGCTGAGCCGGACACGCAACCGGATCCCGCACTGGTTCACCGAGGCGGCGGCGGTGTATCTGGAGGACGCGCCGCGCAGCTGGGACTGGTGCGTCCTGCTGGCAGAGAAGTTCCGCTCTGACGAGTTGTTCGATCTCGAGGAGATCAATGTCCGGTTCGTGCGCCCGATCGAGCCGACCGATCGCACGCAGGCCTACGCCCAGGGACACTGGATGTACGAGTTCATCGTGGATCGCTTCGGGGCACGAGCGCCGCTGGAACTGATGGATCAGTACGCCCGAGGTGTCGGCGAGGCGCAGGCCATGCGCACGGTGCTGGGGATCTCCGGCGAGCAATTCATGAAGGACTTCCTGGACTACGCACGCGACGATCTGCGTCGCTGGGGCATGCTGCGCCCGGAGGGATACCCGAGCATCCACGAACTCCGTCGGGAGTCCTTCGCACGCGACGATACGGACGGTGATGTGCCCGCCGAGGAGATGCGCCGATGGCTGGAGGCATATCCGGACCATCCGGATGTGCTGGCGGTGCTGTGCGCGCCACTCCTTGCAGAGAACGCGGGGCCGCTCGATGACGAAGGCGTGGCGCTGCTGGAGGCCCTGGCGCGGGCACGCCCCGTCGATCCCGCACCCCGACGACGGCTGGTCCGCCACTTCCTGGATCTGGGACAGGACGAGCGTGCGATCGAGCACCTCGAATGGCTCGACGCCCGCGAGGAGCACTCGCCGGCATACAGCGTGCGCCTGGCGCGGATCTACGCGCGACTGAAGGACTACGAGCGTGCGCACGCCAAGAGCGAACGGGCCACGACGATCGCCCCCTATGACGCGAAACTCCGGGAACTGGCGGCCCAGATGGCCCTGCTGGCGGGCAGACGCGACGATGCGCAGCGCCACATCGAGGCGCTCATCATGCTCGAGCCCGACCGGGAGATTCACAAGAAGCGGCTCGAAGCGTTGCAGCGCCGGGGCGGGTGATTCATGCGGCGCTTGCCGCCCGGGCAGGATCGATAGCCGCCTCCCGGGATGTGTCCTCGTCCCAGCCCGTCAGCGAGCGGAAGCGCGACTCGAGCAGGCGCGTGACCTCGCGGGCATCACCGGCCTTGTCCGGCGGGATCTCGATCAGGTCCCCCACCTCCAGCACGCTCCGGCTCGGGCGCCAGAGGCTCGCCCAGGCGGGCGACACATGCGGCGTGCCGCGGATCACGACCGGCAGCACGGGAGCACCCGTCCGCTGCACCAGCACGCCCACGCCCGGCTCGAAGGGGCGAAGACGCCTCGGCGGACGCTCCAGCCCACCCTCGGGGAAGATCCCGACGACCCCGCCTGATCGCAGATGACGGATCGCCTCGCGCAGTCCCTGGGCCCGGCGGGTGCGTCGATCGACGAAGATCACGCCGAAGAGGTCCCAGATCCACGCCAGCGCGGGCTCGCGCATGTCCTCGGCCATGATCCAGCGGATGGGACGCGTGCAGACGGACTGAATCAGGATCGGATCGACCCCGGCCGTGTGATTGGCCATGATGATCAGCGGACCCGGGGGCGGATGATGGAGGAGGTCCGCACGCCCGATCACCCGCAGGTGGTGCACGAAGCGACGGTATGGCCCGCCCAGCAGCCAGAAGATGCCGTGCGGCACCGTGCCCCACGGGTTGCGCAGGAGGGCACGCACGAGCAGCGCCAGGAGCACCCAGAGCGCCAGGATGATCGCGATCTTGAGGATCATCGGGTCCGATGTTAGCACTTGCAAAGCGGCCTGCAAGACCCGCTCGGCGGATCGTTCGGGGCCTGTCCGTAGAATCGACCGATGGCGGACCTCTGGGCCAGCAGACGGGCATCGGCGTCGGAGGGCGTGATGCCCCTGGCGATGCGGATGCGACCTCGCAGCCTCGACGACTTCGTCGGGCAGGAGCACATCCTCGGACCCGGGCGCCTGCTGCGCCGGATGCTCGAAGGCGACGCGATCACCAGCCTCATCTTCCACGGCCCGCCGGGGACGGGCAAGACCACGCTCGCCGAGGTCATCGCCCACACGACGCGCCGGCACTTTGCGCGTGAGAACGCGGCGAGCGTCGGCGTCCGCCAGATCCGCGACATCATCGAGCACGCCGAGGAACGCCTCGCCACGAGCGGGCAGCGGACGATCCTGTTCCTCGACGAGATCCATCGCTTCAGCAAGGCCCAGCAGGATGTGCTCCTGCCCGACACGGAGCGGGGCGTCATCACGCTGATCGGCGCGACGACGGAGAACCCGCTCTTTGCCTGCAACAGCGCCCTGGTCAGCAGGAGCACGCTCTTTCGTCTGGAGCCCCTGCGCGTGGACGACATCATGGAGATCCTGCGCCGGGCGATCCGCGATCGCGAGCGGGGTTTCGGAGGTCTGGATCTGCGCATCGACGAGGACGCCCTGCGCGTGTGGGCGGTCAAGTGCGAGGGCGACGCCCGGCGGGCGCTGACGGCCCTGGAGGTCGCCGTCGAATCGCAGCGCCAGGGCACGAAGCACGCGGGCGAGGGCGGGAAGGGGAAAACGAGCGGTCCGATCGTGATCGATCGCGCGGTCGCCGAGGACTCCATCCAGCGCAAGGCGATGGCCTACAGCGTGCGCGGCGACTCGCACTTCGACATGATCAGCGCGATGATCAAGAGTGTGCGCGGGAGCGACCCCGACGCCGCCGTCTACTGGATCGCGGCGATGCTGGAGGGCGGCGAGGACCCCCGCTATATCGCCCGCCGTCTTGCGATCCTTGCCAGCGAGGACATCGGCAACGCCGATCCCCGCTCGATCGTGATCGCCGAGAGCGCCTGGAGCCTCGTCGAGCGGATCGGGATGCCCGAGGCGCGGATCACGCTCGCACAACTGGCGACCTATCTCGCCCTGGCACCCAAGAGCAACGCCTCGTATCTCGCGATCGAGCGTGCGATCGAGGAAGTCCGCGAGGGCAGAACCGTGCCCGTGCCCTTCTTCCTGCGCGATCCGAACACGAGCCCCGAGGGCATGCGCCGGGGAAGCGAGGCGATGCGTCGGCGCGATCGGGGCTACGAGTACAGCCACGACGCACCGGAGGGCATCACGGGGCAGGACTACCTCGGCGTCGATCGACGCTACTACGAACCGACGGAGAACGGGGCCGAGAAGATCCTGCGCGAGCGGCTCGAGCGGATCCGCACGCTGCGCGAGCGCAGGCGAAAGAAGGGCTGAGCATGCCCGGCGGGCAAAGCGACAAGGCGAGCCTGCGACGCGCGATGCGCGAGTTGCGCGCCAGGATCGATCCGGATGATGCCGCCCACTGGAGCGCCCGCCTCGTCGAACGCCTCGCCTCGCTGGACGATCTGGCACACGCTCAGACCGTTTGCGCCTATCTCGCAGGGGCAGGCGAGCCCGACCTCGATCCGCTCCTCGAGACGCTGATCGCGCAGGGGCGCACCGTGTGCGTGCCGATCGTGCACTGGCAGTCGGGGCAGATGGAGGCGGGCGTGCTGGACTCCTTGGAGGCGGCCCGCATCCGGCGCCATGGCATCCGCGAGGCACCCGAGCACGCCCGACGCCTTGCCCCCGATGAACTGGATATGGTCATCGTCCCGGGGCTTGCCTTCGATGCCTCGGGCAACCGGCTGGGTCGCGGCGGGGGCTTCTACGACCGCTTTCTGTCCAGAATGCGTCCACAGACGCCTGTCGTCGGGGTCTGCTTCGAGTGCCAGGTGGTACACTCTGTCCCGACGGATCGCCACGATCGTCCGGTGGATCGCGTCGTGACGGATCGGCGGGTGCTCGACCGATCCTGAGCACCTCCGGGCCGACCCCACGGAAGGGAGACGGGCATGGGTCTGCCATCGCAGTCGTCGGTGTCATCAGGGCGCAGTTACATGTATCGCAGACGCAGGCGCAGGATCCCCAGGCTGCGTGTCTTCCTGCTGCTTCTCGTCGCGGGGGTCTCGGCGTGGGTGATCAGCGGCTGGCTCGACCGCCCACCTGCTCCCCGCAAGCCCGACCCCGAGCCACAGGCCCGCGCGGATGCGACGGTCTCGCCGCTGGTCGATCTGCCGCGATCACTCGAACGCGTGCGTGAGCGCGAGTCCGGGTCGCTGGGCGAGGCGGTCGAGCGGGCGATGGGCGACCGACGGGCGCCCGAAGATGGCCGGACACCACCTGCACGGGTGCCCGCGCTGGCGTCGACGACCCGCGAGCCCGAGGACACGCCATCGCCGGAGACCGGAGGCGAGCACGAAGGGGAGCGCCCGTCGAACGAGCGCCCCGGGGAGCGCAGCGCCTTTGCCCGCCTCATCGACGAGGCGCAGATCCTCGAGGCCAAGGGCGATCCCGTCGCCGCCCGGGCTGTCCTGAACCGGGCGCTGCACCTGCGCGACGCAAGCGACGCCGATCGCCAGATGGCCCGCGACCTGCTGACCGACCTCAACGAGCGCCTCGTGTTCAGCCCGAATGTCTGGCCGGGCGACCCGATCGCGTTGACCCACACCGTGGCCCGGGGCGAGTTCCTGAGCACCATCGTCAAGAAGCACAACCTGGGCGTCGACTGGCGGGCGATCCTCGATATCAACCGCATCCCCTCGCCCAAGCGTGTCCGCGAGGGCCAGACGCTGAAACTGATCCGCGGGCCCTTCCATGCCATCGTCCACAAGCGCGACTACCGCCTGGACCTCTACTGGGGGCCGGGAGACTCGCCCAGCGACTGGATCTACATCCGCTCGTTCCCGACGGGCCTGGGCGAGCAGGACTCGACGCCCGTGGGCATCTTCCGTGTCAAGAACAAGCTGGCCAACCCCGCCTGGACCAACCCGCGCACGGGCGAACGCTTCAGCGCCGACGATCCGAAGAACCCCATCGGCGAGTACTGGGTCGGGCTCGAAGGCATCGGCGACTCCAGCGTCCTCGTCGGCTACGGGCTGCACGGGACCATCGATCCGCAGAGCATTGGGCAGAACCTGTCCATGGGCTGCGTCCGCCTCGCCGACGACGACATCCGGCTGGTCTTCGGCCTGCTCAGCGTGGGCGACAGCATCGTCCAGATCCGCCCGTGAGCCCGCCCGACAGCATCGCAGCGGGGCATCCGCCCAAGGCCCGTCCAACCGCCCCGCAGAACGCGACAGAGGCGACTTTTTGCCCTGAGCGCCCTAATATAAAGTATGCGAATCCAGGCCCCTGAGCGGGCGACGCTGCACCATCCGGGACGCCGATGCGACCCGAACCTTCGACACACACCATGAGCGAGCACAGCGTTGATGTCATGGCACAGCCCACGGGGGATCCGGGCATGAAAGGTCCCTCACAGGATGCGAACGGCGGGTACTCGGCGGACCAGATCAAGGTTCTCGAGGGCCTGGAGGCGGTCCGCAAGCGCCCCGGCATGTACATCGGCGGGACGGGGATCAACGCCCTGCACCACCTCGTCTACGAGGTCGTCGACAACTCCATCGACGAGGCCATGGCAGGCCATGCCACCATGGTCAGCGTCTCGATCGAGGCCGACGGCTCCGTGCGCGTCGTCGACGACGGTCGGGGCATCCCCGTCGATCCCGTTCGCCACGAGGATCCGAATCTCGACGGCAAGCCCGCGGTCGAGATCGTCATGACCAAGCTGCACGCCGGGGGAAAGTTCGGGCAGGAAGGAAGCGCCTACAAGGTCTCGGGGGGGCTGCACGGCGTGGGCGTCAGCTGCGTCAACGCGCTGAGCGAGCGCCTCGAGGTCGAGGTCTACCGCGACGGCAAGGTCTATCGCATGGCCTTCGAGCGTGGAGCGGTGATCGAACCGCTCCACGAGGTCGGCCCCATCCCCGCCGGGAGCACGCGCACGAAGGGCACGGCTGTGACCTTCCGCCCGGATCCGGAGATCTTCCCGGATGTCACCTTCCAGTATTCGATCCTCCAGAACCGCCTGCGCGAGCTGGCGTTCCTGAACCCGGGCGTCACGATCCGCCTGAGCGATGAGCGCGTCGGGCCCGACGGCAAGCCCCGCCACGAGACATTCCGCGCCGAGCAGGGCCTGCTGGAGTATGTCCGGTTCCTGATGAAGGGCAAGAACGCCGTCTCCACGCCCGTGCACATCCGCAAGGACGACCCCGAGCAGAGCATGTCCTGCGAGGTCGCCCTGCAGTATCACGACGGATACAACGAGACGCTCCTGACCTTCGCCAACAACATCAACAATGTGGACGGAGGCACGCACGCCCAGGGCTTCAAGGTCGCCCTGACGCGCACGCTCAACACCTACGCCAAGCGCGAGGGCCTGCTGCGCGAGAAGGACCCGACCCCCACGGGCGAGGACCTGCGCGAGGGGCTGATCGCTGTCGTCAGCGTCAAACTCCCGGACCCGACCTTCAACAACCAGCCCAAGGAGAAACTGCTGAATCCGGAGATCGAGCAGTTCGTCTCGCAGGCCGTCGGCGAGGCGCTGGGCGACTGGCTCGAGCAGCATCCGTCCGAGGCGAAGAAACTGTGCCACAAGGGCGTCATGGCGGCCCAGGCGCGCGAGGCCGCCCGCAAGGCACGCGAACTGACGCGACGCAAGAGCGCTCTGGACAGCGGCTCGATGCCCCACAAGCTGCGCGACTGCAAGACGAAGGATGTCGACGCCTCCGAGCTGTTCATCGTCGAGGGTGACTCGGCAGGCGGGAGCGCCACCCAGGGACGCGATGTCGAGACGCAGGCCATCCTCCCGCTCAAGGGCAAGATCCTCAATGTCGAGAAGGCCCGCATCGACAAGATCCTCGGCTTCGAGGAGATCCGCACGCTGATCGCCGCCCTGCGCTGTGGGATCGGGGGCGACTTCGACATCAGCCGCCTGCGATACGGCAAGATCATCATCATGACCGACGCCGATGTCGACGGGAGCCACATCCGCACGCTGCTGCTGACCTTCTTCTTCCGCCAGATGCCCGAGCTCATCCGCCAGGGCCGGATCTATGTCGCCCAACCGCCCCTGTATCAGGTCTCAAGGGGCAAGAAGAGCCGGTATGTGATCGACGATCGCGCGCTGGATGCCGCCCTGAGCGATCTCGGGCTCGAGGGCGCCTCGCTCGTCATCCGCGATCTGAGCGCCGTCGACGAGCGCGGCGGGGTGGCCCGCGAGATCCGGCGCCTCGAGGGCAACGAGCTGCGCCGACTCGTCAGCCTGCTCGAACGCCTCGAGGAGCTCATCGAGATCGCCGAGCGTCGCGGCGTACGCTTCAGCGATCTGCTCCGTGTGCGTTCCGAGGCTCCGTCGGGCAGGCTGCCCACGCATCGCGTCAGTTGGCGCAGCGACGACGGGCCGGGCGAGGCCTACGCGTGGAGCGAGGACGAGGCGCTCCAGATCGTCGGCGATCGCAACCTGCGCCTCGCCGACGACGAGCAGGACGCCGACGAGGCCCAGCGGGCACCCGACCACGCCTCGGGCATCGCGATGATCCGTGAACTGCACGAGAACCGGGAGATCGAGCGCATCGCCGAGGACCTCGCCAGGATGGACATCGCCCTGGACGACGCGCTGCGCAAGCGCGAGGAGGCGGTCACGGGTGAGGCCCTGCCCACGCGATTCGTCTGGGAGACGAGCGTGCGCGCCAAGGCGACCGAAAGCGACGAGCACGCCGAGGAGGATGCGTTCCGTACCGTCGAGGCCGCCGGCCTGCGCGACATCCTCCCGACCCTCCACGAGATCGGGCGTCGGGGGCTGGAGATCAAGCGTTTCAAGGGGCTGGGCGAGATGGACGCCGAGCAACTCTGGGAGACCACGATGGACCCGGCCCGCCGAACGCTCCTGCGGGTGCGCTGCGATGTCGCCCAGGAGGCCGAGTACCTCTTCACGACGCTGATGGGCGAGCAGGTCGAGCCGCGTCGCAAGTTCATCGAGGACCACGCGCTGGAGGTCAAGAACCTGGACATCTGATAAACCGTGCGCAGGTCTGGGAGTTCGTCCCGTGGCGTGCCGCACGATCGGATCGCCCCCCATCAGGGGGAATCGTTCGGCGGTTCGTGAGGATTGCCCACAGGAAAACCGCTGGGCGACGAGCCCGTCGTCAATCGGGTTTGCCCCCATGCCGACACATGGGAGCAGCCCAGGGGGATCGCATGTCCGAGAAGCCGTCCGGACGACGACCGAACACGCTCGGGATCAGGGGAACGGACCTCGAGTCGGTGGTCCGTCGGCTGGAGGGGTCCGACGGAGGGCGGGGGCATGTCCGCCGGCGCCACGCCCGCATGCCGTTCGTCCGGGAATCCGTCCATGTGCGTCTGCAGCAGCCGGGCGCGGCACCGCAGATCCTCAAACTCGCGTGCCGCAATCTGTCCAGCGGGGGAATCAGTCTCCTGCACAACGCCTTCGTGCACCCCGGCTCGCCCTGTGCCATCGTGCTCGAACATCGTGTGACGGGGCCCTGTGTGATCGAGGGCGAGGTCGTCCGCTGTACCCACCGGGCGGGCGTCCTGCACGAGATCGGGGTGCGCTTCCACGAGCCGATCCTCGTCGCCGATTATCTCAAGGGCGTCGGACACGAGGACCTGCTGAGTTTCGAGCATGTCGATCCGCAGGAACTGGAGGGAGAGATCCTCCTCGTCGAGGCGAACGCCACGGACGAAGCGCTCTTCCGCCACTATCTGAGCGAGACGAGGCTCCGGGTCCGCTGGGCACGATCGTTCGAAGAGGCGAGCGAGCAACTCGAGAAGCAGCCGGACATCATCGCACTCGACCTGCACATGGAACACGACACCGGCCCGATGTTCCTCGTGCGTCGGCGCGCCGCAGGGGACCGCACCCCCGTCATCGCCATGTCGGTGGAAACCGACAGCGACGGCAAGTCGCTGCTGGCGACACTGGCCCATGTCCGCATGCTGAAGAAGCCGCTGGATCAGGGCGTGCTTCTCCGCAGCATCGCCGAGTTTCTCCTGCAGGACCTGCCCGCCGAAACAGGCGTGGGATCCATCGACATGATCGGCGCGAACCTGCCCAGACAACTTCTGGAAGCCTTCCGGACCGAACTGGACGCCGCGATCCGGGAACTCGAGGCATCCCTGCAAGATCAGGATACCCATCGCTGTCGGCACGCCTGCCAGCGTCTGGTCAGCAGCGCGCCGTCCCTCGGGCTTCAGTCCCTGGGGGACATGTCGCGCGACACCCTTGCACGCCTGGGCGAGGACGGTATGGAAGCCGTTACGGAGCAGATCCACGCCCTGCTCGACACCTGCCGCCACCACCTGGCGGCGTGATCGCGTGTTCTCGGACCCGCCGGACGCCCTCCTCGCCCGCTCATGGGACGATCGTGCCGTCTGGCGCGACACCAAAGCCATACGCACGCCCCCCCGCACACAGATGTGTCGTGGATCATGTCGATCCACATATCCGACGCGTATCCACGGGGAGAAAGCCGGAGCCGCCCATGTCGAAGCGACGCAACACGATCGGGATGCAGGCCGAACAGCTGGATGCTCTCATCCGCGATTGGGAGAGCAAGGAGCACGCGAGCGATCCGTCCCGTCGCCACGAGAGGCTGCGATTCCTGCGCGACCGCGTGTATGTCAAGATCAAGCAGTCCGGCGGCCCGGACCTGATCCTGAAGATGGCCTGCAGAAACCTCTCCGCGGGGGGGATGAGCCTCCTGCACAACGCGTACATCCACCCGGGCTCGGAGTGCACGATCGTCCTCGAGCATCGGACGGAGGGCCCCCAGACGGTCGATGGACGCGTCGTCCGCTGCCTGCATCGCGGGGGGATCGTGCACGATATCGGCGTGCAGTTCAACACGCCGATCATCGTCGCGGACTACATCTGCGACATCAGCCCGGACGAGATCCTCAGTTTCGAGCGGGTCGATCCGCAGGAACTCGAGGGCGTGGTGCTGGTCGTCGATCCCTCGCCCACCGACTTCGCCCTCGTCCAGCACTACCTCAAGGAAACACGCCTTCGCCTGCGCCATGCGATCAGCATCGAGCAGGCCGAGCAGATGATCCGCGAACGCTTCGATGTGATGATCCTCGACCTGCACATCGACGGCGAGGAGGGCGCGATGCTGCTGGATCGTCTGCGGGCCGACGGCGACGACACGCCGGTCGTCGCCACGACCCTCGGGCTCGTCCAGTCCATGAAGCCGCTGATCGCTGCGCTGTCCAATGTCCGCCTGCTCACCAAGCCCGTCAGCGAAACGCAGTTGATCCGTGCCCTCGCCGAGTTCATGCTCCAGGACCTCGGCAGCGCGTCCATGCGCGTCGAATCGGAACGCATCGACGCGTCCGTTCCGCGTGAGCTCGCCATCGCCTTCAAGGACGAACTCCAGACGATGATCGGCGAGATCGAGAAGGGCATGAACGAGCAGGACGATCGTCGCTGCCGCATCGCCAGCCTGCGCAGCGCGGGCTCGGCTCCCGCCGTCGGCCTTGCGACCATCGGCAACCTCGCCCGACACGCCGCCGACCGCCTGCAGGACAAGGGCATCGCCGAGGCAGAACCCGACCTGCGCTCGCTCCTGAACGCCTGCAAGCGCCACATCGCGGCATAGTCCATCCGCCCCGTATCCCGATGCCGCCCGCACTTGATCGGCGCCGCCTGCGCCGACACGATCCCCCGTGGATCGACGAATCGCCCAGCACGTCCGGGATGCCCTCGCAGAGCCCGTTGCATCCCTGACGGCTCTGTCCGGCGGCTGCGTCGCCGATGTCCGCCTGGCGACCCTCGCCTCCGGCCGACGGGTCGTCGTCAAGGCGGGAACTCCGAGCGCCCGCCTCGATCTCGAGGGCGCCATGCTGCGCGACCTCGCACGCACACCATGCCCCGTCCCGCGGGTCCTCGCCTGCGAGCCCGACCTGCTCGTCATCGAGTATGTCGAGCACGACGGACGACTGGGACCCGAGGGCCAGCGCCACGCCGCCGAGATCCTCGCGGCCATCCACGCCCACACCAGCGAGACCTACGGCTACCCCTACGACACGCTCATCGGCTCGCTCGTGCAGCCGAACCCGCCTACGCACGACTGGGTCGCCTTCTTCGCCGACCATCGCCTCCGATACATGGCCCGTCTCGCCCATGAGGCAGGACATCTGCCCACACGCACGCTCGAACGCATCGATCGCCTGTGTGCCGGCCCCCTGCGCGAGCTCGTCGGCCCGTGTGCCCCGCCCGCGCTCATCCACGGCGATATCTGGTCGGGCAATGTGCTCGCCCACGCGGGCAGGATCGCCGCCTTCATCGACCCGGCCATCTATTTCGCCGACCCCGAGATCGAACTCGCGTTCATCCGCCTCTTCGGGACCTTCGGCGAGGCGTTCTTCGATCGCTACCACGAACTGCGGCCCATCCGCGAGGGGTTCTTCGAGGTCCGCTCGGGCCTCTACAACCTCTACCCCCTGCTGGTCCACACTCGCCTGTTCGCAGGCTCCTACGCCCACGCCGTCGAACGCACCCTCGATCGCCTCGCCGTCTAGTCCTTCGGCAGCAGACGCTGGCGCAGGTTCGGGCGTCGCTGCCCGAAGGCATCGAAGACATACGGCACCGCGTCCTGGCTGCGGCGTTTGTCGTAGGCGTCAAACGGCGTGCGGGCGACCTCGTTGGCAAACAACTGGCGCTGGCACGAGCCCCCGCAGAGCACCAGCAGCCCCCCCGCTGCCATCGTCACCACCGGGCGTGCTCGTGTCCTGATGCGCATCGCAAAAAGTGTACCGCCCCCGGGATGGGGGCGGAACACTGGAGGAGAGAGAGAGCCGTTCAGAAGTGGCCGACCCGGACCCCGCATCACGGAAACCCTTGTCGGCACCCCGGTTATACGGAAACCCCGCCGGGCGTGTTCGTCCCTCGCCCGACATTTTCCGGACGGATTTGTGCCCCCTCGACGAGACCGCCCCGACCGATCGCGGCGTAGATGACCGCCGCCACCGCCGTCGCCAGATTCAGCGATCGCTCGCCCGGGGCCATCGGAAGCGTGACCGCCCTCTCGGGGTGCTCCCGCAGGAGATCCTCGGGCAGGCCGCGCGTCTCCTTGCCGAAGATCAGGTGATCCCCCGCCCGGATGGGCACCTCGTAGACCGTGCGCTCGCTGCGGGTCGTGCACAGCCATCGCCGGGCATCCGGGTATGCACGCACATACGCCTCCCACGAGGCGTGCTCCTCCAGGTCCAGACGGGGCCAGTAGTCCAGCCCGGCCCGTCGGCGGGCCTTGGCGTCCAGACTGAACCCCAGCGGATGGATCAGGTGCAGGCGGCAGCGCGTCGCGACACAGGTCCGCCCGATGTTGCCCGTGTTGTTCGGAATCTCGGGCTCGTGCAGGACGATGTGGAACAGCGCGTCGCCCATCACCCGCCGGGCTTGAGGTTCGTGCGGATGTATTCTTCCTCGGCGGCACGCCGGGCCTTGACGCCCGGATCGATCCGCAGGACCTGATCCACCGCCGCGATGAACGCCGGGTCGGTGGAGAATCCGTACCAGCGGACGGTCCCGTCGCTGCTGACGACCGCCGCCGGCGCCCCCAGTTCCGTGGTGTTGCCATTGCGGCCTCGGCTGGTGCGGATGTCGAAGCCGCCACGCCCCCGGCTCTCCCCGCTGGCGCTGCTCATCAGGCTTCCGGTCGGGTCGAAGGCCAGCGTGTGGGCCAGGTTCTTCGTGCGATAGGTCCGTTCCAGCGCGGCTCCGAGCACCAGCGGATCGTTGAAGGTGTCCTCCTCGCCCCTGCGGGTGCGGCGCGAGGAATCGGGCGTCAGCACGCCGATGACCACCAGATCCCGACCCTTCTTCTTCTGCAGCTCGTCCATGAACCGCATGGTCTTCTGATGCGTCCAGAGCACCCCCGGATGCCAGAAGTAGAGCACCATGGCCCGCCCCTTCGTCGCGGGCATGCCCGGACGCATCTGCATCGTCTCGGAGAGCTGGACCTTACGCACCGTATCGCCGCGGCGCGATCGACGATCCTCGGGCATCTCGGGCCACTTGTCTTCCACGAGCGCCCAGTCCCGGTCGCTCGGCGGGGTGAAGGGAATCTCGGGCAGGTTCCGCAGGTCCACCTCCTGATTGATCGCGTCCGTCCGTCGGAACGCCTCCTCGCTCGCACGCCGCATCGCCTCCAGACGCTCGTTCAGGCTCGCGGCCTGCTCCCGCGATTCTGCCAGCAGTTCCTCGACCGCATCCTCGACGGACCCCGTCGCGATGTCGGCGTAGCGCAACTGCCCCGCCCGATCGATCACATAGAAGTCCGGGTCCTGATCGACCCGCAGGGTCTCGCGGACTTTCCCTTCCGCATCGTGGGCGATCGGGAAGGTCACGCCGCGCGCCTTGGCGATGCTCGCCGCCCGCTCGAACCCACGCGGGTGGTGCACACCGATGACGACCAGACCGTCCCCGGCGTGCGCCTGATACAGGCGTTCGGCGAGCGGAAGCACGCGCTGCGAGGGCGGATACCAACTCGCCCAGGTCACGAGGAGCACGACCTTCCCGCTGATATCGCCCTCGTCGATGGGTTCCTCGCTGGACCAGCCGGTAAGGTCGCCCCAGATCGCGGGCATGGGCGCCCGCTCCATCGCGTCCAGTGCCTCGCGGCGTTCGCCCGAGCCCTCGCGCGCCACATCCGCCATCGCAGCGCCGACCATGAGCGCCCCAACGAGCACACCGACACCAAATCTCATTCGCATCAAAGCGGCCTCCCTCGACAGGCACGACGCCCGATCGGGCGCGTCGGTTCGATCCTAGGAAGAGCCCCACGCCGGCGCCAGAGAAGCACACGGACTGGGCTCTCCTCTATTGGACCCGTCGCTGGCCCGGGAGTTCCCCTGATCGCGATGGCATGGCTCAGCACGCGCAGGCGAGATGGTGCATGGCCAGCGACGCCGCCACCGTGACATTCAGGGAATCCACCCCCGCACGCATGGGAATCCGGACGCGCAGGTCCGCCTGCTCGATGGTGCTCGCTCGCAGGCCCGGGCCCTCGGCGCCGACGAGCAGGGCCGGGCGTGGAATCTGCGCCGGATCGAGGTCTTGCAGATCCATCGCGTCGGGCGCGGGGGTCAGGGCGATCGTCGTGAACCCCGCTTGCCGCACCCGCTCCATGCCGTGGGTATGCCAGGTGTCGGTCTCGGCAAAGGGCACATGGAGCACATGGCCCATGCTCACGCGCAGCGCCTTGCGATACAGGGGGTCGCAGGTGCGATCGTTCAGGAGCACGCCGGCCCCCTCGCCCCAGAGTGCACGCAGCGAGCGGAAGATCCCGCCGACATTGTCGTGGTTCGCCAGGTCCTCCATGACGAGCAGACGCTCGCAGGAACCCAGCAGCGACGCGACGGACGCCGGCGCCCTCCGATGAGCGCACGCCAGCAGGCCCCGATGGATATGGAACCCCACGAGTTCGTTCATGGCGCGGGCCTCGCAGACGAAGATCGGAACCGTTGGATCGAGCCTCGCCAGCAGCCCCTCGACGCGCTCCAGACGCGAGCGGCTCACGAGCACGCTGTGGACCTCGTAATCGGACAACAGGAGCTGCTCGACGACGAGGATGCCCTCGGCCATGAACAGACCCGCACGGGTCAGGGCGTCGGGCCTATCGTCGAGGCGATCGGGGTTGTGGCGTGCCCGCAGCCAGGCGTCGGTCTGGTTGCGGTAGACCTCCAGACGCGGATCGTGCAGGTCGCGGACCTCGATCAGATGCAGCCCCGATGCGCCCATCGAAGGGACTCTACCCTGCCGCGAGCCGATACTGGCAGCGGGCGGTCTGCGAAAGGGACTTCCATGGAGTGGTGGCAGGCGGTGATTCTGGGGCTGGTCGAGGGGATCACCGAGTACCTGCCCATCAGTTCGACCGGGCACCTGATCATCGCCAGCGGCCTGATGGGACTCGCAGACGGCGCGCAGAAGGCATCCGTCGACGCCTTCAACATCGTGATCCAGGGCGGGGCGATCCTCGCCGTGCTCGGGCTCTACTTCCCACGCGTCGTCCAGATGCTGCAGGGCATCCTCGGACGCGACCCCGCGGGGCGACGCCTGGCGATCAATCTCATCGTCGCGTTCTGTCCGGCGGCGGTGCTGGGCGTCCTGCTGGACGACTGGATTGAGGCCCGACTGTTCCACCTCTGGCCCGTCGCCCTCGCCCTGGCGCTGGGCGGCGTCTTCATGATCGTCGTCGACCGCATGCGGATGCGCCATCTGCGAGATCGCCCGTCGCAGGAGCACGACCTCGTCGAGCCCGGACGCGAACTGGACATCGACCAGATGACCTGGAAGCACGCCCTGATCATCGGGCTGCTCCAGACGATCGCCATGTGGCCCGGGACCAGCCGGAGCATGATGACCATCACCGGCGGCGTGCTCGTGGGCCTGCGACCGAGGCACGCGGCGGAGTTCAGTTTCCTCCTCGGGCTGCCCACGCTGGGCGGCGCAACCGTCTACAAACTCGCCAAGAACCTGATGCACGCGACTCAGAACGACACGCCCAGCATGATCGAGCAGTTGGGCTTGACGCCGATCCTCATCGGGCTGGCCGTCGCGACGATCTCCGCCGCCCTCGCCGTGCGATGGCTCGTGTCGTTCCTGAACCGCCATGGGCTGAGCGTGTTCGGCTGGTACCGCCTGGCCCTGTGCGTGCTGCTGATCGGGCTGGTGCTGACGGGCATGATCGAGGCGTTCTGATCTACGCCGCGTCGAGGACCACCTGGAGGCTGGCGGGGGCGCGCGCCATCTCGTAGGCGATCGGTCCCTCGCGGATGAGCAGGCGTCGTTCCAGGAGCGCCTCGGTCTCGAACTGCCCGCGGGCCAGGAGGTCCAGGGCCTCGTCGAGGGGCCCCTGATCGACGCCGACGACCTCGATCTCCTGCTCGACGATGCGCTCGGGGTCCAGGCGCTTGCCCTGTCCGCCGGCGATGGCGGGCGCCAGCAGGACGAGGCGCCCGCGCGGTCGGATGAGCCCGACGGCCAGTTCGCAGGCGTCCTCGACGCCCGAGGAGATCAGCACGATGTCCTGATCGCCCCGGCGCCCCACCTCGTCGGCGTGCCGATGGCGGACACCCCAGCGCTCGCAGAGCTCGAATCGGCGGCGCTGCTGGCCCACGATGCGCACGGCGGCGTTCATGCGCGTCATGTGCTGGGCGCAGATCAGGGCCTGTACATCATCGCCGACGATGGTCACGAATGGGCGCGCATCGACGCGGATGCGTCGCGCCGCGTGGATCGCGCGTGCCACGAGCGGTGCCAGCGCGCAGGCCTCGTCGCCGAGCGATTCGGGAAGCGCGATGAGATTCTCCGTCGGGACGCAGACCCATCGCTGGAAGCAGCCATCGCGGGGCGCCTCGCCCATGATCTGGCGGTCCCGGCAGTGCTCGCGCAGCCCCCGCAGGCACAGGTCGCACCCGCCGCAACTGATGACCGGACGGATCATCACGCGTCGCCCGACGAGTTCCCGAGTCTCGGCGTGCTCGCAGACACCCACGCCGAAGCGCCCGGGCACGCGCGGGCCGTCCGCCGATCGAAGGTCCCAGCAGTCGATGGGGGCGCTGGTGATGCGGACGAGGGCCTCGCCGGCGGCGGGCTCGCAAGCCCGGGATCGCTCATCCACACGCACGGTCCCATCGAAGATCAGACGCATGCCGAAGGTATCGACCGGACGCGGGCGCGCGCACAGGGGCTGCCCCGTGGCCCGCCACCCCTCAGCGGTTCTCGGACCCGACCGGCGGCATCCCGACGGGCGGGCGCGGCTCCTCGTTGGGCGGCGGCGGAATGAACGGGATGAACTCGATCCAGCGCTTGTCGCGATGGAAGACCGGGTAGGTGTATTGACGCTGCCCGCGGAAGGGGTCGTCCGTCTGGCTGAACCAGCGCTGCCAGGCGGCCCGGTTCAGGCCGAAATCCTCGCCGGTCAGCGTCCGGAGCGACTTGAGCGCATGGTGATTGACGCTCAGCGAGCGATCGTCGAGCGCGGAGATGAGGGCCTGGAGCACCTCGGCCTGCGCGTACTGGCCCAGAGCATCGGCGCAGTCTGCGCGCACATCCGTGTCCTCCTCGACATCAGGGTCCAGGTGGCGGATCAGCGCAGGGATCGCGATCGGGTTGTGGAGGCGCTGGAGGGCCTGGGCGGCCTCCAGGCGGACCAACTCGTTGGGATCGTCGAGATTGGGGAGGATCAGTTCGACATGCTCGGGACCGCCGTGGTTGCCCAGGGCGCGCGTGGCGGCGGCCCGCACATTGGGAACCTCGTCGTCCACATAATCGCGGTACATCTCGAGGTAGATCGGATCGCCTCCCCACGGCGCGTTGGCCAGGAGCATCGTGCCCCGGAAGCGGTTGTCCGGGTTCTCGAGGTCGAGCGCCATCCGGGCCGCCTCCTGCGGCGTGGGCGGTGCGAAGACCTCGCTGAGCGTCTGGGCACCGGGCCTGCCCTCGACGACGGCGCACCCGGTGCAGCACGCCAGCACCAGCAGCAGCAAAGACGCCCTCATCGCGACCTCACGAGAATGGATCCTCGTCGCGCAATGCGATGGGGGGATCGAGGATCTCCTTCATGATCACCGCCCGGCGAAGGTCGCGGACCGTAATACGCCCGAGCGTTTCCCGTACGCGAAGCTGCGGCCGCACGGGCGAGTCCTGCGCCTGCAGGTCCATGCTCTCGACGGGCGCCGTGCGGGACTCCCTGCGTGCCTGTCGAGGCGAGCGGGACATCGTGCCCTGACGGGCGGGCTGCTCACGGTCGGCGGTCCTCGAACGCGCTCTGGACGGTGCGCGTGGGGCGGGTGCCTGCGTGCTTGCCTGCCCGGGTGCGGACCGTGCCGACGGTCGCGTCCGGGGCTGCGTGGGCGCAGGCGTGCGAGGGCGGGGGGAGATGGGCGGAATGGGCGGGCGCTGCTGCAGACGCGGCCCCGGTGAAGGTGGAACTTGCTGTGTCGGCATGCGGACCTGTCCACCCTGGCGGCGGGTCTGGCGGGCCATCGCCGCCTGTCGCAGGCGTTCCTGCTGGCGTCGGCGGAGTTCTTCCAGGCGTGCCCGGCGTTGGGCGGCAAGGTCGAGCTCGGGCTTGGGACGGTCTGCGGCTTCCGGGCGGGACGACGCATCGGTGAGCGGCCGACCCGTTCGAAGAGCCTCATCACGCCTGCGCTGGATCTCCTGCTCGAGGCGGCGCTTCTCGGCGGCTTCCTCGAGTTTCTTCCATACCGCGCCCAGCGCAGGCCCGCCGATGGCAACGATGATGATGAGGAGATTCAGCCAGTTGCCCATGTGGGGAAGTCTATTCAGTCGGGATGATCGGCGATGACGAGCCTGTCGCGGGCGTCGCCGACGGCGCGAAACGCGGTGGCGAAGGCCCGGCGGAGCGCCTCGGAGGGAATGACCCGATCCGACGGTCCGTCAGCGAACACGCGCCCGCAGGAGCCCAGGACAAGCGTCCGATCGCACAGACGCAGCGCCAGGTTGAGATCATGCAGGACGATCGCGACGCCGACGGAGCGCTCACGAGCGAGCGCACGGATGAGGTCGATGGCGCGAAGGACATGGCGGGGATCCATCGCGGAGAAGGGCTCATCGGCGAGCAGGAACCCCTGGAATCCCGGATCTTCGATCTGGAGGAGGGCGCGGGCGAGGGCCGCCCGCTGACGCTGTCCGGCGCTCAACTGCGCGAAGGGCTCGTCGGCCCGATCGTGCAGTTCGACCCGCTCCAGCGCCCGGAGGACTTCCTTCCGGTGCGGGCGGGTGGCGGCGAATCGCCCCATCGCGACGATCTGGGCGACGCTGTAACTGAAGGCGACCTGCGGATGCTGGGCGATGAGGGCGAGATGGCGGGCCCGTCGGGTCGGGGGCATCCTGTGGATCCGTGATTCTCCCAGTGTCACGGAGCCGGATTTCGGCTGGAGCACGCCCGCGCAGATGCGCAGGAGGGTGGTCTTGCCGGCCCCGTTGGGCCCGCAGATGGCGAGGATCTCCCCGGGTGCGAGGTCCATCGAGACGCCATCGAGGACCCGCCGGTCCGCAAAGGCATGGGCGATCTCGCGGGTTTGCAGGCTGGGGATGCTTACCATGGACGGGATTGTTGCAACTGCGGAGAGCGTGTGATGGCAGACGATCGCGGAGTGGTGGGGGTTGCGGGAGCGACGGGATTCGTGGGTCGGCACGCCGTGGACGAGCTGCTGGCGCGAGGCTGGCGCGTGCGGGCCCTCGCGCGTTCGCTGGAGAAGGCCGGAGCGACGCTCCCCCAGCACGAGCGTCTGGAGGTCGTGCAGGGCGTGGTGCTGGACGAGGACTGTGCCGAGACGCTGGCGGACGGGTGCGACGCGATCGTCAACTGCATCGGGATCATCCGCGAGGGTCCGGGCGGGCAGACCTTCGAGCGCGTGCATGTGCGCACGACGCGCAGGCTGGTCGAGGCGGCGAGGGACGCGCATGTGCGCCGATTCGTGCAGGTGTCTGCGCTGGGCGTGCGTGACGAGGCGCCGACCGACTATTACCGGACGAAGTTCGAGGGCGAGCAGATCGTGCGCTCCAGCGGGCTGGGCTGGACGATCCTTCGTCCGAGCCTGATTCTGGGGGAAGGATCGGCGTTCGTGCGGATGGCCCGCGGGTGGATCAGCGGCAAGGAGGCGCCGCATGTGCTGGTGCCCTACTTCCGTCGCCATGTGGGTGGGCCGCCACTGCCGGGCCTTGCGAGGCTCGAGGATGCGAAGATCCAGCCCGTCGCGGTCGAGGATGTCGTGTCGGCGATCGCGACGAGCCTCGAGCGGGACGAGGCACGCGGCGAGTTGTATCAGCTGACCGGCCCGGAGACGCTGACGATGCGGGAGATTCTGGAGCGGATCCGGCGGGCGACGCCGCTGGCCAAGGACCTTCCGATGGTCGGCGTGCCGCACACGGTCGCCGCGGGGGTGGCTCGGCTGGCCCGGCGGGTCGGGCTGGGCTATGCGCTGCCGTTTGATCGGGGCATGGCGATCATGGCGAGCGAGGATTCGGTTGCACCAAGCGACAAGGTGCGGGCGCACTTGGGGATCGAGACGCACGAAGTGGTTCTCTCGTGAGGTTGCGCGGCTTGCTCGTGATGCGTGCCGGATTCGTTTGCATCCGGAACGACGCGGATGCGGCGGGCGGGGGCGTATTGGGGAGGATGCGTGATGGCACGCAAGTATGAGGCCCGTCTGCTGACGCACCTCGCCGACGAGCGGTACACGAGCCGACATATCGCCCTGCTTGCGCAGGAGTTGCGGGTCGAGGACCTCGACGCGTTCAAGCGTGAGATCGAGGAACTCTCGGCGGAGGGTCGCCTCGTCGTGGACGAGCAGGGGCGTGTGAGCCTGCCCAGCATCGAGGAGCTGGACGAGGTCCAGGAGGGGGTGTTTCGGCGTGCCGAGGCGGGCTTCGGGTTCGTCGAACTGGATGTCAAGACGCGTGAGCGGAGCGTGTTCGTCTCGCCGCAGTACACGGGCGACGCGATGACGGGCGACCGGGTTCGTGTGCGGATCTGGCGTGATCGTCGTCGTGAGCGTCGGGGGGACTTTGCACAGAAGCAGTTTCGCGGGGAGATCATCGAGGTCCTGGAGCGCAAGCGTCGCACCTTCAGCGGGGAGGTGATGCATGTGGGTGGGAGGTGGTTCGTCCAGCCCGACGGTCGTCTGCTGCGCGAGCCGATCCTCGTGCCCGACGCGGAGGCCAAGCATGTCAAGCCCGGGGACAAGGTGATCGTGGACATCACGACCTATCCGGATCGGGGGGGATATGCCGAGGGCGTGATCAGCAAGGTGCTGGGCGATGCCGGGATGCCCGATGTGGAGACGCAGGCGGTGATCCTTGCACACGACCTGCCGGGGGAGTTTCCCGATGCGGCGCTGGATCAGGCGCGTGAGCAGACGACGCGTTACGAGGAGGAGGTCGCGCGGTTCCATGCGGGCGAGGCGCTGGCGGGTCGGCGCGACCTGACGGATCTTTTCATCTGCACGATCGATCCGCCGGACGCCAAGGACTACGACGACGCGCTGAGCATCGAGAAGACGGACTTCGGCTGGCGTGTGGGGATCCACATCGCGGATGTGGCGCACTTCATCGACCCGGGCACACCGCTCGATGTCGAGGCCCGGGACCGTGCGAACTCGGTGTACCTGCCGCGCCTCGTGATCCCGATGCTCCCGGAGATTCTGAGCAACGGGATCTGCTCGCTGCAGGAGGGTGTGGAGCGGTATGCCAAGAGCGTGTTCATCGAGTACGACCGCAAGGGGCGTGTTCGTCACGCGGCGTTCTGCCAGTCGATCATCCGCAGCCGCAAGCGTCTGACCTATCTCGAGGCGCAGGCGTTGATCGACGGCGACGAGGAGGAGGCGAAGAAGCACGCGCGAACGGAGGCGAGGTATCCGGCGGAGCTGCTGGATGCGTTGCGGGAACTCCACGCGTGCGCGCGGGCGATCGAGCGTCGTCGCGACGAGCAGGGCATGATCCATCTGGACCTGCCGGTGGCGGAGCTGGTGTTCGACGAGGACGGGCGGGTGATCGATGCGGTTCCCGAGGACGACGCGTACACGCACACGCTGATCGAGATGTTCATGGTGGAGGCCAACGAGGCGGTGGCGCGTCTCTTCGAGCGTCTGCATGTGCCGATCCTGCGTCGCGTGCATCCCGAGCCGACGCCGGGCGAGACCGAGACGCTGCGCAAGGTCGCGATG
>WGEO01000172.1 GCA_015492715.1 Phycisphaerales bacterium | reverse complement strand
CTGAAACAGGCCGTCTGGTCTCGTGAGCAGACGCGAACGACGGGGATCGGGCAGGGGCTGGCGATCCCGCACGGCAAGGCGGCGGGGCTCAAGAGTCTGGCGATGGCGATCGGCAAGCCCGCCGAGCCGCTGGACTTCGAGTCGATCGACGGCAAGCCGGTGAAACTGGTGGTGCTTCTGGCAAGCCCGCCGGACCGCACGAGCGATCACATCCACGCCCTGGCACGGGTCAGCCGCCTGATCTCCATGGAACCGTTCCGGAACAAGATCTACGAGGCGAGTACCCCCGAGGAGATCTACGAACTCCTGGCAAGTCAGGAAAAGCAGGCCTGAAAGGATCGTGAGGTTCGGGCATGTCCTCAGAAGAGGAGATCCGCGGGCGCATCGAGGACGCTCTTGAGCGCACGCTGGGCGACCTTGCGGTCGGGACTCGTCTCCGGCGTGCGATGGAGCATGCGTTGCTGGGTGGCGGCAAGCGCATCCGCCCGCTGCTGTGTGTCGAGGCCTGCCGATGTGTCGGGGCCCCGGCCCAGCGTGCGATCCGGGCCGGTGTCGCGATCGAGATGGTCCACGCCTTCAGCCTGGTCCATGACGATCTTCCGGCCATGGATGACGACGACCTTCGGCGTGGGATGCCCACGGTGCATGTGGCGTTCGACGAGGCGACGGCGATCCTCGCTGGCGATGCCCTGCTGAACGGGGCGTACCGCGTGCTGTGCGGGCCTGATGCGGGTCCCGGCACGAGCCTCATCGAGGAACTGAGCGAGGCGACGGCGCGGATGATCGAGGGGCAGATGCTCGACATCACCGGCGGTGCGCGCACGATCGAGGATGTTCGGCGGGTGCATGAGCTGAAGACCGGCTCGCTGATGCGGTGCGCGTGCCGGATGGGAGCGATCTGCGGCGGTGCGGACGAGGAGACCATCGAGCAACTGGGATCGTTCGGACTGCATCTGGGGCTGCTGTTTCAGGCGACGGACGATCTGATCGACGCCGAGCAGGCGGAGGAGACGGCTGGCAAGGCGACGGGCAAGGATGCTGCTCTGGGGCGTCCGACGCTGGTCGGTCTGCTGGGGGTCGATGGAACCCGAGATGAGGTCGTCCGCCTCGTGGGCGTGTGCCGCGACCTTCTGGACGGGCTCGATGGCGGGCGTCTGCTCTCGCTGTGTGAGCGGATCGCGAGCAGGACCCGATAACCGGAGCGATTCGCCATCGCTGTCTCCTGTCCGTGCGTCATTGCGGCGTCGGGCATGGACAGGCCGCATGATCTAGAATCCAGCCATGAGCCTGCTCGATACCATCCAGTCGCCGGCGGATCTGCGGGCGCTTCCGGTGGATCGCCTGGGGGAACTCAGCGACGAGATCCGTGCGGCGATCATCGAACGCGTTTCGCAGACGGGCGGACACCTGGCGCCGAATCTCGGCGTGGTGGAACTGACGATCGCGCTGCATTATGTCTTCGACTTCTCCCACGACCGCCTGCTGTTCGATGTCGGGCATCAGTGCTATCCGCACAAGCTGCTGACGGGGCGCCAGGGGCTGTTTCGGCGGCTGCGCCAGGGTGGGGGGATGAGCGGCTTCCCGTCACCCGCGGAGTCGGCGTTCGACCTCTTCAGTGTGGGGCACGCGGGGACGGCGATCTCGACGGCGGTCGGGATGGCTCGCGGCGACGAGTTGCGGGGTGAGAGTTACGACCCGCGGACGCGCCCGGACGGGCGGCGGGTCGTCGCCCTCGTCGGCGATGCGTCGATCGTCAATGGGATCGCCATGGAGGGGCTGAACAATGCCGGGACGCTCCGGCGGCAGTTCCTGGTCGTGCTCAACGACAACGGCATGAGCATCTCGCAGCCGCAGGGGGCGCTGGCCCAGTATTTCGATCGGCTCCGCCTGAGTCATCTGTACGGGGACTTCAAGAAGGGCGCCAGGCGGATTCTTCGCCATGTGCCCGGGGGAGGCCTGCTGGAGGACGCCTATCACCGTCTGGGCGAGGCGACGAAGGCGGTCGTCTGCGAGCATTCGTGGTTCGAGCACTTCGGGCTCGTGACGGTCGGTCCGATCGACGGGCATCACATCCCGACGCTGATCGAGTTCCTGAGCGAGGCGCGCGAGTTCGATCGTCCGATGGTGCTGCATGTCAAGACGATCAAGGGCAAGGGGCTGGAGATCGCCGAGCGCGACGCGACGCGATTCCACTCGCCCGCGGCGTTCCGCCTGGTCGATACCGACCCCGACGACGAGCGAGCCCGCGGGGCGTGCCGGGTCGAGGTCAAGAGTGCCGGGAGAAGTTTCACCAGTGCCTTCGGCGATGCGCTCGTGGACCTCATGGAGCGGGATGATCGCGTGGTGGCGTGCACGGCTGCGATGCCCGACGGCACGGGTGTGGCCCGCGCGATCGAGATGTTCCCCGAGCGGGCGTGGGATGTGGGCATCTGCGAGAGCCATGCGCTGGACATGATGGCGGGGCTTGCTCGCACAGGGTTGCGTCCCTTCCTCGCGGTCTATTCGACCTTTTTCCAGCGAGCCTTCGATCAGGCATTCCAGGAGGCGTCGCTGCAGGGGCTGGGCGTGCGACTGTGCCTTGATCGGGCGGGCTTCGTGGGAGGCGACGGCGCCGTCCATCATGGCTTCTGCGATATCGCCCTGCTGCGGACCCTTCCCGGGAGCGTGGTGATGGCGGCAATGGACGAGCCGTCGTTGCGATGCGGGCTCGAGTTGATGCGAACGCTCGACGACCGCGTGAGCGCCATCCGGTATCCGCGTGATGTCGTCGACATGCGATTCTGCGAGCAGTTGTGCCCCGCGTTCGAGATCGGACGGGCCCGCTGTCTGACGCCCTCGCTGGCGATCGAGGACATGGAGGTCGCGCTGCTCGGGCTGGGACCGGCTGCGCTGTGGGCTCTGGACGCGTCGCGGATGATCTCGGATCGCGTCTGCTGCGGCGTCTGGGACGCGCGGTTTGCACACCCCATCGACGAGGATTTGATCGAGCGGCTCGTGCGGGCCGGCGTTGCCATCGTCACCATCGAGGAGCACGCGCCCGCTGGGGGATTCGGGGAGGCCGTTGCCTCGTGCTGCATGCACCGGGGGCTTGGTGAGGCACGCCTGACGCGCCTGAGCATGCCCGACCGGTTCGTCGCGCACGACTCGCGTGCGGCCCAGGTGCGCGCGTGCGGGCTGGACGCACGGGCCATCGCGGGAGCGGCCCTTGCCTGCGTGGGACAGTCGCTCGCGGAGGAGGCATAGGCCCGTGGGGCGGCGCGTCGCCCTGTTCGTGAATCGGACAAAGGCCGACGCGGCAGCGGCCGAGGATGAGGTCCGGGATCTCATCGAGCAGCATGGGACACTCGTGTTCTGCGACGATGTTTCGGCACGGGATCGCCTGCGCGAGCATCCCGAGGCCGATCTCGTGGTCTCGCTGGGCGGTGATGGCACGATTCTCTCGCTGGTCGATGTCGCCGCCCCGATGGACATTCCGCTGCTGGGTGTCAATCTCGGCAAACTGGGCTTCCTCGCCGAGTTCGATCTGGATGCACTGCGTGCTGGAGCAGGCCAGTTGTTCGGCGATGGGACGCTGCACGAGCGGCGGTTGGGGCGTCTGTCGGCGGAAGTGTTCGCTCGCCAGAGCACACAGGCAAGGTTCCGGGGCCATGCACTGAACGATGTGGTCGTCACGGCGGGGCCGCCCTACCGCATGATCGCCATCGGTCTGAGTGTGGACGGCGGGCCGGGACCCGAGGTCTCGGGCGACGGCATGATCGTGGCCACGCCCACGGGCAGCACGGCGTACACGCTGAGCGCGGGCGGACCGATCCTCACGCCGGAGGTCAGCGCGATGGTGATCACGCCGATCGCGGCCCACACGCTGAGTTTCCGTCCGATCGTGGTCGATGCGCAGAGCACGATCGAGATGCGGATGGACCGCGTCAATCGCGAGGACGGGCACGGCACGCAACTGCTGCTGGACGGCCGGCCCGACACCCATCTGGACGCAGGCGACCGGGTGATCGTGCGTCGGGATGGATCCGTGCGTTTCGTCCGGAACGAGTCCCAGAACTACTGGGCGACACTGGTGGGCAAGCTTCGTTGGGCCCAGGCTCCTCGCTTTCGCGACAGCGGGGCATAAACCCCCGCCCGGGAGGGTTCGTCAGTTCGGGGGAGGCTCGGACTGTCTCGGCCATGATCACCAGAACAGACAACAGCCGGGATCAGACGCCCTCCTCGGCGATCCGCTGCATGGAGATCTGGGGCGGCTCCGAGGCCGTCGACGATGCGATCAGTGTGCCCGGCATCGACGCGTATGTGCGGTCCACCCCGCACGCGGGGGCACGCAGCGGCGGGGATATCTACTATGTCTCCGTCTGCGGCGCCGGCGAGATCAGCCGCTTCCTGCTAGCGGATATCGCGGGGCACGGCGAGCAAGCCGCGGACCTTGCGGCGGACCTGCGCCGCCTGCTGCGCAAGCACATCAATCGGGCGAATCCGTCGCGGCTTGCGGCGAAACTGAACGAGGAGTTCGGCTCGCTCTCGCGGGCGGGACGCTTTGCGACCGCGATCGTGATGACCTACTTTGCTCCCAGCGACACGCTCATCATCACCAACGCCGGCCATCCGAAGCCGCTCTGGTACGACTCGGCCCAGCACGAATGGAAGATTCTCGCACACGAGACGCCCGGCGTGTCGGCTGCGGGTGAGGCCGGCGGCGTGGGCATACGCAACCTTCCTCTGGGGATCCTGGAGGAAACGGGATACGAGCAGTATTCACTCCGGCTCTCGCCCGGTGATCTTGTCGTGGCATACTCGGATGCGCTGGTGGAAGCCAACGACGAGCACGGGCAGCCGCTGGGCGAGGAGGGCCTGCTGGCAATCATGCGGTCCCTCGGGAGCGCCGAGCCACAGACGCTGGGCGCGCGCATCGAGGAGCGGGTGCGTGCATATCGCGGGGGCGGATCCAGCGACGACGACATGACGACGCTCGTGCTGTACCACAACGCGGGCGACCCCCCGCGTCTGGGGCTGGGCGAGCGTCTGCGCGTGCTGGGGCGCATGCTCGGGCTGGGCGACGAGGACTCCTGACTCAGGTGAGCCAGTCGTCCTCGATGGTCATGCCGGGTGGAAGCGTCGCGGTGTCGGCGGACTCGATGAGCCCCGCGATGGGCACGGCGCAGTAGTCGAGGCTGAAGGAGCCCGCGGGGCGGTGGTTGCCGCTGAGGCCCAGGCCACCGAAAGGCAGGCGGCTGCTCGCGCCCGCCGTGCCTGCGTTGACATTGATGCAGCCGGCACGGGCCCGTGCGAGATACTCCTCGATGGCATCGCTATCGCGTGTGAAGATGGCGCTGGCGAGCCCGTAGCGTGTCGCGTTGGCCTGCTCGATCGCCTCGTCGAGGCTGTGCACCCGGCTGACACGCAGCAGCGGGCCGAAGACCTCGATATCACAGCCGGCGTCGCTCGATTCTTTGGGCACGAAGCGATCGACTTCGATGATGCCCGGCGTGATGTAGTAGCCCCCATGCTCGTCGTCGGCCGCGCGGGCCTGCAGGTGCACGCGTCCGCCCATCTCGACGAATCGCTGCTGGGCATCGAGGACCGCCTCACGGGCCTGGGCGCTGATGATCGGCCCGCAGAAAACGGGATGGGACGCGCGGGGCGGGGCGATGACGAGGTTGCTCGCGGC
>WGEO01000171.1 GCA_015492715.1 Phycisphaerales bacterium | reverse complement strand
TGCTCACCCAGCCACTTCGTGACCTCCGCGGGATCCGCATCGAACTCCTGGAAGAGCACGATGTCCGGATCCATCGCGCGGATCATCCGGATGAACGGATCCGGATTGCGTAATGGCGTCGAGCGCAGGACATTCATGCTCATGACCCGGATCGCATCGATCCGGCGCGCAGGCGGCGCGATCGGCTCTGCCGCTTCCGCGCTCGAAGGTCCCGGCAGTTCGAAGCGAAACGCCGGCAGGGAGCCGATGGCACGCCCCTGCCCATCGAGCATGACGACGATCCCGGCACCGTACGGACCCGTCGGGCGGGTCGCTGGCTCATCGTCCGCATCGCCATGGAGCGGGCGCACGGCTTGGGCCTCGACTCCCGGACGCCACCCGGGCATCTGGGGCACATCCCGACCGATCCGCATCTCGTACCAGTCGCTCGCGTAGGTGGGGCTGAACAGGAAGTCCGCGTCGGCATGCGAGATGGGTGTCCGCCGACCGTGTGCATCGACCAGCGCCAGGGAGACACCCGATCTGGGATGCCCCCGCTCCGGGTCCATGGGGGAAAACTGGATCTCGAGGTCCACCCCCATCCCCTGACCCCATGGCTCATTGCGCGAGCCGGTCAGGATCGAGCCGTCCATGTCCAGCAGCACCATCAGCGTCTGGTCGTTGGCCTGCAGCGTGTCCAGGGGATCCCCGGGATTGAACCGCAGATAGACGAACTGGGTGTCGGCAAGGGCGATGCGGTCCAGCGGCCAGTCGCTGAGGTCTCCGTCAATCCGGACGCGATGGTCTGAATCGGAGACCTCGGCGGGTGTGATGGGCGGGAGCGTCGCCTGCAGATCCGGGTCCGGGCGGGGGGTCCCCGTACAGGCCCCCAGCAGCGCAAGCAGGGGTGCGAGCACGCAGGCAAGGCCCGTCTGGGGGGACATGCGCGGGAGGCGGACACGACGCGATGAATCGTGGGACATGGGTTCCTCGTGGTTGATGGGTCGGAGCGTACGGAATCTTTGCCCGGCGCGCACCCCGGGGCGATTGTCCGGTACGCTGTCGATGGACAGGAGGCTCCCATGAAGGATCATCCGGATCAACGAGGCGGCGTGACGAGGCGTTCATTCCTGCAGACCGTGGGGCTGAGTGCCGCCGCCGCCAGCGCCCAGGCGGGCGCGGCTCGCCTGATCGAGAAGCAGGCGGTCGACGAGGCCCCGGATCAGTTCGGGCCGGAGCCTGCATCCATCACGCTCACCATCAACGGACGGGACCACACGGTCACGATCGATCCTGCGACGACGCTGATGGAGGTCTTGCGCTGGCATCTGGATCTGACGGGCACCAAGGAGATCTGCGATCGCGGTGCGTGCGGCGGGTGCAGCGTGCTCGTCGACGGGCGCCTCATCGTGAGTTGCATGATGCTTGCCCATGATGCGCAGGGCCGCCAGATCACGACGATCGAGGGACTCGCCGAGGGCGACCGCCTCGACTCCATTCAGGAGGCCTTCATCCGCCATGATGCGTTGCAGTGCGGGTATTGCACCCCGGGTCTCATCATGGCTGCCAAGGCGCTGCTGAGCGAGAACCCCCGCCCTTCGTACGAGCAGATCCGTCGAGGGCTGAGCGGGAATCTCTGTCGATGCGGGACATACTCGAATGTCTTCAACGCCGTGCTCGACGCGTCGGGGCAGCCACCGCTGAAGGAGGGCAGCAATGCGTAAGCCCGACGAGCGCATTCCGGCATTCATGCCGACGACCAACCGCCCGCAGAACATGGGCAAGACGCTCGCGGATCAGGCCTCGCGTCTCGATGCCGTCGCCAAGGTGACGGGGCGGGCCAGATATGCACGCGATCACTATCTTCCGGGCACGCTCTTCGTCGCGTTCATCCGATGTCCGTATGGACAGGCCCGCCTTGTCTCGGCAGACGAGGACGCGGCCCGCAGCACGCCGGGCGTGCTGCGTGTGACCATCGAACGGCGGGAGGGGCGGTATGTGGGCCAGCCCGTCGGGCACATCCTCGCGGAGTCCAAGACGCAACTTCGCCGAGCGATGCGTGCCCTGAAGGCCCGCTGGGAGCCAGCGGAATGTGTCACGCGCATCGAGCAGGCGATGGGCGAGATGCCCGCGACGGATCCCGATCTCGACGCCCTGATCGCCTCGGCCGACGAGGTTCTCGAAGCGACCTACACCACCCCGGTCCAGACGCACAGCCCGCTGGAGACCCACGGTGCCGTGGTGGACCATCGGGGCGATTCGGCGACGGTCTACAGCTCGACACAGGGGGTGCAGTCGGCCGCCGACGGCATGGGCGACGCCCTCGGCCTTCCTCGCAACAAGTACGAGGTGGTGGCGGAGTTCGTGGGCGGAGGATTCGGGTCCAAACTCAACGGTGCCGGACGCGAGGGCATCATCGCCGGCGAGCTCAGCCGCGAGTTCAAGCGGCCCGTCAGTTGCTTCACAGACCGCGACGAGGACCATCTGGACACGGGGAATCGCCCTTCGAGCCGCACCGTCGTGCGCGTCGGGTTCAATCGCGAC
>WGEO01000170.1 GCA_015492715.1 Phycisphaerales bacterium | reverse complement strand
GCACCAGCCCCCGCACCAGATCCGGGTCGTAGACCCCCAGCCGCAACGCCACATGCCCGCCGAACGAACTGCCCACCAGCACACTCGGCGTCCGCAACTGCTCACGCACGAAGCGGGCCACCATCGCGCTGACACCCTGGATGCAGCAGTCGTCACCCCGCAACTCCAGGAGCGGCACCTCCAGCAGCACGCAGCGGATCCGGTCCGACACCCGCCGAACCACACCCAGCCAGTGCTCGTTGATCCCAACCAACCCATGCAAAAAGACGAATGGGACGCCCTCGCCGAACTCCATGACCCGCCCGGGGACCTCGACCCCCGTCGGACCGACCAGCGGCACAGTCCGCTCGCCGGTGACGGGCTGCTCGGGCACATTCTGGGCAGATGTCGCCGACAATCGGGCCCTCCAGACACGACATGCTGTGCGGGATTCCTCCCGCGCCGGGGTGAACCTTCCCCTCTCCCCCGGGCGGCCGGGGTTTGTGAATGATAACATCCGCCCCCGCCCCCGTCCGGACCACCGTCAGAGACTATGCGGGCGATGGGACATCTTCCTCGACCACCTCGCCCAGACGCAGGCGCACCTGCCGATCCGCCCGACGGGCGACCTCACGCGCGTGTGTCACCATGACGATCGTCTGCCGTCCCTCGCCCGCGTCGCGCAACGCCGCGATCGCGTCCAGAATCGCGCCACCCGTCTGCTCGTCGAGATTGCCCGTCGGCTCGTCGGCCAGCAGAACGGTCGGCTCGTTGATCATCGCCCGCGCGATCGCCGTCCGCTGACGCTCGCCCCCCGACAACTCGACCGGACGATGCCTCAGGCGATGCCCCAGCCCCATCAAATCCAGCAGGCGTTCGGCGCGTGCCCGCAGGGCGCTCCGCCTGCGTGCGAACCCGACGCGCCCATGGCGGACCATCGCCCCCAGCAGCACATTCTCCAGCACGCTCAGCTCAGGGAGCAGGTGGTACGCCTGGAAGACGAACCCGACGCTTCGGGCGCGATAGGCGTCCAGCTCATGGCCCCCCATGTGCGCCAGATCGCGTCCCTCGAACAGGATCGAGCCCCTGCCCCGATCCGGGCGATCCAACCCGCCCAGCAGGTGCAGGAGGGTGCTCTTGCCCGAGCCGCTCGCCCCGAGCACCGCCACCCACTCGCCACGCTCGACGCGCAGGCTCGCCCCGCGCAGCACGGGCACATCGACCCGCCCCAAGCGGTAGGTCTTGTGCACCTGGCGGGCTTCCAGAATGGTCTCACTCATGGCGCAGGGCTCGCACGGGGTCCAGGTGGGCGGCTCGCAGCGCCGGGATCAACGCCCCGACGCCCGCCGCCAGCACGCCGCCGATCAGCACGATCGCCGTCGCAGACGGATCGATCCGGCTGGGGATCTCGCTGAAGTAGTAGACCTTGGGATCCCACACCGTGATCCCCAGCGCCCGACCCAGCCACTCGTGGATCGGATTGATGTTGCGCACGATCAGGACGCTCAGCAGCCCGCCCAGCAGTGAGCCGACCAGCCCGATGGAAAGCCCGTAGCGCACCCATAGCCAGGCGATCCCCGCACGCGACGCCCCCAGCGAACGCAGGATCCCGATGTCCTTCGTCTTCTCGTTCACCATCGACCAGAAGATCGCCAGCACGAGGAACACCGCCGTCAGCGAGATGAAACTGAACAGCACCAGCACGAGGGCGATCTCCTTGCGCACCGCCCCGATGAACCCCGCGTTGATCTGCTCCCAGGTCTGCACGCGTGCCGCGGGTTGGCCAAACTCCCTGCTGAACGCCTCGTAGATCTCCTCTACCCGCGCGCGCAGCGCGTTGACCTCCACGCCCGCGGCGCCCGAGACGAGGACCGCGTTGGCCCGCGCAGGATCCACCACCGTCTCGGGCTCGACGAACCGCTCCTCCCCCGTGTCCGGGTCCACGACGATCCCGCTGGACGAACCCTCGACGATGCGCTCGGCTTCGTCCATGTGCAGCATCTCCTGCAGCATGTCGCGCCGCACGATCACCATGTTCGAGTCGAACTCGTAGTTGCCCGTCCGGAACTCGTTGGCCACGGGCAGGATCCGCGACGCCATCTCCAGCGCTCTGCCGTCCTCGTCCAGCGGCAGCACCCGGAGCGTCACCTCCCCGTGCACGGGCACGAGGAACCAGTCGTCGACCCGCTGCGGGTTGGGCACATGGGCATAGGGAAGATACCACCCGCCGGGCTGACGCCGGTTGACATGCCCATGGACCTCGATCCCCGGCACGATCGCCGGCACCCGGCGCAGGATCTTGCGGTCCATCCGCATGACCTCCCGTCCGTTCTGCTCGATCTGCTCCCAGGTCAGTTCCAGTCGCCGGGCCAGATCCGGGTTGTCCGGCACGAGCGGACGCAGACGCGGGTCCTCGCCCAGGCGGTCGGCGCGATTGGGCAGGTCGATCGGGTGCCAGTAGAGCGTGTCGAAATATCCTGTCACAGCGTCGTAGCTCGTCGGCTCGACCCCGATCACGCGCACCGCCCGTGTCTCGTCGCCCACCAGGCTGACCACCCCGAAGGTCTCGATGATCGCGCAGGCACGATCCACCATCGGGTCCGCCTCCAGGCGGGCAATCAGTTCGTCGTAGTGCGCAAAGCCCCGGCTCGGGCGGAAGATCCGCACATCGCCCACGAAGGTCCGCCCGGAGTCCAGCAGGATCTGAAGAAAACCGCCCATCACCGACCAGGTCGTCGCGACCATCGCCGTCGACAGGGCCACCGCCAGCGCCGCGAGCAGCGGCATGATGCGATGGGTCAGGTATCTGCGCGTCAGCAGCGACTGGTACATGCAGCGGGACTGTATCGGACCTGTCCCCCGCGTGTTCGCGCCGTGCGATCGCGCAGGCCGGGCGCACAGGGCGGGCGATACCCTTGTGCGTGCGTCCGGAACCACTCCAGATCGGCCCGCTGTCGCTGGACACGAACCTGCTGCTGGCCCCGATCGCGGGCTACTGCGACCTCGCATACCGCCTGACCTGCCGCGAGCAGGGGGGGGTCGGGCTGGCATGCACGGACCTGCTGAGCCCGCACGGGCTGCTGCGGGGGACGGCCAGGAGCCTCGACCTGGCCCAGACCGTGCCCGAGGACACGCCCGTGAGCATGCAGCTGTACGGGTCGGATCCGCAGATCATGGGCGAGGGTGCCCTCTGGGCCGTCGAGCACGGGGCCGATGTCGTGGACATCAACATGGGCTGCCCCGTGGACAAGGTGACGAAGAAGGATGGGGGCAGCCGCCTCATGGTGCCCGACGAGGGGATCGAGGACACCCCCTGCCGGACCTTCAGCCTCGCCCTGCGCATCGTCGAGCATGTGCGCGAGGTCCTGCCCTCGCACATCCCCCTGACCTGCAAGACGCGTCTGGGCTGGGCGCACGATCGCGACGCGCCCCGCCTGGCGTGCGACCTCGTCCGGGCCGGGGTGCGTGCCATCACCGTCCACGGGCGCACGACCGTGCAGCGCTTCAAGGGCGAGGCCGACCCGTGGGCGATCCGGCGGGTCGTCGATGCCGTGGGGGATCTCAGTGCCGGCAGCGTACCGGTCATCGCCAACGGCGATGTCAAGGACCCGCACTCGTGCGCGCGCATGCTGGAGATCACCCGGGCCGCGGGCGTGATGATCGGGCGAGCCGCGATCGACCGCCCGTGGATCTTCCGCGACTGCTGGCACTACCTGACGACGGGCGAGATCCCGGAGCCGCCCGGCCCCGTCGAGATCGCGCAGATCATCGGCAGGTACTTCGAACGCATGGTCCGATATCGCGGCGAGCGTCACGCGATGGTCCAGATCCGCCAGCGGATCGGGCGGATGACCAAGGCGATGGTGTCGCCCGATCTGCCGAGCGTCAAGCCCCTGCGCGAGGCGGTCCGCAGCGCGCGCACACCCGCGGATGTGCGCGAGGCACTCGATGCGTTCTGTGGGGGGCGTCTGGTGGCGTTGCCGGCGGCGGTTCTCGGACACGCCTGAGGCGACCTTGGCGTAAACACCCCACAGACCATCACCGGCGAATCCTGACCTGCCCATGTCAAAATGGCTTTCGTTCCGTGGGCGGATCTGGTAGAGTGCGGCCAAAGACGCCCTTTGCATGCGGAAAGGGCGATTGGGAATCATGGTCGACGAGCAGGGGTGAGCACCTCGGGGGTGGACAATGGGACGGAAGTTGGTCGTGCTGGCGGGCCTTGCGTGGCTCGGGTCGGCGGCGGGTGCACAGACGCTCCGTTTCAGCAATCAGACCGATGCCGCGGGTGTGACATGCTCGCAGGATCAGGGCAACATCGCGATCGTGGCGATCATGAGCGCCGGGGGCGCCGCGGGCGACTTCAACAACGACGGCTATCAGGACCTGTGGGTCCTGTCGGGTGCGATGTTCCCCGATCGCCTGTTCATCAACAACGGCGACGGGACCTTCACGGACGAGGCCGAGGCCTGGGGGGTTGCACGCAACCACGCCGGGGTCGGCATCGCGGTGGGCGACTACAACAACGACGGCTGGCTGGATGTGTTCATCACCAGCGGGGGCGAGCAGGAGGAACCGTTCGACGCGATCGCCGGGCAGCACATGCTGTATCGCAACAACGGAGATGGCACTTTCACGGATGTCGCCGACGAGATGGGCGTGAGCACCACCTCGCTCAACGACTTCAACGGGTGGGGTGCCGCCTGGGGCGACTACGACCTGGACGGAGACCTGGACCTCGCGGTGGCGGGGTGGATGGCGGAGACGGAGCCGGCCAATGTGCTGTTCCGCAACGACGGGGACGGCTTCACGCAGGTGACCGACGCGGTGTGTCTGGACGGCAACGGCGATCCGTTCGACTTCGCCGACCCCCATGTGTGGGGCTTCAGCCCGATGTTCTGCGACATGGACGGGGACCTGTACCCGGAATTGCTCTGGGTCAGCGACTTCGGGACGAGCAAGTACTTCGTGAACAACCGCGACGGGACCTTCACGGAGTACACGGCGCAGGCCGGTGTCGGGCTGGACGGCAACGGCATGGGCCTGGCGGTGGGGGACATCGACAACGACGGCGATCTGGACTTCTATGTGACTTCGATCTTCGGACCGCCCAGCGAGAACATCCCGGGCGACGGCAACAAGTTGTATATCAACGAGGGTGGACACGCCTACACCGAGATCGCCGCTCTCGCGGGCGTCGACGACGGCGGCTGGGGCTGGGGCACGGATGCGCAGGACTTCGATCACGACCGGGATGTGGACCTCGTGGAGACCAACGGGTTCTTCCTCGACGGGATCTTCTCGAACGAGCAGAGTTATCTGTGGCTGAACGAGGGCCCGGGCAAGGACGGCTATCCCCGATTCCGTGAGGTGGCCCTCGAAGTCGGCCTCGAGCACTTCGACTCGGGCAAGGGGCTGGTGACCTTCGACTACGACAACGACGGCGATCGGGACATCGTGATCTTCGCCGACGGCGATCCGATGCTGCTGAGCCGCAACGACCTGAGCGGCCCGGACACGCACTGGCTGCGGGTGTTCCTCGACACGAGCGCGTGGAAGGGGCTTGCACCCAACGGGTACGGCAGTCTGGTGCAGGCCGAGGCCGGGGGCGACACGATGACGCGTCCGATCGCGGGCGGTTCACGGTTCTTGAGCCAGAGCGAGCTGAGCGCCCACTTCGGTCTTGGGGATGCGACGGTCGCCGACAGCGTGCTCGTGCGCTGGGCCAACGGACGGATGACACGCCTGGAGCGTGTGGACGCAGACCAGACGATGACCATCCGGTTCTGCCTCGCGGACATGAGTTCCCGCGAATACGGCGTCGGCGACGGCGTCGTGGATGTGTACGACTTCTCGTTCTTCATCGACGCGTTCCTGGCACGCGACATGCTCATCGCGGATCTGACAGGCTCGACGGACCCGAACGATCCGGCCTACGGCGTGCCCGACGGGTCGCTCGACATCCACGACTTCTTCTTCTTCCTCGACCGGTTCGTCGAGGGCTGCGGCTGAGAGAGGGCGACGCGGGCGATCGTGGGGGGCCGCCTCGTCCGCGTGTGCAGCGCGATTCGTAGGAAAGCCCGTGCGGCGCGGCAGGGGGTTCGTGCCGACGCGCAATCCGATCGCGTCTGCGCGGAGATGCTCGCATGACATGCAGGATGGGGGCGGCGCTGGTCGTCGTCGGTTTCGCGGGGATGCTGAGCGCCCAGACGCTTCGGTTCAGCGATCGGACGGTCGAGAGCGGGCTGTTCATCACGCCCAGTGCATACAACCGCATGAGCGGGGGCGGGGCCGCGGGTGACTTCAACAACGACGGCTGGATGGACCTGTTCGTCGTGGGCGGGTCTGCGGGGTCCGATCGCCTGTTCATCAACAACGGCGACGGGACCTTCCGCGAGGAGGCCGCGAAGTGGGGTGTGGATCGCCACCACTACGGATACGGGGCGGCGGCGGGCGACTTCGACGGCGACGGCTGGCTCGACCTGTTCATCACCTCCGGCGGGCTGCGCGACGACCCGGACGCTCCGCGCGCCGGCCAGCACATCCTGTACCGCAACAACGGCGACGGCTCGTTCACGAATGTCGCCGAGGAGATGGGCGTCGCCCGGACCAGTGCCGACGCCTTCAACGGCTGGGGGGCCGCGTTCGGCGACTACGACCTGGACGGCGACCTGGACCTCGCCGTCAGCGGGTGGATCCACGACAGCCAGCCCGCCAACTGCGTCTTCCGCAACGACGGCCCGGCGGGCTTCGTGCTCGTCAACGACGAGATCCTGCGCGATCCATCGGGGCAGGTGTTCGACATGAACGACCCGCCGACGCGCGGGTTCTGTCCGGCCTTCTGCGACATGAATGGAGACCGCTACCCGGAACTGCTCTGGGTCGCGGACTTTCTCACGAGCAAGTACTTCGTCAACGACGGCGGGCGGACGCTGGCCGAGTTCACAGCCGGGGCCGGGGCCGGACTCGACGGCAACGGCATGGGCACCTTCGTCAACGACATCGACAACGACGGGGACATGGACTGGTATGTGTCGAGCATCTTCGGCTCCGAGGGGCCGACGATCCCGGGCGACGGGAACAAACTCTATCTCAACCGCGGGGACGGCACCTTCGATGAGATCGCCAGCAGCGCCGGCGTCGACGATGGCGGCTGGGGGTGGGGGACCATCGGGCAGGACCTCGACCACGACGGGTTCGTGGACATCGTGGAGACCAACGGCTGGCTCCAGGACCTCGAGTACGACGACGAGCAGTCCTACCTCTGGCTGAACAACGGCGACCTGACCTTCCGCGAGCGGGCGATGGAGACGGGGCTCGTCCACACGGGGCAGGGGCGCAGCGTGATCGCGATGGATGGCGATCGCGACGGCGATCTGGACATCGTGATCATCTCGGCGTACGCGGATCTCGTGTACTTCCGCAACGACCTGAAGGGGCCGGACACGCACTGGCTCCACATCACGCTCGATCGGGGCGATGCCCGGCGGGTGGCACCGGACGGCATCGGGGCGTTCGTGCGGGTGCGCACGGGCTCGCTGGAGTTGACACGCGCGATCGTGCCCGTGCCGCACTTCCTCGGGCAGAGTGAACTCAGTGCCCATTTCGGCCTGGGCGAGCACGACACGATCGAGTCGCTGACCGTGAACTGGCCCGACGGCAGGATGACGAGGGTGCGGGATCTGGCGGCGGATCGGCACCTGGAGATCCGCTACTGCGAGGCGGACATGAGCGGCGACGAGGCGGGCGTCGGCGATGGCATGATCGACGGCAGGGATTTCCGGTACTTTCTCGAGCGGTTTGCCAGCGGCGACCCCGTGTGCGACCTGACCGGAACATCGCGCGAGGACGAGGAGGGATTCGGTCTGCCCGATGGCGATCTGGATGCGGATGACTTCTTCTACTTCCTCGATCGCTACGCCTCGGGGTGCTGATAGGGAGGAAAAAGCAGCAGATTGTGCCGCCGTTCCGTGGTTCTCGGTCATGGTGAGAGGACTCGGTGCGGACGAAAAACGGTCCTTTGCATGGCGAAGGGCTTTCAATGCCCGCATGAAATCGCTATCTTGATGGCATCAGCATGGGAAGCCAAGGGTTCTCCGGGGCTGGGGCCGGGGCTGAGGGCGAAGGAGAGATTCGTGGTGCGCCGGGCGGTGTCTTCGGACCGTCCAGAGCAAGAGGGGGTGTTGAGATGCGGCGTTCGAATATCGCGATGCTGGGGCTCGTGCTGGCGGCCGGGAGCGCGGCACAGGGCCAGATCCTGCGGTTCGTCGAGGCAACCGACGAGGCGGGGCTCACCAGCAGCCACTGGCAGGACGGGGTCGGTCCACCCATCGCCGTGATGAGTTCCGGCGGGGCCGCGGGCGACTTCAACAACGACGGGTATCAGGACCTGTTCGTCCTCAGTGGTGCAGGATTCCCCGATCGCCTGTTCATCAACAACGGCGACGGGACCTTCACGGACCAGGCCGAGCAGTGGGGCGTGGCGCTGCGTCACTACAGCGTCGGGATCGCCGTCGGGGATTACAACAACGACGGGTGGCAGGACATCTTCATCACCAGTGCCGGCCCGAAGAACAAGAACGACGAGGCGCTGCCCGGCAAGCACATCCTGTACCGCAACAACGGGGACGGCTCGTTCACGAATGTCGCCGAGGAGATGGGCGTCGCGACGACGGCGACCAACGAGTACAACGGCTGGAGCCCGGCCTGGGGCGACTACGACCTGGACGGAGACCTGGACCTCGCCGTGGCGGGCTGGAAGGACACCGCCCAGCCGGCCAATGTGCTCTTCCGCAACGACGGCGATCACTTCACGAATGTGACGGAGCAGGCCTTCTTCGATGCGTCGGGCGCTCCCTTTGACTTTGCCAATCCCGCGGTGCGGGGCTTCAGCCCCCGCTTCTGCGACATGGACGGCGATCGCTACCCCGAGCTGCTGTGGGTCAGCGACTTCGGCACGAGCAAGTACTTCATCAACAACCGCGACGGGACCTTCACGGAGTACACGGCCCAGGCCGGCGTTGGGCTCGACGGCAACGGCATGGGCACGAGCGTCGGCGACATCGACAACGACGGCGACATGGACTGGTATGTCACCAGCATCTACGGCACGCCCGGCGGGATGGTCCCCGGGACCGGCAACATGCTCTACCTGAACGAAGGCGGGCACCGCTTCAGCGAGATCAGCGAGGAGGCCGGCTGCAAGGACGGCGGCTGGGGGTGGGGCACCGCGATCGTCGACTTCAACCACGACGGCTGGCAGGACATCGTCGAGACCAACGGCTGGTTCCATCGTGAGGAGTGGCTCGTCGAGCAGAGCTACCTCTGGCTCAACAACGGGCTGAACAAGATGGGCCGTCCGACCTTCACGGAGGTCGCCCTGGCCGTCGGCCTGGAGCACTACATCACGGGCAAGGGGCTGGTCACCTTCGACGCCGACAACGACGGCGATCAGGATGTCGTGATCTTCTCCGACCTGCAGGAGACGATGTACTTCCGCAACGATCTGGGCGGGCCAGATGCCCACTGGCTGCGGGTCTTCCTGGATACCAAGGCGAGCCGACGCGTCGCCCCGCAGGGCTACGGCGCCAGGGTCGAGGCGATCGTCGACGGAAAGCGTCAGGTACGCGTGCTCACGGGCGGATCGAACTTCATCAGCCAGAGCGAGATGAGCGCCCACTTCGGGCTCGGAGCGAGCGAGACGGTCGATGAGCTGCGCGTCATCTGGCCCGACGGACGCGTGCTCCGCCTGGGGCCCGTCGCCGCGGACCAGACGATCACCCTGAGCTACTGCCCCGCGGACATGTCCAGCGCCGACTATGGCATCTGCGACGGGGCCGTCGATGTGTTCGACTTCATCTACTTCTTGGACGGGTTCCTGGCGGGCGACGCGCAGATCGCAGACCTGACGGGCTCGACAGACCCGGGCAGCGAGGAGTTCGGCCTGCCCGATGGCACTCTGGATATCGAGGACTTCTTCTTCTTCCTCGATCGTTTCGTCGAGGGCTGCCGTTAGTCACCTCGTCTCTGCGTGAGAATCCCAATACCCCGGGGACGGCGTTCCCGGGGTGTTTTCTCGCATGAATCCGAAAGGATTCTGGCGTCCTTTGGCCCCGGAGACGCATGCGGCGCCCAGAGGTGGCCATCAGGGAAGCCCGCAGTTCGCGGTTCTTTCGAATTCATGTGCGCCCCTGCGTGGCATGAGACTTGCATACCCACCACCAGCGATACGGGGGATGGTGACTGTTGCATTGGAGGTGGAGCATGCGTGTTGGACGGGTCATGATCGGGGGCGTTCTGGGGTGTGCCTGCTTGGTGTCGGCCTCACACGCCCAGGACTGGTCGCTGATGCGCCCGAGCAATACCGGCATTCCCGGCGAAGAGGTTCGGACGATCGACTTTGCCCCCGATGGCACGATCTGGGTGAGCGCGCGCTGGCCGTTCTGGGGCGAGGGGGGCATCGGGGTGCTGGACCGGACGACGCAGGTCTGGTCCGGATGGTCCAACGCCGACCCGCGAACGGGGGAACCCGACCTGCCGACGCCCCTGATCAACGATGTCGCTTTCGACGCCAATGGCGATGTGTGGCTCAGCTGTGTGGGCGAGGCGGTCGCCGTGCTGCACATCGGCGGCGCCGGGTGTGCGGCGGACCTGACAGGCGACGGCGTCGCCGACAGCAACGACTTCTTCGCATACCTCGACCTCTTCGCCCAGGGATGCCCATAGGCAATATTACCCGCACCCGATCCCGGCATACATGCCATCCGACTTGACGGGCATAGACCCGCGATCCGATAGGTTTGTGCGGAGACCCCCGGCGATGGGGCCGGGGGCCCGCAGGAGCCGCGTCATGTCGAGCCTTTACGAGCAGGCCCTCACCCGTCTGGATCTGGCCGCCCGCTACAGCAACGCCCACGAGGAGACCGTCGAGCGTCTGCGCCGACCGAAGCAGACCCTCGAAGTCTCCATCCCCGTCCGCATGGACGACGGCTCGACCCGCGTCTTCACCGGCTTCCGCTGCCGACACGACGATACCCGCGGCCCCGCCAAGGGCGGCATCCGCTTCCACCCCGCCGTCACCCGCGATGAGGTCCAGACCCTCGCCTTCTGGATGACCTTCAAGTGCGCCGTTGCGGGCCTGCCCTTCGGCGGGGGCAAGGGCGGCGTCATCATCAACCCCCGCGAGCACTCCCTCGCCGAACTCGAACGCGTCAGCAGGGGATTCATCCGCGCCATCGCACGAAACATCGGCCCGGACACCGATGTCCCCGCCCCCGATGTCTACACCAACGCACGCGTCATGGCCTGGATGATGGACGAGTACTCCCAGATCGTCGGCAAGCGATCCCCGGCCGTCATCACCGGCAAGCCCGTCGCCCTGGGCGGCTCGCTCGGACGCGACGACGCGACCGCACGAGGAGGCTACGAACAACTCAGAGAACTCCAGCGCATCAACAACTGGAACCCCTCGAACATCTCCATCGCCATCCAGGGCTTCGGCAACGCCGGCCAGCACTTCGCACGCCTCGCCCATGCCGACGGATACAAGGTTGTCGCCGTGAGCGACTCGCGCGGCGCCGTCTACGACAGCAGCGGCCTGGACATCCCGACGATCATCGAACTCAAGCAGTCCCGCGGACGCGTCGACGCCGGCTCGCAGAGCGAGATCACCAACGAGTCCCTGCTCGAGCTCGATGTCGATGTCCTCGTGCCCGCCGCCCTCGAGGGCGTCATCACCGAGAAGAACGCCGACAACATCAAGGCCCGGGTCGTCATCGAACTGGCCAACGGCCCGACCTCGCCCGAGGCCGACGACAACCTCCACGACAAGGGCGTGCTCGTCGTGCCCGACATCCTCGCCAACTCCGGCGGGGTCACCGTCAGCTACTTCGAATGGACCCAGAACAAGCAGGGATTCTCCTGGACCCTCGAGACCGTCCACGAACGCCTGGGCGAGATCATGCGCCGCGAGTTCAACGCCGTGTATCAACTCCGCCAGGAGAAGAACATCTCCATGCGCACCGCCGCCTACGCCCACGCCCTGAACCGCCTGGCAGAGGCCCACGAGTCCACCGGCACGAGCAACGACTTCGCACGCTGAACCCCCGCACACATTCTCGGACCCGCAGGCATCCACGCTGTCATCGAACGCAACGATCCCGGGGGCCGTATCCACTGCGCCTGCAACAACGCGGCACTGTGGCTCGTTCACAAGGCGACGCCCGATCCGGGCGATACACTCCGGGTGCGTGCCCAATCCACTGGGCAAGTCCGGAAGAACGCGTAGAATCAGCCATCGGCGGACGCTCACCCGTCCCGCCGCACGAGAGAGCAAGTCCTGACGGGAGGAACCAGCACCATGCGAACGATTCCGACGATCACTCTCGCCTCGATGCTCGCACTGGCCCCCGTGGCGCTCGCCCAGCAGGGGCCCGAGCCGGCATCCCAGCCCAAGCCCCCGGCAGAAGAAGCACCCAAACTCGTCGTGCCCGAGCGCGTCCACGACTTCGGCGTCATCACCGACGACAAGAAAGTCCGCACCGAGTTCGTCTTCCGCAACGAGGGCAAGGGAACCCTCGTCATCAACAACATCCGCACGACCTGCGGCTGCACGACCCCCGAACTGGAAAAGAAGGAATACGCCCCGGGCGAGAGCGGGCAGATCGTCGTCTACTACGACCCGCACAACCGCTCGGGCCCCCAGAACCGCACCGTCACCATCGAGTCCAACGATCCCGACAACCCCCGTCTTCCGCTGACCATCAAGGCCAACATCGTCCGCATGCTCGAGGTCAGCCCCGCGATCGTCCGCTTCGGGCAGGTCCCCAAGGGCGAGAGCCGCGCCGTCATGGTCGATGTCACCGGACGCATGCCCGGCTTTGCCATCCAGGATGTCGAGGTCATGCGCGTCGAGGGCATCGAGGTGGAGATCCTCGACCCCGAGACCCTCGAGGACGAGACCACCGGACCCGCCGTCCGCCAGACCATCCTCCTCACCCTCAAGAACGCTCCCAAGATCGGCCCCATCCAGGGCGCCCTGGCCATCAAGGTCACCGACGCCGACGGCAAGATCACGCAGAAGAACATCTCCATCCTCGGCGAGGTCCTGGGCGACCTCGTCCTCAAGCCGCGCCAACTCAATGTCGGCTCCGTCCGACCGGGCATGGTCGTCGAACGCCATGTCACCGTCTCGAGCCGTGAACTCCGCAGGTTCAAGATCCTGAAGGTCGAGGAGCGCCCGCTCAAGGGCATCGACGGCAAGCCTCGTGCTCCCCAACTCACCGACATCTCCTTCGACGCCGTGCCCGCAGATCCGGACGATCCGAACAAGTATGTCGTCGGCTTCAAGTTCAAGCCCCGCGAGGAGGTCGTCCGCCAGTTCTTCACCCAACTGGTCTTCATCACGGACCGCAAGGATCAGCCCGAACTGATGCTTCGTGTCCTGGGTCGCATCGACGCCCCGCCGACCCCGAACCAGACGCCCGCGGGTGCCGCGGCCAAGCCGGGCGGCTGATACCCATGGCCCACCTCACACGCGCGCTGGCGATCCTCGGCGTCGCGACCATCGTCGCGATCATCCACTCATGGGTGGTGCCGATCACCCTCGACGCCCCCGCGCCCAGCGAGGACGCCCAGCAACGCCTGCAAGACCTCGTCCGCGACATCCCGGCCCCGAACAACGATCGGCAGCCCCCGGACGACCAGGGGCATCCCGACGAGACAGACCACACCCGGCAGGCCACCGATCCCGCCGAAAC
>WGEO01000169.1 GCA_015492715.1 Phycisphaerales bacterium | reverse complement strand
CATGTGCTGGAGACGGCGATCACGGTGGCGCTGGCGTGGGGCTCGTTCGTGCTCGCCGAGCGCCTGCACGCCTCGGGTGTGATCGCGGTGGTCGTCAGCGCCCTGATCATGGGCAACTACGGGCGGCTGTTTTCCATGAGCGAGGAGACGCGTCGGACGCTCGGGGGGTTCTGGGACAGCGTGGACTTCGTGGTCAACTCGATCCTGTTCCTGCTGGTGGGGTTCGAGCTGTCGGACCCGCAGATCGGTGGAATCGAGGGGCTGATGCGTCCGCGCGTGCTGCTGGCCGCCGGGTGCGTGTTTGCGGCCCTGCTCATAGCCCGTGCGCTGAGCGTGTATCCGGGGGTCATGCTCGCCAAGGCCCACTGGCCGGCCGGCTGGAAGCATGTGATCTGGTGGTCGGGGCTGCGGGGGAGCCTGTCGCTGGCGCTCATCCTGGGCCTGCCCGAGGGGGACCTGAAGCGGTTCGCGGCGTCGGTGGCGTTCGTCGTCGTGCTGCTGAGCCTGCTGGTGCAGGTGCTGAGCATGGGCGTGTTCATCCGGCTCGTCGGCGGGGACGAGGAGCTGACAGAGGCGGACTGAGGCAGCGGGCAGGGCAGGATCAGGGGAGCAGGTTGTAGCGGAGGATGCATCGGAGGGCGCTGATGCCGTCGCGCCATGTGATCTTCTTGCCCTCGGCGTAGGTTCTTCCCGCGTAGCGCACGCCGACCTCGTAGACGCGGAGCGGGCGTCGCGTGCCGTCGCTGTCCAGGCGCATGCGGGCGAGGCGGGCGACGATCTCGGGCTCGACGCCGAAGCGCTTCTCGCGGAGATCGAGCCTGCTGTAGACGGGTCGGGTCATGGCCTTGGTGCAGCACTCGATGTCGGTGAGGTTCAGGTTGGTCAGGGCGTTGGAGCAGGTCGTGATGAAGCGGTTGGCGACGGCGTGCCAGTAGTAGAGCACGCGGTGGGACTGCCCGATGAATCGCGAGCCGATCACGGCGTCGGCTCGCTCGGCGAGGATCGGCGCGAGGACCTGGGCGTGGTCCTGCGGGTCGTACTCGAGGTCTGCGTCGTGGATCAGGACGATGTCGGCGTCCATGTCGCGGGCGCGGGCCAGGCCCGTGCGGATGGCGCTGCCCTTGCCGCTGTTGTGCTCGTGGCGCAGGCAGTGGACGCGGTCGTCCTCTGCGAGGGTCTGCATGATCTGCCACGAGCGATCGGTGGAGCCGTCGTCGATCAGGACGAGCGAGCGCTCGCAGGGATAATCGGCATCGAGCACGCCTCTTGCGGCGTGCTCGAGGGTGGCTTCCTCGTTGAAGACGGGCATGAGAACGCAGCAGTGCATCAGGGCGAGGATAGCCCCAGCAGGATGCGTCGCTGGGGGCTGGAGATGGGCAGGCGTTCGAGTTCCCGGCGTGAGGCCCAGCGGCGCGGGGCGACGGCCAGACGGGCGTGGGGGCGAGGAGAGGCCTCATAGACGCGGAACCGCAGGGTGCGGTGCGTCGTCTGGAACTCGAAGGCGTCGACGGGATGCAGGCTCTGAACCGGAAGGGCCGAGCGCAGGCGATGCGTGGTTATCGGACGACCACGGTCTTCGAGCGTGGGGGCCTGCCAGAGTCCGGCCCAGAGCCCCTGACGCGGGCGCGGTTCGATCAGCACGCCCCGGCGTGAGCGGATGACGACGGTGGCGCAGTGCATCGTGGTTCGTGGGCGTGATGGGGCGGGTCTGCCGAAGGCCGTCGGGTCGCCTGCGGCGCAGGCCCGGCATGAGGCGCGCAGGCAGCAGCGCTCGCACGCGGGCGATCGGGGCGTGCAGATGAGAGCGCCCAGTTCGATGAGTGCTTCGTTGAGCAGGCCCGAGCCCGCCCGGGGCGTGTCCGGGGGCGCATCGGCGTGGAGCGTGCGTGCGGCGTGCTCGGCCTGGGTGGTGCTCATGCTGGCGGCCGCGTGCAGACGCGAGAGCACACGCCGAACATTCGTGTCGATCGCCGGCACGGGCAGGTCGTGGCAGAGGCTGAGGAGGGCGCCGGCGGTGTAGGCGCCCACGCCGGGCAGGGCACGGACGGCGGCGGGATCCGGCGGGAGGGTTCCGTCGTGGCGTTCGACGAGTGCGCGGGCGCAGGCGTGCAGGAGGCGGGCGCGTCGGTAGTAGCCCAGTCCCGTCCATGCCGCGAGCACCTCGTCGTCGCCGGCCCGCGCGAGGTCTGCGAGCGTGGGGAAGCGGGCGAGGAACCGGGGGTAGGCGATCAGGACGCGTGCGACCTGCGTCTGCTGGAGCATGAACTCGCTGAGCAGGACGGGGTAGAGGGGCCTCGAGCCGGCGGGGGCGCATCGCCAGGGCAGATCGCGGGCGTCGGCGGCGAACCACCTGCGGAGGGCATCGGCGATGGTCCGGGGATCGGGGTTCATGGATCAGACGGTAGCGGGCCGTCGTCGTGTCGAGGGCGTTCCCTCGGGAGGGCGGCATTCGCTACGATGGGTGCGTGGGCGTGCTAGGCGATCGCATCCAGGACCTTCTTCGGCGGATTGCGCTGTACGAGCCGTGGGAGGTCGCGATCGAGCTGCTGATCATCGGGACGATCGTCTGGCTGATGGTGCGCTTCGTGCAGGGCACGCGGGCCGCGGGGGCACTTCGCGGGATCTTCGTGCTGTTCGTGATGCTGGTCGCCGGGGCGGTGTTCCTGCGGGTGCTGGGGGGGCAGCGGGCGTTTCCACGACTGACCTATCTGACCAACGGGCTGTTCCAGATCGCGCTGCTGGCGCTGATCGTCGTGTTTCAGCCCGAGCTTCGTCGGGCGTTGATCCGTCTGGGCGAGACGCTGAACCAGACGAGGCTTCTCCGTCGGAGTGTGCACGGATCGCGTGAGACGATCGAGGCCGTCAGCGATGCCTGCAAGTATCTCGCGCGGGCCCGCTTCGGGGCGATCATGGTCATCGAGCGATCGATCGGGCTGCAGGGGCTGGTCGAGGGGGGGACGACGCTCGATGCGCGGGTCAGCGCCCGCCTGCTCCAGACGATCTTCTTTCCCGGGTCCGCCCTGCATGACCTGGCCGTGCTGATCCGGGGAGATCATGTGCACGCGGCGGGGGTTCAACTCCCGCTGGCAGAGCCCGAGGACATGCCCAATCCGTCGTTCGGGTCGCGCCATCGGGCGGCGGTGGGGGTGACGCGCGAGTGCGACGCGATCGCGATCGTGGTCAGTGAGGAGACCGGTCGGATCCGGGTCGCCGAGCGCGGCAGGCTGAGCGGGGCGATGACCAGCGACGAGCTGCGGGCGTTCCTCATCGAGCGTCTGGAGTCGACGCCCGTGGTCGAGGGGCAGGCGGATGGGGAGTCGGCGGTGTTCGAGGAGTCCGGCGAGCCGCGACAGTTGGAAGGGCCCGACGACACGGCGCGGATGAAGGCGGGCTAGGGCGATGCTGCAGCACCTGCGCACATTCGGGATCGTCAGTGTCATCACGCTGCTCGTGTGGGTCTTCGCCGAGGGTGAGTCGCTGGGCACGACGAGCGTGACGCTGGAGGTGCGACTGGCCAGCGACGCGCCGAATCTGATCGTGGACCTGGGCGAGGGCGAGTCGTGGAACGGCACGGTGGAGGTGCGTCTGGAGGGGCCCACCGCCCGTCTGGACGAGGTGCGGGCGCTCCTGCGGAGGCCCGAGGCGATCGAACTGACAACCCGGGAACTGGGCACCCAGAGCGGGGCGGTGCGCCTGGCCGAGGTGCTGCGCAGGCACCCCGTGTTCCGGGGAAGCGGCGTCACGATCGTGGACACGGACCCCAAGGTGGTGCGGATCGAGGTCATCCGGCTGGTCGAGCGAGAGGCGAAGGTCGTGGTCGATCCGGACGGTGTGGCGCTGCGCGGGCTGGCCCAGGCCGAGCCCTCCACGCTGGTCATCAAGATGCCGGAGGATCTGAGCGAGCAGACCCCGGACCCGCTGGAACTGGTGGTGCGTCTGCGGGGTGAGATGGTGCAGGGGCTGACGCCGGGGCAGGCACAGACGATCTTCAATATCCCCGTGGAACTGCCCGAGTCGCTGCGAGAGCACGCGGACCGGATCCTCGGGCTGAAGCCCGTGAATGTCCGCCTGACGCTGGCGGTCCGGACCGAGACGCGTTCGCTGGCATCGGTGCCGGTGGATCTTCGGATCCCGGCGGTCGTGTCGGATCGCTACCTGGCGCGGGTCAGCCAGCAGGAGCAGCTGCTCACGGGTGTGCAGATCCGTGGTCCCGTCGAGGTGCTCGATCAGGTGGGCGCGGGCAAGCGGTACACGCCCCGGATCGAGGTCTTCCTGACCCCGGAGGAGCTCTCGTCGAAGGTGCCGGCGGACGGCTCTGAGGTGGAGTTGGTGGTCCAGGGACGCCTGATCGGGGTCCCCCCCTCGGTCGAGCCCGCCGAGGCCCCGCCGGCGGTGCATGTGTTCGTCCGTCGGGCGGATGTCGAGGCTGATCAGGAAGAACCCGGAGAGTAGAGGCAGGAATCCGGCGTGCATGGGGGCGGACAATCGCACGGGCGGGACCTACCCTTGGGGCCCGCGCCGTGGCGAGGCCCGTGCGGTGTGAGGGACAGGCAGGGACGCGATCGCGCGGAGCGGTCGCGCGGTGGGTGACGAGCCAGCAAGAGGATTCGCCGTGAAGATCAAGACCGACGAGATCGCGAGCGTCATCAAGCAGGAGATCGAGCAGTTCAAGTCCGAGCTCGAGGTGAGCGAGGTCGGGCGCGTCGTCGAGGTGGGCGACGGGATCGCCCGGATCTACGGCCTGAGCAACGCCATGGCGGGCGAGCTGCTCGAGTTCCAGACGCGCGAGGGCGCCGTCATGGGCCAGGTGATGAACCTGGAGGAGGACACGGTCGGGGCCGTGATCTACGGCGACTATCTGGCCGTCAAGGAGGGCGATGTCGTCAAGAGCACGGGCAGGCTGCTGGAGGTGCCCGTGGGCGAGGCGATGCTGGGGCGTGTGGTCGACGCGCTGGGCAGGCCGATCGACGGCGGGCCGCCGATCGAGACGACGGAGCGTCGTCTGGTGGACATCATCGCGCCGGGGATCGCGGACCGTCAGCCGGTGCACGAGCCGCTCCAGACGGGCATCAAGGCCGTCGACGCCATGATCCCGATCGGACGGGGGCAGCGTGAGCTGATCATCGGCGACCGGAAGACGGGCAAGACGGCGGTCGCGCTGGACGCGATCATCAACCAGAAGCAGTACTGGGGCACGCCCGACGCCGTGGTCTGCATCTATGTGGCGGTGGGGCAGAAGGAATCGACCGTCGCGGGCGTGGTGCAGACCCTGCGTGAGCACGGCGCCATGGACTACACGATCGTGGTCAGCGCCGGCGCCAGCGAGCCGGCCCCGATGCAGTACATCGCGCCGTACGCCGGCTGCGCGATGGGCGAGCACTTCATGTGGCAGGGCAAGGACGGCAAGACGCCCAAGCATGCCCTGTGCATCTACGACGACCTGTCGAAGCAGGCCGTGGCGTACCGCCAGCTCTCGCTGCTGCTGCGTCGCCCGCCGGGGCGTGAGGCGTATCCGGGCGATGTGTTCTATCTGCACAGCCGCCTGCTGGAGCGTGCGACCAAGCTCAGCGACGACAACGGCGCGGGCAGCCTGACGGCCCTGCCGGTGATCGAGACGCAGGAGGGCGATGTCAGCGCGTACATCCCGACGAATGTGATCTCGATCACGGACGGGCAGATCTATCTCGAGCCGGAGCTGTTCTTCTCGGGCGTGCGTCCGGCGATCAATGTGGGCATCAGCGTGTCGCGTGTGGGCGGCAACGCGCAGGTCAAGGCGATGAAGCAGATCGCCGGCTCGCTGCGACTGGACCTTGCCGCCTATCGCGAGCTCGAGGCCTTCGCCCAGCTGGGCACGGACCTGGACAAGGCCACGCAGGCGAAGCTGGACCGCGGGGCGCGCATGGTCGAGCTGCTCAAGCAGCCGCAGTTCGAGCCGGCCCATGTGACCGACCAGGTGATCTCGATCTTCGCAGGCACGAACGGGTATCTGGACGACCTGAAGGTCGAGCATGTGCCCGTGTTCGAGCGTGCGATGCTCGAGTACATGCACACCTCGGGCAAGGCCGTCTGGGACGAGCTGGACCAGATGCGTGCCTTTGACAAGGGCGGCGAGATGGAGGGCAAGCTCAAGGAGGCGCTGGATGCCTTCAAGAGCGGCTGGACCCCGCCCAGCGACTGATTCCGCCATTGGGCAACGAAGACTCCACGGGGCGGTCCCTGGGCCGCCCCGTTTGCATGGATGATCGCCGGTCGAGGCGTCGCTCCGTGTCAAGGCTTGGGGCGGGTGCGTCCGGGCAGCGTCCGGGAACCTGCGCACGAGCAAGCTTATTCGCTTGTGTGAGAGCGCTCTGTCCGTACACTTGTGCAAGAGGGACGGGACGGCGAGGGAGAACCGTGTTTCGAGCGATTCTGTGGACCATGCTCTGTGTGGCCCCCGTGTTCGGGCAGGTTCCGCTTCCGGTGCTCGGTGCGCAGCATGCCGGCGAGGACATCGGCCTGGGCACGCCGACGAGCGATCTCATCCTGCACGGCGATTGCAGGATGACGATCATCGGCGACAGCATATCGAACAAGAATGTCGACAGCCTGAATCCGTCGCTCAAGTCGTCCATGTACTGGGGCATCATCCGGACATGGAGCCCCGATCTTTGGACGGGCCTGTGCGTTCCCATCAGCAGCAAGTGGCCCAACATCCGGACGCTTCGCGCCGACGAGCCGTACGCGACGACGGTGGCCCGGATTCTCCGACGGGACGATCCGGACACCCGCATCTTCACATACGGCTACGAGCGGATCGCCAGCGCGCCGGCGATCGACATCCTGTTCGACCTCTCGGACCTGCCGGCGGACGAGATCGTCGTGCTCAATCGTCTGCGCACGGGCGACGCATGGGTTCGCGCACCGGGTCATGGATCGGGATCGGGCGGGCGACCGTATGCCAACGGGCGTGGCAGCGAAGGGACGCTCTGGTTCGACGGGCCGCTGGCGGCGGACTTCGTCTACGCGCGCACGCCCCAGACCATCCGCTCGCTCCGCGTGCGCTCGATGCGTGCCGGTGGTACGCCTCAGACGAGCGAACCTTTCGATCCCTCGGGAGACCTGGCCATCCGCACGATCAGCGCCCCGTCGCTGGATTGGGGCATCGGCTGGCCCGAGTTCCGCCTGATCGCCGGCGATGAGGCGTACGACGAGACGGCCCTGCCGGACCACTTCATCTGGCTGACGACACGCATCTACCGGACGGATCAGGCGGGCTTTTCGCTGGATGCGCTCGCGGTCGGCGGTGCCAGACTGGAAGACTTCCTGGAAGACGGCCTCTACGCCGACGACGATCGTCTGCGCGAGTACCTCGCCGCGACGGGGAACCCGAACCTGTTCTATATCCAGTTGGGTGCCAATGACTTCCGCTTCGGCATGTCCTGGCGCCGCCACATGGAGCAGCTGATCGACCGTCTCGATCGTCTCAGCGCCGACAATGGCACGCAGCCGCGATTCCTCCTCGTGGCTCCATACGGCACGCCGGCGTCGATCCGCCACGAGGACGCCATGGTCGCCGCATTCATCTGTGAGTCGATCGCGCGCCGGGGCACGACGCGCGTGCCGGAAGACCGCATCGCGTATGTCGGCCTGCCCGTGATCCTGGGCGGCCCGCTCGACCGCTGGTACATCTTCGACACGGTCCACCCCAACCGACGCGGTGCCGACTACCTCGCCTCGCTCGTCTGGGAGCAGGTCACGCGCTGCCGGGGCGACTACACCGCCAGCATCGATCCGGGAGATCCCGGTTATGGCGTGCCCGACGGCGTCATCGACTCGGGGGATCTGTTCTTCTTTCTCGATCTGTTCGGCACGCTCGACCCGGACGCGGATCTCACCGGCTCGAGCAATCCGGACGACGACACCTTCGGCGATCCGGACGGGATCGTCGACGCCGACGACTTCTTCTACTTCCTGCACCTGTTCACGGGCGGGTGCGGGTGAGCCTTGCCCATCTTGACACCCCACACAGCCCGCGTGCATCGGATCGCCAGATCCGCTAGCATCCGGGCGTGATCAGGCTCCCGGCAGATCTCGTCCAGCGGCTGCGCCCGTCGTACGAGGGGCGGCAGGTTTGTGTTACGGGCGGAGCGGGATTCATCGGCTCGCACCTCGTCGACGCCCTGCACGCCCTGGGCGCCTCTGTGACCGTCATCGACGATCTGTCCAACGCAACCGCCGAGCACATCGCGGGGCTGATCGAACTCGACCCGCAGCGTCTGCGATTCGTCCACGCCTCGATCCTGGAGGATGCGGCTCTGGACGAGGCGATCGAGGGGGCCGGGCTGGTGCTCCATCTGGCGGCGATCGGGTCGATCCAGCGATCCATCGAGGACCCCGAGCGGACCTTCGCCGTCAATGCCACGGGCACGCTGCGTGTGTTGCGGGCGGCCCAGCGGGCGGGCACGGCGCGCGTGGTCGTGGCGGGGTCCAGTTCGGCCTATGGCAAGGCGCCGGGGCTTCCCAAGGTCGAGACGATGCGTCCCGAGCCGCTCAGCCCGTATGCCGCCAGCAAGCTCGCCGCCGAGCATTTGGCCACCGTCTGGGCGAACACCTTCGAACTCGACGCGGGCACGCTGCGCTACTTCAATGTCTTCGGCGAGCGTCAGCGCAGCGACAGCGAGTACGCCGCCGTCATCCCCCTCTTCATCGAGCGCCTGCGCCAGGGCAAGCGACCCATCAT
>WGEO01000168.1 GCA_015492715.1 Phycisphaerales bacterium | reverse complement strand
ACCCTCGGCTGCCCGCCCCCTCCGCCTCCAGTCCGTAAAGCCCGACCACCAACGATCATGATCGATCTTTTATTTGGTCTCTATTAGGGCTTTATGCGATCAGGACCCGCCAGACATGCCTGCAGGATTGTCTCCACAGCGGATTCTCCGGACAGTTCCTCCATGGGGAGTCGCACGCACCTGCCGCGTGCCGCCAGCGATCGAAGCCAGGTTCGCTGGTTCTTGGCAAACCGACGGGTCTCGATCTTGACCCGCTCGATCGCCTCGTCCATGGATATTTTTCCCTCCAGTGCCGCGATGATCTGACGGTATCCCAGCGCCTGCGATGCCTGCTCGCCCAGGCGCCCATGCTTCCAGAGCGAGCGAACCTCCTCTATAAGCCCGTCGCGGACCATCTCGCGCACGCGCTGGTTGATCCGCCGATTGATCGCTTCGCTCGACCATTCGAGAATGACCAGAAGCAGATCGTCCCGGCGTGGACGGGCCTCCCACTGTTGTTGGTGCTCGCTGATGGGAATACCCGTCAGGCGGTAGACCTCGATGGCACGGATGGTGCGCCGACGATCGCGCGGATGGATCCGGCGTGCCGACTCGGGATCGATCCGCTCGAGCTCGCCCCGCAGATCCTCGACAGGACATCGTTCCAGTTGTGCGCGCAGGGACGGATCTGCGCCGGGGCCTTCGAAGAGCCCGTCGAGCAGGGCCTTGATATACAGGTGCGTCCCGCCGGCGACGATGGGCAGGTTCCCCCGCCCGCGGATATCCCCCATGGCTCGCTCTGCCCGTGCCAGCCACTGGTGGACGCTGAACGAGGCGTCGGGCTCGACGATGTCGATCAGATGATGGGGCACGCCGCGACGCTCACCCGGCGGGACCTTGCCCGTCCCGATGTCCATGTGCGTATAGATCTGGAAGGCGTCGGCGCTGACGATCTCGGCATGCCCGAGCCCCCGTCGCTCGAACGCGAGGGCGACCTCGATCGCCAGGGCGCTCTTGCCGCCGGCGGTGGGGCCTGCGATGACGGGCGTAGGGATCTCGGACACACGCAAGTATGGGCGCGTACTCAGCGGATGACATCCATGCCGCGTGCCCCGTCGTAGGTATGGACCCCCGGGATGGCCATGCCGGGCGTCGAGCCGGACCAGTCGCCCTCGCCGCGGGCGTACCACCTGCCCAGTTGCTCGCGCCGGTACATCCCCGCCGTGCCGTCGATCAGCGCAAACATGATCTGACGCCCCGGAACATATGGGTGAGGAAACAGGTTCACATTCGCCTCCGTCCGCCACCAGAAGGCATGATGCACGAGGAGCGCCTTTCGGCTGGGATAGAGCACATCGGCGTCGTTCACGCGACGCCACTGCCCGGGACCCGTGCGCGTCGTCTCATTCCAGAACTCGGGGCGCGCCATGAATGCCGCCGAGTACTCATACGCACTCCACCAGATCCTCGGATCTCTGGGGTCCCAGAACATGCTCCCGCGACAGACGCCGTCGTAGTACGCGTCCCCCAGCGCGAAGTTCCACCAGACCCTCTGATCAAAGAAATACTCGGCGATGGCCGCGAAGGACCCGCAGCGCACCACATGCCGCGTCGCCTCGGGGTCGAAGAAGAACGGATACCACCCCTCGTGGTCGTTCCTGTAGGCCGCGAACACCATCGCGTGCTGGCGCAGTTTGCTGATCTCGCCGGCGTTGAGCACATTGTGGCGCACGCCCGACAGCGAGGGAAGAAGCAGCGAGACCACGATTCCCACCAGGGCCATCGTCAGCACCAGCTCGACCAGCGTAAATCCGCGTCGCATCAGGACACGCTCCCTGCGCCCGTTGCCCGCCCAAACCACAGCCACGCCCCCAGCGGAAGCATCATGAGGAGATTGCGTGCGATCCCGACACGGGCGCTGTCCATCCATCGGGCATACTCGGCAAGGACACCCAGGCATCCGCAGGTCGGCTCGGCGCGCGTCGCGATCTGCACGCCGAGATAGGCGCTGAAGACGGCGAGCAGGACCAGCCCTCCGAGGGCGGCCCGGGACCTGTCCAGCCCCGCGAGCCAGAGCCCCGCCACGAGCACCTCGCCGGCGGGCACGAGAATGGAGGCGGGCGTCGAGATGCGCTCGCTCAGCCCGTGCTCGCGCACCAGCGTCCACCAGAACGCATCCAGTTCGGCGAGCTTGGCGACGCCCGCGATCAGGAACAGGGCGAACACCAGCGTGCTCGCCCAGAACGCGAGACGAGGAGCGACATGCGCACACGAAACGCTGGTCAATGGTTGCGTGCACGATTCTCCCGAAGGCCCAATGGCGCTCATTCGTCGGCGACAGAATGGTGGCAGGCAGAGGTCCTTTCCCAGAGGATACCGGGCTCTCATGGTGTTGCCCTTCGACGAAGGCGCAGGAACACGAGCAGCGCGGCGATGACGCCCGCTGCGATCCAGCCGACCACGCGAATACCCAGGCCCGAGCCCGGCGCTCCGCGCAGCGGACGCGAGGCCGTGACCACGCCGCGATCCAACTCCGTCAGTCGCCCGTGTTCCGGGCGATAATCGAAGATGCGTGTAAAGGTCACCGGCCCGCGAATGGGATCCGTCCCATCGACGGCGGGGAGTTTGAAGTAGGACTCCACATCCGCGGGCAGATCATCGCCGGCGGCGACCAAGATATATCGACGCCACACCATGCCCTTGTCGTTGACCCACTCCGCGAAGCGATGGGCCGCCCCCCAGGGCGTTTCCACCATCTCTTCGGAGAGGACATATCGCCCGCTCAGCACGGTGCCGTCGTCATCCGTGCGATACGACTCCATCGATCGCACCTGGAAGGGCTCGCTCGATTGGGAGGGCACGATCCTGAACCGCCACTCGAAGCCGCCCCTTCGCCGAACGCTCGCGATCCAGCCCGCCCCATCCTCGACGACACGGATATCAGGCTTCGCGGATTCGGGCGATGTGGTCCCCAGATGTCCGTGAAGGAGATCCCAGCACGCCGTCGCCAGCAACTCCAGTGCGATATCCGGGTTCCGGTACCAGTCGCCCTTGCCCGATGGCGGGCGTCGCGGATCGGCGATGTGCAGATCGCGCGCCGACAGGCTCCAGACGAGATCCGGTGTCGAGATGCTATCGACCCACAGCCACTGGCTGCCGTCTGCGAGCAAGTTCGTCTGGTTATATCGCCACCGCCCCCCCAGCCGCCAGAACGCGACCTCCTCGACCTCCGGCCCGTCCTCGTGACGCGCAAGCTGGCGCTTGGCCCATTCGCGCTGCGGATGATCGGGATGCCCCTCGGTCTCCCGCAGCACGCGCTGGACCTCCTCCAGCGGTGCCTCGGCGGGATGCTCGACGCGCAGGAACAGATACCCGTCGCCGTCGGGTATGCACTCCCGTCCGGCACACCAGCGATCCCTCAGCCATCGCTCGACCTCGCCAACAGGCCGGCGGCCCGATGCCTCCTGCGCTGCCGCCGATGCAACGGACACGACGCCGCAGAAGGTTGGCAGGAACACGAACGCGAGCAACGACTTCAGCATCGTTCGCCTCATAATGTGCCAGTTTACCGGACG
>WGEO01000167.1 GCA_015492715.1 Phycisphaerales bacterium | reverse complement strand
TGATGAGCAGGCCCGCGAGCGAGCGTGCGACTCGCGTCCTGATGGCGCCGTTCTCGTGGTGTCTCGACATGCTTTCCGTCTCCACTCTGATGCACCGCTTGGGCGGTTCCTTCTGATTTCGTGCTAACAAAGAGCATGCCACCCCCCGGATCGGGGCGTAGATCGCCTGGCGCGCCCTCAGACAGGGGGAAGTCGTGCAGTGGGCGGCGGGATCAGCGGGAGTTCTGGCCGGTGGCCAGAGTTATCGCCCGGGGGCAATCCCCCCCCGGCGCCGTCTCATCCGGATCGGGAGACAAAGCAGGCCCGGGCGTTGTCGCACCCGGGCCTGTGGTCGATGGGGGGGATGGTGCAGGTCAGCAGCCGGCGGCGAAGAGGTCGAGGTAGGCGAAGAAGTCGTTGGCGTCGATCACGCCGTTGCCGGTGATGTCCGCGGCGGGATCGCCTGCGGCGAAGAGGTCGAGGTAGGTGAAGAAGTCGTTGGCATCGAGGGTGCCGCTCCCGTCGAGGTCCGCGGGGCACTGCGGGATGGCGGCGGCGGCGGCGTCAGCCGCGTGGACGCGCCCGTAACCGAAGAAGTTGTCGAAACGGGGATCGCCGACATCCTCGGCGGTGTCGCGGAGGATCTGGCGTACCTCGTCCCAATGCAGGTCGGGGTTGATGCCCAGCACGAGACCGGCGACGCCCGCGACATGGGGGCTCGCGGCGCTGGTCCCGTTGAAGCCCGGGTCGTAGTCGGTCGGGCCACCCGGCCCGGTGGTGAGGATGCCGTCGGTCGGGCCGGCGACATCGATGTGCGGGCCCCAGCCGCTGTAACCGGGCTTCTGATCGTTGATATCGATCCCGCTGATGGCCATGACCTCGTCGTAGCCGGCAGGATAGTGGGGGTTGGATCCGCCGTGGTTGCCGGCGGCGGCGACGGAGAGGACATCGTTGGCCACGCCGTACTGGACCGCGTCCTCGACGAGCGGCAGCAGGCAACTGCACGACAGGCTCATGTTCAGCACGCGTGCACCGTTGTCGACGGCGTAGTACACGGACTCGGCGACATCGGCCTCGGTGCCCGAGGTGTGCCACCACTTGACATGCATGATGGCGGACTCGCCCATCCCGGCGATGCCCTTGGCGTTGTTGATGTCGGCGCCCATGATGCCGGCGACCTGCGTGCCGTGTCCGTAGACATCGTTGACCTGGTTCGTGTTGCGCACGAAATCCCAGCCGTTGACATCATCGACGAATCCGTTGCCGTCGTCGTCGATGTTGTTGTTCGGGATCTCGCCCGGGTTGACCCAGTTGGCGGTCATCAGGTCCTCGTGGTTCAGCACGGTGCCCGTGTCGATGCTCGCGACGATGACATCGTGGCTGCCCAGCGAGATGTCCCACGCGTCGGGCGAGTGGATCTTCGTCGGCGCCCACTGCTGGTTGAACAGCGGGTCGTTGGGGATGAAGGTCGGCTCGGGCAGGCCGTTGACCTGCGCGCGGGCGACGCCGTCGAGCGTGTCGACGAGCGCCGCGAGGGCCTGGACATCGACCGCCGGGTCCACCTCCATGATCCGCACGAAGGCCAGAGGATGGGGCTGGTCGGGGTTGCCGCGCGCGTGGGGAGCGTGGCGCAACTCGCTCCAACTCACGGGGATGATGACCTCGCGCTCGATCGCCTCGAGCATCTGGGGCGTCGGGAGCGTTTGGAACTTGACGATGACCTGCCCGGGTGCCCATCGCTGCTGCTGTTGCTGCTGCTCGATGGGGCCCGTGGTCTCGTCGGCGAGTGCCTGCGGGGCCGCGATGCAGGTGCCTGCGACCAGCGCTGCCATGATCGTCGTCTGCCTCATTCGTGGATCTCCTGTTTGCCTGGGCGCGGTCGTGTCGCGCATTCTCGGACGGTCAAGCGATGGACGGATCGCCCACGCCGGGGCGTTCGCCATGCCAAAGGTACCGCGCGGCTCGCCCTCGAACCCGAAAAACCGACCAAAGGCTGTGGGAATCTCGCTCCGGTCCTCAGCACCCCGCCGCGAACAGGTCCAGGAAGGCGAAGAAGTCGTTGACATCGATGATGCCGTTGCCCGTCAGATCGGCATCGGGGTCGTTGCTCGCGAACATATCGAGGAATGCGAAGAAGTCCCCAGCATCGAGCACGCCGTTACCGTCGATGTCGGCGGGGCATCCGGGATCGACCGCCGCGAGCAGGGCCGCGTGGGCGTTGATCCGTCCGAAGCCGAAGGTCTCGTCCCAGCCCGGGGCGCCCTTGTCGTCGGCGGTGGACTCGATGATCTCGCGGATCTCGTGGTTGGTGAGCCCGCTGTCGACGCTCTTGATGAGTGCCCCGAGTCCGGAGACATGCGGACATGCCATCGAGGTTCCCGAGAGGTAGGAGTATGTGTTGGGATCGAAGAGCGTGTCGTAGGTGGAGTAGACATCGACGCCCGGGGCGGTGACGGACATCTGCGGGCCGGTGGTGGTGAACGAGGCGATCTGGTCGCGGTTGTCGGTGGCGCCGACGGCCATGGCCTCGGGCGCAGCCGCGGGCGAGCCGATCGGCGCGTTGGGGTCGTTGCCGCTGGCCGCGACGACGAGGACGCCCGCCGCATCCGCGTAGGCGACGGCGTTGTCGACGACGCTGGAGCGTCCGCTGAATCCGAGGCTGAGGGAGGCGACATCCGCGCCGTGGTCGGCGGCCCACTGGATGCCCTGGGCGACATCGCTCTCGGTGCCGGCGCCGAGCCAGTTGAGCACCTTGACGGGCATGATGCTGACATCCCAGTTGACGCCCGTGACGCCGCGTGCGTTGTTGCCCACGGCGCCGATGATGCCGGCGCAGTGCGTGCCGTGTGAGATGAGCCAGGAATCGTCCGTGTCCGTGTTGTCGTCAATCGTGTTCCAGCCGCCGATCCGGTTGGCCGTCAGGTCCGGATGCGAGTTGCTCACGCCCGTGTCGATGACGGCGACGATGACCGACGCGCTGCCCACGCTGATGTCCCAGGCCTCGGGCGCGTCGATGTCCGCGTCGGGCACGCCCGGGACGCCCTCGACCGTCTGCCCGGTGTTGTGCAGCCCGTACTGGCGGGAGAAACTCGGATCGTTGGGCGTCTGGAGGATGCCGCCGATGCCGTCCAGTTCGGCCCGCTCGATGGTCTGCGAGCCGGGAACGAGGTGTTCATTGATCTGTCGGACGACCGCCGCGGCGTCCTGCCCCGCGTCCAGCGCCAGGAAGTAGTAGCGATCCAGGGCGAACCTGCGGGCCAGATCCGCATGGAGCGGCGGGGGGTCGAAGACAGGCGCCATGTCCCGATCGCCAAGGCCCGGGGCGATCTGCGAGATCTCGGCGAGCGCCTCACGCGGCGTGGCGCCCGGGCGAAGCAGCACGATGATGTGCCCGCTCGCCCAGCCCCCCATCACATCGGGCGCCTCGACAGGACCGCGATAGGGCACCACCCCGTCGATGGAAGCCGGGTCGATCCGGAGCGCCTGATGCTGGGCCGATGCGATCGAGACAGACGCGAGGACAGCGATGCACGCAGAACGAAGCATGGTTTTTCCTCCCCTTGGCACTTGTGGCTTGACGCCAATCCCATTCCTGCACGAACCACGCCGAGTCTACCCGTCGGCGGCGAAGGCGCCAAGATCCATTGCCGGAATGCAGTGCGTCGAATCACGGGCCCCCGGCGGGTGTCAGTGGAGGGGCCTGCGCATGAAGCAACGCCCCGGCGTCGAACCGGGGCGTCCGCTGCGGGAGCGATCTCCCTCCTCCGCAGCCGTCAGCAGCCCTGGCTGAACTGGTCGAGGTAGCCGAAGAAGTCGTCGGCGTCGCAGTCACCGTCGGCGTCGAGGTCGCAGACGCCCGTGTTGCCGGTCGCGAAGGCGTCGAGGTAGAGGAAGAAGTCGTCGGCGTCGGCGTCACCATCGCCGTCCAGATCCGCCGCGCATGCCGGGGGCCTCCCATAGAAGACACGCACGGAGACATCACCGGAGTACCCGATGGCGAGGTCCGTGATGCCGTCGCCGTTGATGTCGCCGAAGGCCATCGCGCTTGCGACGGTCGGCGCGTCGTAGGTCCACGAGGGCTGGACGCTCAGGTGCCCGCCTTCGTTGAGGTAGATGTGTGCGCGCCCGTCGGAGAAGTGGACCTCGGCGAAGTCGAGGTCGCCGTCGTCGTCGACATCGACGATGTGGACCTCCTGCGGACCGTAGAACGGAGCGTCGGACTCCCACGCGATCGCGAGGTTTCCGCCGTCGTTGCCGTAGACGCGTGTCGGCTCGTCGTGTCCGAGCCCGAAGTCGGGCCAGCCGTTGGCGTCGATGTCCCCGAAGGCGGAGCCCTTGTCCGTGCCGTCGTCACCGGTGGTCCAGATGGGTGTGGTCTCGAGCGTGCCCGCGTTGTTGCGATAGATGCCCGATTCGAAGTTGACCCACTTGGCGACGCCGATGTCCAGGTCCCCGTCGCCGTCGAAGTCGCCCGCACTGAGCCCGTTCTGGATGCTCTCTTCGGCGCTGACCCAACTGGGCGAGGTCTCCAGCCCGCTGCCCGTGTTGCGGAAGAAGTGCATCGGGCGGTAGGGATCGGGTGAGACGCCCTGGTTGGTGGTCACGGCGTCGAGGTCGCCGTCGCCGTCGATGTCGAAGAGCACGCCGCTGGTTGCCCAGCCGGGGCGTGGCGGGCTGGCGATCCATCCGGCGCTCGTGCTGATGCCCGTCTGATTTCCGAAGTAGATCCGCACGGGACGGAACGCCGCGCCCCCGCTGATCGCGAAGTAGTCGTTGAATCCGTCGCCGTTGATATCTCCGACGAGGACATCACCCGTGTGCGTTTCATCATCGGCGATCCAGGACGGCTGGGCCTCCAGTTCGCCGCCCGTATTGAAGTAGATCACATCGTGATAGTCGGGATACGGCGGATAGGAGTTGGATTGATAGATCCCGACGACGAGGTCGTTCCAGCCGTCGCCGTTCATGTCGGCGATCTTGAGCCCGCCGACCTGCCTGCGGATGTCGTTCTGCCAGTCCGGCTCGCTGCCGAAGGGCGCTCCTGCGGCTGCCCGCGTGGCGCTCGTATCGCCGGCACGGAGCAGGCTCGCCCGCAGCAGCCCGTCCTCGCTGACCTCGAAGCCGACCTGCGCGAGCCCCGCCGAACTCGCGATGCAGAGCACGCCGATCCCCATTCGTCGCCGCATGATGTCCCTCCGGGAAGGATCATACATCCGGGTTCGTGCTCCCCGAAGCCACCGGCTCGATCCGGGGTGATTCCCCGGGCTCGCAGGCTCGCCCGGGTCCGAGAACACGCCCTGCACGCCTGTCCCGTCGTTCATAGCATTGACCATGCCCCCGGCGTGTGCATCCGGCAGCCTGCTCCAACTCCGAGGCATGGACCGCGACGAACTCGTCGCGCTGCTGAGCGAGGCCCGCGACGCCCGCGAGCCCGAGCCCGTGCATGCCACGCACGGACCCGTCGCCCTGTGCTTCTTCGAGCCCTCCACACGCACCCGCCTGAGTTTCGAGGTCGCGGCTCAGCGCCTGGGGCTTGCCGTCATCGCCCTGGGCGACGCGTCGAGCACCTCCAAGGGCGAGACGATCGTCGACACCTGCCGGACCATCGAGCAGATGGGCATCGCATGTCTGATCCTGCGTGCCCGCCCATCGGGCATGGCGCAGGTCGTCGCCCGCAGCCTGTCGTGTCCCGTCGTCAACGCCGGCGACGGTCGCCACGAGCATCCCACCCAGGGGCTCATCGACTGTCTCGCGATCGCCGAGGGCCTCGGGCGCGACGGCTTCGACCTCTCGGGCGTTCGCGTGCTGATCGTGGGCGACATCGTCAACTCGCGTGTGGCCCGTTCGTCGGCCGCTGGGCTGGCGACCCTCGGCGCCCGCGTCGTCTGTGCGGGTCCGCCCCATCTGTGCCCGGACGCCCTGGCCGCTGCCCTGGGCGTGGAGGTCGCCCGCGACTTCGAAGCCCAACTGGCCCTCGCCGATGCCGTCGTGATGCTGCGCGTCCAGCGCGAACGCCACGGCTCTTCCGATGAGGGCTCATGGGGGGCGGCGGGCGGCCCCGACGCCTACCGCCTCGCGTGGGGCCTGACGCGCGAGCGCATGGACCTGCTCCAGGACCACGCCGTCATCCTGCACCCGGGCCCTGTCAATCGCGGCGTGGAGATCGACCCGGAGGTCGCCGACGCCCCGCGAAGCCTCATCCTGCGCCAGGTCGCCCTGGGCGTGCAGGTGCGATCGGCGGTGCTCCGTCGGGCCGTCGCCCCGTCCTGAGACGCGTGCTACGCTCGCCCCATGGCGGGCATGCTCCTGATCATCTCCGGACCCAGCGGCGCGGGCAAGACCACCATCGCCCGACGCATCGAGCAGGCGTTCGACGACGCCTCGTTCAGTGTCAGCGTCACCACGCGACCGAAGACGCCCAAGGACCGCGACGGCGTCGACTACCGCTTCGTCAGCGAGGACGAGTTCCAGCGGATGATCGACGCGGGCGACCTGCTCGAGTGGGCCCAGGTCTTCGACCATCGCTACGGCACGCCCAGGGGCCCCGTCGAGCAGGCCCTGCGCGACGGGCGGATCATGATCCTCGAGATCGATGTGCGCGGAGCGCGCATCGTCAAGCAGAAGGTGCCCGACGCGTTCGGCGTGTTCATCCTGCCCCCCAGCCGCGACGCGCTCCTCCAGCGCCTGCGCGACCGCAAGCGCGAGGATGAGGAGATCATCCAGCGCCGCTTCCGCGAGGCCCAGCGTGAGATCGCCGACGCGCAGGAGGGCGGCGTGTACGATGTCTTCATCGTCAACGACGATCTGGAGAAGGCCGTCACGCTGACACAGGCCGTGGTCGAGGCCGAACGCCGCAGACGCTTACGCTGAACGCACCTCGCCGTCCGTCGGGTCGCAGCACGGCGCGGGCGCACATCTCGCAGCCACGCAAGGGCGGCTGCACCCTACTCCAGCGGATCGCCGACGCCTTCCAGCCCCATCAGGTCCGCGATCGTGCGCCCGATGTGCGTGTTGTCCATCACGCCGGCGAATCGCTCGCTCCCCGGGCCCTCGGCGAAGACGGGCACCCACTCCGCCGTGTGCCCGGGGGTGGTCCATCGCACATCGGGAGAGCCGTCCTCGCGCCGGGCGATCACGCTCATGCCCCCGCACGCATGGTCGGCGGTGACGATCACGAGGGTGTCGTCGCGTGCCCGGGCATAGTCGAGCAGCACGCGCAGGGCCCCGTCGAGTTCCTTCATGCCGTCCAGCACGCGTCCCTCGTCGTTGGCATGCTCGCCCTCGTCGATCTCCTCGCTCTCGACCAGCAGGAAGAACCCCTCCTCGTGGTCCAGACGATCCAGCGCCAGGCGCACGCTCCGGCGCAGGCGAGGGCCGAAGACATCGGGCGATCGCCCGGGACGCACGGAATACAGCGCAAGCAGGCGATCGTCCGGCGCAAGATCGATGGCATCGACGGGCGTGTCGAGTTCCACTTGGAATCCATGCTTTTCAAAGAGCTCGGGCAGGCGTTCCCAGTGCGGGCGCATCTGCGGGTCCAGGCGTGCCCGCCGGGGCGCGTCGCCGATGATCAGCCCGAGGTCGCCCCCGATCAGCACGCTTGCCCCGCTGGGCGCAAAGCCGTCCTCCAGGATGCCCAGAAAGGCGTAGCGAGTCGGGCTGTGGGCGACGAAGGCGCCGGGCGTCGCGTCGAACAGAAAGGTGCTCGTGACGAGCCCCACGCCCAGCCCTTTCTGGGCGCAGGCCTCGGCGATGGTGCGCAGGGGCGCGCCGTCCGACCGTCGGCTCAGGGCGTTGTAGGGCACCCGCACGCCGGTGGCCATCGCGCTGGCCCCGGCTGCCGAATCCGTGATCAGGCGATCGCTGCACTGCGTGCGCACCAGTCCGGTCACGGGCATGGACTCCAGCGCCAGCGGCGAGCCCTGCATCTGCGAGGCGTAGCTGATGGGGGCAACGCCCATGCCGTCGCCGATGACGAGAATCACCCGCCGAACCTCCTGCGCCGATGCCAAGTGTGCCGTCCACGCCAGCAGCGCGATCGCCACGATGGTGCGCACGGGGGCGAAACGCTCTCGTGTTGTCATGCTCGATCTCCCTGCCCACCCCGGAGCGGGCCGAGATCAGCGTATCCCTGTGCCCCGGGACGGGATCGTAGATTCTGTCGTCGGGCGGCTCGACCGGCGGGTGTGCCCTTGACACGATCTGCGCACCGTGGAACCGGACCCTGCCGAGATCGACGACTGGCGCTGGCTGATGACGCCCGCTGCGCGTCCGTTGCTGGATCTGGCGCAGGCGGACCCGGATGTGCGCACGATCGAGCGGATGCGCCGTCTGGCGAGCCCGACGCGCGTGCGTCTTGCCCTGGCCCTGCGCGTCGGCGGGCATCGCGCAGGGCCAGGGCAAGACGCACGCGCGTCGGGCTCGCCACACGGCGCATCCGCTCGATCGTGCGCACATCCGGGTCCGCCTGCGCC
>WGEO01000166.1 GCA_015492715.1 Phycisphaerales bacterium | reverse complement strand
GATCGCCGGGATCAGACGGTCGGCGATCTGCTCGTGGACGATGAGGCGGCGCGTGCAGGTGCAGCGCTGCCCGGTGGTGACGAAGGCCGCTCGCACGCACTCGATCGCGGCCTGTCGGAGGTCCGCGTCGGGCATGACGACCATCGGATTGTTTCCGCCCATCTCCAGCGCGACGATGCGCCCCGGACGGTCGAGGTTGGCCTCGAGGATTCTTCGTCCCACGGGCCAGGAGCCGGTGAAGAGGATTCCGTCGATCCCGTCATGGGTTACGAGGCTTGCGGCGATATCGCCCGCTCCGTGGACGAGATTGACGACGCCGGGCGGGGCTCCGGCCTCGTCGAGCGCGGTCTGGTAGAGACGCACGAGGGCCTGCCCGACCATGGGGGCCTTGTCCGACGGCTTGAGCACGACCGTGTTTCCCATGGCCAGTGCGGGGATGATGTGGCCGTTGGGAAGGTGCGCGGGAAAGTTGTACGGGCCGATGACGGCCATCACGCCGTGCGGGCGGAACCAGCATCGCCCGATGCGTGTCGGGGTCAGGTCCAGATCGAAGCCCGTCACGCGTGTGAGGCTGTTGTTGAACGACTCCTCCAGCGTGATATCAACCTTGGCTGCCAGCGCCCCGGCCTCACCCCTGGCATCCCAGAGGGCCTTGCCCGTTTCGTCGCTGATGAGTTCGGCGAGGGCGTCGGCGTGCTCGCGGGCGAGTTCCTGGAAGCGTCGCAGGACGGCAAAGCGGCGCTCGCGCGGCCATCGTCCCCAGACACCCAGTGCCGAGCGTGCGGCTGCGACCGCCTCATCGACATGCGTCGCGTCGGATGCGGCGCACCAGATCGGCGGATCGCCCGGGCGGGCCGGGTTGATGGATCGAATGGCATCACCCGAGAGTGGGCGCCACTGGTCTGCGATCAGATCTGCCGGCTGCGTTCGCAGTTCGATCATGCCCGGACTCCACGCTTCGCGCTGTTGCCTGTCTTCTTTCGGGAGCGCGTTCGGCGCGACACGGCGCTGATGGGCGTGTCATCGAGCGGCGTGATGCCGACGGGCGTTCCCTCCTCCGCGTGCAGGCTATCGACGACAGTCCGCGGGAGCAGCAGCCGCCCCCGGGAATCCAGCCTGAAGGGCGACTGGAGTGCGCGAAACTCGCCGTCGGAGTCCAGCGTGCTGACGATCGCCCGCCTGCGGCACTGGCTCTGAGCCGCCGTTCCAGCCAGCGGGCGCGTCTCGGTCAATCGGACGAGCGTGATATCGTCGGTATGGGCTTCCAGGTGGGGCCCGCCGTCGAACGGATCGATGAAGTCTTTATATTCGAAGCCGAGGCGTTCGAGCATCCGGCGTGCCGGGACGGTCTCCTTGTTGACCTGCCCGATGACGGCGCGGGCCGTCGCGGGCAGCAGGGAGAGGTAGATGTCCTCCCTGGGCAGGAGGCTGGTCATGAACTCGCGCGAGTATTGGCAGAACCGGTCGGCCTCGTCGTAGGACAGCGGAATGAAGCGGCGCCCGACGGCCTCCCAGAACAGATTCTGTCCGTCGGGCGTGATGGGTGCCATCATCTCTGCGAGGATCCGATCTCGGAAGAGTCCCCGGTGGAGGGCGATGAAATGGAACCGGATGACGCTGAGGAAGTAGCCCAGTCGTTCCTTGTGTCCGCGCAGCGACGGCTGGAGGATGAGCCCGCCGATCTCGGTCGGGGCGCTGTCGTCCTCGTGATAACGGGCGACGATCTGAGTGGTCCCGGTCTTGAGACTGGTGGAGAAGAACTCCCGCCGGACCAGTTTGAAGGCGATATTGGGATTGTCCTTGCCTCCCATCTGGGCGAGGAGTTGGCTCGTGCCGAGGCAGTTGCCCGTCTCGGTATCTTCGAGGACGAACATGAACATGTCCACGCCGCTGGTCGCCGCCGCCAGGCCCATGCCGCTGGTCTGCGATCGGGATCGCCGCCTGCGGGATGCGCCGCTTGCTGCGCGGATGAAGCAGTCGCGGCTGTGGATGATCTTCTGGGTGATGATGTCCTTGTCCGGCGGCAGGTTGATGAAGTGGACCATCTTGCCCAGCTTCAGCAGGGTGCTCGCGTCTTCCAGTTTCGCCCGTCGGATCAGATACACAGGCACTCCTTCCCTGGATCGTGCGTCTACGCCCCCACCTTCTGGAGCCCGCGCTCGACGACCTCGAACACGCGGGGCCAATCGTCCAGGCTCATGACGCCCAGCGGCGGGAGCATGCGGATGTGGTACGGACCATGCCCGCAATAGAAAGTGATCACGCCCTCGTCATAGAGCGCCCGGCAGGCGTTGACGACCCTGGTCTTGTCGCCGGCGAAAGGCGTGAATCGCATCATGCCCCCGCAGCCGCCGACGATGTCATCGACATTGGTCCCGCCACGGATCTCCGGGACCTTGGGGAACCAGTCCGGATGGCGTGAGGCCAGAGCGCGGACCTGCTCCTCGAACGCCCTGAAGTGCTGTGCATGGAGTCCGTCGTCTCCGTAGCGCCCGGGCGTGTCGAGGCGTTCGAGGATCCGGCGGCCCACCCGGAAACTGACGGTCTCGCCCGTGAAGGTCCCGCTGAGCAGTCCGGGGGCCGGGTTGTATTCCTCGCTGAAGAGACATGCGCAGGCCTGGGTCATCTTGCCCACCGTCAGCACATCGATGTACTCGCCAAGATCGAGGTGCTCGTAGGCGAACATGTCCGTCGTGCGTCCGAAGGTCTGGATCTCGTCGTCCCAGACGGCGATGTCGTGCGCCTTGCAGCATTCCATCAGGGCCTTGAAGTAGTCGCGCGTCGAGGTGTTGAAGCCGCCCTCGCCCTGGATCAGCTCGAAGACAAACGCGGCGTGCTGCTTCGGATACCGCTGGATGTACTGCTCGAGGTGCATCAGCGCCATGTCGATGAATCGAGTGTGTCCCATGCGCTGGGCGGCGACCTCATCGAAGAACGGCATGTAGTCGACGCCGACCGTCAGCGGGATCCCGTCGCGGTAGGCCGGCTGGTCGCCCAGCTGGGCCATGGTGACGGTGCGCCCCATGAAGCAGTCCTTGAAGACGATGACGCGGCTGGCCGGCTTGTGCTTCTGATAGCAGATCTTGAGGGCGTTCTCGTTGGCCAGGGCGCCCCCGGTCGTCAGGAAGCAGTGGCGCAGGCGGCTGGACCGTGACGCACACTCGATGAGCTTGTCGGCGAACCGGTATGCGTCCGCGTTGGACTGGAGGTTCCCGTGCTTGACGACATCATCGAGCGATGCGATCAGCGCTTCCTCGATCAGCTCGGGGTCCGAATGCCCGAAGAAGTTGACCCCGATGCCGCCGATCATGTCCCACTTCACCGAGCCGTCGGCGAGTTCGACGAGGGCTCCGTTGCCCAGCCCCGACCCGATGTACGGGTAGTACAGGCCGCGTCCCCGGATCTGCGCGACCCGTTCCATGAACGCGTCGTAACTCTCCCTGAGATCCTCGCGAGGCGGGCGGATGTCGGTGATCTGTGCCGAGGACCGGCGCACCTCTTCGATGATCGCATCGATAGCTTGGCGGACATTGGGGCTCGTCCGAAGGGCGTCTGCGAGTGTGCCGCGTGCCAGTGTCTGCTCCATGGTTCCTCCGGGAAAGCGAGAATCCTAGGTCGTCACCATCTCGTCGCCGGGCCCGCCCCTGGGGTCAGCCGGCCGCGAGCCTGCTGATGAGCAGGCCCAGCAACTGGGCCCGCTCGACGAGGCTCGACAGATCGATCCATTCATCGGGCGTGTGCAGCCCACCGCCTCGCACGCCCAGCGTGTCGATCGTCGTCAGCCCGACGGCCTGCAGGATGTTGCCGTCGCACACACCGCCCGTGCCGGCAAACGGGAGCGACTGCCCGAGGTCCTCGGCACAGGCACGCGCCAGCAGGGCCAGACGCTCGACCTCGGGCGTCAGGGGCTTGGCGGGACGATTGAACGATCGGCGCACGATCGTCCGGGGCATCGCATCGGGCTCGCTCTGCAGACTGTCGAGCATCTCGGCGATCTCATCGGCGATCTCGGCGTTCGGGTAGCGGACATTGCCCCAGGCACGGGCCCGATCGGGCACCGCGTTGGTAGCGCTGCCCCCCTCCAGCGGTCCGATATTCAGGATCCGCCCCCGTGCCGGGTCGGGCATGTCGGCGACCGCGAGGATCGCGCGGGCCAGAGGCGTGACGGCGCTGACGCCCTCGTCGAACTCCCGCCCCACATGAGCCGCCCGACCGATCGTCTCGATCTGGAACTGCCCCGATCCCTTGCGCTCGATCGCCAACGAGCCATCCGCCAGCGCCGGCTCCAGCGCAAGTCCGATATCGTGCCGGCGGGCCTGATCCTTCAGCGTGCGGTCGGAGCAGTAACTGCCTGTCTCCTCGTCGGCGTTCATCAGGAATGTCCATGATGCGTCGATTCCCGCCTGCTCGAGGCACTCCAGCGCACAGACCGCGATCACAAGCCCGCCCTTCATGTCGACGCAGCCCGGGCCCGTCGCCGTCCTGCCATCGGCGGCGATCGTCAGTTCGCGGAAAGAGCTCGACGCCGGGTGCACGGTGTCGAGGTGCCCGGCGATCAGGATTCTGGGCCCGGGGCGGTTCTGCGTTCGATCGCAGACCGTCGTGTCCGGGACCGGAAGCGGGTCGTCGGGATTCTGCCCATAGAGCCAGTCCGGACGGGGGTCACCCGGGATGTCGGTGCGCCAGGCGCCCAGCTCCACGAGGCGATCGCTCAATCGTGTGCGTGTGATCTCGATGCCGTCGCCCGAGCCCGGCCCGGTCGGCGTATTGACATGCAGGCGAAGGTCCTCGAGCAGATCGTGCTCGCGGGCGGCGACGAGATCGCAGAACTCCCGTTCGCGGGTAGACAGAGCCATGATGCAGGATAGGCATCGGGCCCCGTCAGACTGCCGCGGGTTCGTCCTGCCACCTGCGATATCAGACGCGCGGCAGGCCCATGGCCCGTCGCCAGGCGCTGAGCTGGCCCAGATGGGTCGCATGGTGCTTGAGCAAGAACTGAGTGGACAGGTGGGCCACGGTCGGAAAGCGTGGGCGCCAGCGCTCGACCGGGCAGGGCGCACCGAGGACGCCCGCGGGAACGGCGAGCAGTGCATCACAGGCGTCCGTGTGCGCTCGCTCGTAGGCACTCAGGAGATCGGATCGGGGAAGATACACGCCGGGATCGCTCATCGGCGCAGAGTTCCTGCCGAAGGGATGGTCGATGGGATCCTCGACCCGTTGCTCCCGGAGGATCGCTGCGAGCAGCTCCGCGTAGACGCGCAGGTGGCTGAGGATCCACGCCGGGTGGTTGAGCATGATGCCGGCGACGGGCTGGGCGACCAT
>WGEO01000165.1 GCA_015492715.1 Phycisphaerales bacterium | reverse complement strand
GGGTCAACGGCGAACTGGAACGGGAATCGGGCGACTCTACGGTCCCGGCGGGGCCGTCTGCTGCTCGCCCAGTCTGCGGGCGGCCTGCTCGCGTTCGCGCAGGGCATTGGTCCACCATGCCACGAACTGCTCGTAGCCCTCGGGCTGCGGGAAGACCTCCTCGAAATCGCGCCCGCCCAGTGCGACGGCCCGGTTCGGAGCCGCGGCCAGCAGGTCGCGCATCACCATGTAGATGAACGGCTTGAGGTCGTTGGGTGCCCGCTGGTAGACCTGCTCGGCCTGCTCGACATCCAGCATGGAGACGAAGGTCGCCACATGCGTGCCCGCGTAGAACCGGAAGTCGCGGTCCATGACCTCGGTGCGTCCGCTCGCGCGCCCGGTCGGCGTCAGGAGCACCTGCGCGTCCGTGTAGCGCTTGTGGAACATCTGGGCGTACTCCCAGTTGCTCCGGAAGAGCTCGTCGTTGCCGTCCAGCAGGGCGACCACCGCGGCCTGGATCGCGGCGCTGACCTCGCTCTGGGCGACATAGGTGCTCTTGAACCGCTCGTCCTCGAACTGATCGCGGATGAAGTCCTCGAGGCTCTGGGCGTATCGCTCGTTCTTCCACGAGTCGTTCAGGCTGAGCGACTCGCGATTGATGAGCTTGAAGATGTAGCGCTGGGCGACATCCTTCTGGCCGCGCCGATAGAAGAACCGGATGGCGTCCTTGAGGAAGTTCTCGTAGCCCGCGTCGTAGAGGGTGTAGATCCGCGCCTCCTGGTCGTACTTGCTTCGCCTGGCTACCTCCTCGACGATCTCGCCGTACTTCTCGACGAAGTGGGGGTTGGGCACGGCAAGGTAGAGCGAATAGGTGATCTGTCCGCCCGCGTCCTGGATGCGGAGTTCGGGCATGCGGAAGTAGAGGTAACTGAAGTACACATCGCCCGAGCGGTAGAGTTCCTGCAGGCTCTGGATGACCTGACGATCGGCGTTGACGAAGTCGTAGTCCTCGACGGTCATCTTGCGGATGCGGGGCAGGGCGTTCTCGACGCCGCGCGCTCCCCAGTACAGGGCATGGGCGGCCGGGTGGCGCCAGTCCAGCGGGCCGTACTTCTTCGTGTAGCGGATCATGCGATCCGGCTCCATGTGATACTCGTCGACCAGCACACGCCGGCGCACGAACGGCAGGAGCAGGTCCCACGCCTTGTCGTAGCGTGGATCGGTCATGAGGTCCGCCAGGGCCGCGGCTCGCGGTCGGGCCCTGCGGGCCTCCTCGCCCATCTGCTCGACGAAGGTGCGGTACGACGAGCTGAGGACCGCGTGCATCTCCGTCCAGCGGCGCAGCAGGTCCATGCCCATGTCGTCGACGACGCGCGTGCGGAGCTCCTGCACCAGCTCGCGCAGGGCCTGGCGGGTCTCGTCGTCCGGCGCGCTCGCCTCCAGGGCGCTCATGCTGCGCGGGGCACGCGCGATCGGCGTCAGCCAGTCCACGAACGCCTGGATCGCCCCCTCCTGTGTGCGCGTCTGCGGCGAGTGGGCCGGAGGTTCGCCCAGCACCTCGGTCCACTCGGCGGCCAGCGCCCGCTTGTAGTACTGATTCGCGTCGTCCGTGTAGCCCGCGATCTTGTGCAGGAAGATCCAGCTCAGTTCGCGATGGATCACGAGACTCGCCGGGTTGTAGACCACCCCCTCGTCACGCAGCAGGCGGATGCCCTTGTTCACCCACTCCCATCGCTCCTCGCGGCTGTTGGCCGTGACCGAGATGTTGTACGCCATGTTCCACGCGTGGAACGACCAGACCTCCGGGAACCGGGGTTGGAGCGTCGTGATCGCGCGGGCCAGCGTCATCGCCTCGTAGTACTTGCCCTGCTCCTTGAGCGTGTTGGCGCGGATCCACAGGTAGTTCACGAACACGCCGCGCAGCGCACCCAGCGCGATGCCCAGGGCGACCTGCGGCGGGGCGTTCTCCTCGGCACGGTCGACATATACGAGCTGGTGGCGTGCCGCGCTGGCGTTGATCGCCGGCCCCAGCGAGCCGGCACCCGCGAGCGCCAGGAGCGCGACGACGATCGCGATCACCTGCACGATGCGATTGCGGCTCATGGCTGGCTCCTTCTGCTCCTGCTTCGCGGACCGGCCCGTGCGGGTTCGCCCATGCTCAGTGCCCCGAGTAGATGGCAAGCTCGCGTCTGCGCAGGATCAGGCTCGCCACGACGAACAGCACGGCACTGATCGTTCCCAGCACCAGCACGCCCACGGCGACATCGCCCCAGCTCAGCAGACGCCCCTCGACCAGACGCGTCGTCGGACGCAGGTCCGCGTACACCTTGAACAGCGTCGTGACAACCTCCGAGATCTGGGCCGTCGCCCAGTTGATGAAGATCAGGTTGCCCTCGCGGTCCTGCGTCCGGAACGACTCGAGGCTCGTGGCGATGAAGCCGGCGCCCTCGGCGGCGAGGAAGACCGTCGTGCTCACCAGCGCCGCGACCGGAAAACTCAGGAAGGTCGCCGCGAAGATCCCGATCATCGAGAGGAACAGCAACTTGATCCACAGCACCAGGACGACGCGCAGGAAGTTCAGGTGGTAGGTCCCCACGCTGTAGGCCATCTCGATGCCGTCGCTCTCCGGGATCTTGAGCACCTCGCTCTGGGCGGGATCGTCGGTCCGCCCCAGATTGCGGATATAGAGCACGAGCGAGCCGTCGGGGAGCACCGCGTCGTTGGGCAGTTCGACGCGGTTGATGATCCCCAGGCCCACCTCCTCCTCGATCAGGCGATCGCCGCCCTCCCAGCCGAAGTGCAGCAGATAGAAGTGCGTCGGGTTATTGACATTCGTCTTGACCTTGTAGTGCAGCGTGATGAGACGGTCGCTGTCGCGGGCCCCACCCATCCCGCTGAAATGAAATGCCCGGAACTGTCCCGGCGGGAGCATGTAGGTCTGCGCGATCGCGGACTTGTACAGGCTGTCGACAACCTCCTGGAACTCCTCGTCCGTCGTCGCAAAGTCCGGGTTGCTCTTGCGCTGATCCTCGATGTAGTTCCGGACGCTCTGAAGGAACTCCGGATCGTCGCGTGTGAACGCCGGGTCGGGCTTGCGCCCGACGCGGGCGCTGAGAATCCGCGTCTCGAGGATCATGCGATCCTCGCTGATGGCCCCGCTCGCCGACTCATAGGGGCGTACCTCGCCCAGGGCCGGCTGCGAGCGGACATAGTCGACGAAGAGGAACACGCCGCTGGCGCAGACGCCCAGCAGGGCCGCGCTCAGGGCCGCCACGCCCAGCCACTTGCCCAGGATGTACTGCCACGGGCGCACGGGCTTGGTCATCGTCTGCCAGATCGTGCGGTCTCGCTGGTCGAACGCGACGCTGGCGACGCTCAGGAGCACCACCAGCAGCGCGATGATCCAGAAGGTCCCGCCCGTGCCATACTGCAGCAGCGCCTGCACGCGATAGCGAAGGGCGTCCTTGGAGTCGATCAGCCCCGGGATGGCGGCCAGCGCGAACACGAGCAGGACGATGAACACGAGACTCAGTTTCAGCCGCACCCCCTCGGCCAGCACATTGCGCGCGATCGCGAAGACCGGCCCGGGCCCGCTGAGCAGCACCCGCAGGCCCTGCAGGAGCGCCGAGAACGACGCCGCGAGGGCAATGATGCCCAGCAGCAGACGCGTCAGCCCCTCGGCTCCGATCACACCCCCCGCCACCCACGCGATCAGCCCCGCCGCGCACAGCAGCACTGCGTAGGTCAGGGTGAGCCCCAGCCAGATCACCACGAGCGCAAGCCCGGCACCGATGCTCGTGCCCATCGCGATGCCGACACGACTCTCACGCCCGGCGAGGATCCGCTCCACCGCACGCCGAGCCTGCGTCAGACCGTCCGTGGGCTGGATCTGCGCCTCGCCCTCCTGCGCCTCATCTCCCTCGGCCTGAACCGTTTCACGCTCGCCCTGCCGCAGATCGTTCGCATCGCGGGCGGCACTCAGCCCCGTATACCCCAGCACGCCCAGCGCCACGGCCACGACGACCGCCGACGCCGCGATCTTGAAGGGCATGGTCTGCTGAAGCAGGCTCAGGCGATGCCACAGGTCCCTCAGGCGCTGCATCACGACGAACGATCCTCGTCATCCTCGCCCGGATCCAGGAGCGACCCGATGACATCCGTGTCCACATCCTCGTCGACGCGCACACCCCCGGATTCCGTGCGATCCACCTCGGGTTCGCGTGCGGGCACAGGCTCCTCTTCGGACGAAGACTCCGGCTCGACCAGCGATCGCAAGACATCGTCGGCGGGCTCCTCGGGCTTGCCCTGCTCCTCGGGCTCTTCGAACTGTGCCGGCGGAATCTCCTCGTCGCTGGCCTCGACCAGTCGCTCGATCAGACGCTCGCCCTCGGCCGGCGCCGCCAGGAACGACGCCAGCTGACCGGCCTCGGCCCCGGAAGTCTCCAGTCGCTCCTGCCTCGCTCGCTCGACGATGTCGAGGAACTTCTCCTCGAGCGTCTGGCGGGGATGCTCGACGCGGAGCACGCCCCGCTGTCCGCCCGTCCGCACACGGATCAGTTCATCGACCTCCGCGATGATCGTCTCGTCCTGAGCGTCGATCTCGATATGCGTCCGCGCGTGGCTCACGAGAAGATTCTCGCAGGTGCCCTCCTCGCGCATCTTCCCGCCGTAGAGAATGACCATCCGATCGACGACATCTTCCACATCGGCGAGCAGATGGCTCGACAGCAGCACCGTCTTGCCCCGCTCACCCAGCATCAGGATGAGGTCCTTGACCTGGCGTGTCCCGATCGGGTCGAGCCCGGTCGTCGGCTCGTCGAGGATCAGGAAATCAGGGTCGTTGATCAGCGCCTGCGCCAGTCCGATCCGGCGCTGCATGCCCTTGGAGTACTCGTTGACCGGACGGTGCTGGGCACGCGTCAGCCCCACCATCTCCAGCAACTCGTCGATCCGCCTGGCCCGGACCTTGCGATCGATCCCAAATAGTTTCGCATAGTAGTCCAGCGTCTCGCGGGCGTTCAGATACCCGTACAGATACGACTCTTCCGGCAGATACCCGATCCGCTTCTTGATCGATACATCCGTCGGCGGGCGCCCGAAGACCGCGATCCGCCCCCGTGTCGGACGCAGCAGACCGAGGATCATCTTGATCGTCGTGCTCTTGCCCGAGCCGTTGGGTCCCAGCAGGCCGAAGATCTCGCGCGGCTGGATCTCGAAACTGAGATTGTCCACCGCGCGAGCCCGATCGCGCATCCAGAAGTCCTTGAAGATGCGCGTGACGCCCTGGGCGACCACCACCGCCTCGCCACGACGCATCCCGTTCCTCGCCCGATCCGCCATCGCCATCAGCCCTCGGACTCGATCAGATCGGTCGTCGTCTTGAACTCGGCCTTCTCCTGCCGTGCCCGACGGCGGGCCTCGGCCTCCTCGACCTCGCGCGCCTTCATCGCCTCTTCCTGACGCTTGCGGATCGCCGGGTCCCGGTTGATCAGCATCTCGATCTCACCCGCCCCGATCGGCTGGAAGATGATCTCCACCATGTCGCGCCCGGCGAAGGTGCTCCACGCATCCGCCCACGCCGTCTGCACCGTCACCGACGGATTCGCCTCGTACTGGGCCAGCATCGCCTCGAACCGTCGGGCGTCCGCCAGACGCCGGTTCGGCTCTTCCTCGCGATAGGCCCGCGCCTCGAACATCAGGCGTGCGACCTCGCCGCCGGCACGATCGGACTCCATCAGCGCATCGATCCGCGCCAGCACCGCGTCCATCTGCCTGCGCGCCTCCTCGATCTGCGCCGGATCGCCCTGCTCCTGCGCCGCCGCGTGCACCGCGACCGCCTCCTCGTAGTTCAGGATCTCCCGCCTGAGGTCCTCGTAGACGCCACCCGCGGCCTCGCTCAGCGTGCGCGACGCCGCCTGACGCGCCGTCTCGATCGCCTTCTGCGCGTTGGACTCGGCCGACTGCACCGCATTGAACCGCTCGCGTGCAAACAGCGGCGGCATCTTCTGCGACAGCACGAGGTCCTCCAGCACGATCCCGCTGCGGATGTCGTCGAGCATGTCCTGGGCGATCACCCGCGCTCGCGAGGCGACCGAACCCACCCCGCCGCCCGTCTCCTTGAGCAGCTCGTCGATCGTCACCTCGCTGACCGCCCGCACGATCCCGTGGCGAGCGGCCCCACGCACGATGTTCTCCTCATGATCCGGATGGATGTTCTCGGCGAACTGGCGCGCCAGCTCCGGCTGTCGCCGATAGATGATCCGCCACTGCGTGTGCACCAGATTCCCATCCGCAGTAATCAGCGCACCGTCGTTCCGCGGATCCAGGTCCGCCCCGCCGCTGAGTTCCTCGATCTTCCGCCCCTTCTCACGCTCGGTCAGGAACGGCCAGTACGCCTCGTCCTCGTTGATCCGACGCGTGCCCGTCTCGATCTTGATCAGATCCCCGATCGGATAGGGCGCCGAGAAGTGGAAGCCCGGCTCCAGATCGTCGCCGACGATCTCGCCGAACATCAGACGAAGCCCGCTCTCGCCCTCGCGCACCGTCGTCGCCCCGCTGAACAGGAACAGCACGCCCAGCGCAACCATGCCCAACTGCACGAACCGCAGCGTGACCCGCAACGCATCGGCCAGCGACTGATGCGCCGGGTCCAGCAGCGCATCGGGAGACTGTCCCTCCTCGCCCGTGCGCAGCACGACCGATGCGGCACGACCGCCGACACCCTGCTCCTCTTCCGGAAGCGGCATCATCGGCTCATCGCCCATCGCTCACCTCCGCCCCTGCCTCGCCGTCCTTCTGAGCCACCTCGCCCGCCAGCGCGTCGACCGTCGCGTCGATCGGGAGCTCGCCGTCCTCGAGATCCGACATCGACGCCGGGTCCAGCATCTCCAGTCCCGGGAATCGGCTCTCGACCACCAGCGTCGCCTTCGCCGGCAGGATCTGGCTCAGCATCTCCAGATTCTTCAGGAACACCGCAAACGAGGGATTCGAACTCATCGACGCGATATACGGCGCCGCCTCGATATCACCCAGCGCCTCGATCTCGCGCGCCCGGCGCTGCGCAAAACTCCGGATCGTCTTGGCCTGATTCTCCGCCTTCGTCTTGATCGCCTGGGCCTCGGCCTCGCCGGCGCTCTCGATCTCCGCCACGAGACGGTTGCGATTCTCACGCATCCGCTCGATCACCGCCTTCGAGGTCTCCTGCGGCAGCAGCACCCGGCTGATCCCCGCGTGCACGACCTCGATCCCGTAGGCCCGCAGCCCGACGCCGACACCCTCGGGCGTCGCCCCGCCGTCGGCCGCCTCGCCCTGCGTCATCGCCGCGAGCACCGACCCCTCCAGCTCGGGCAGTTTCGACACGCCGCCACCCGCCGGATACAGATCGTCCAGTGTGTACCGCCCCGTCGCCGACAGTGCACTCCGGAGCGTGTCACGCAGAATCGTCTCGGCCTCGCGGAAGTGCTCCTCGGCTCTGTCCCCCGCGTTGCTGAAACGACGGAAGAACGCCAGCGGATCGTTCACACGCCACAGGCAGAACGCCTCGACGATGATCTGCTTGTTGTCGGCGGTCTGCTGCGTCTCCGCCCGCGTCTCCACGAACTGGATCCGCGTGTCGTACTTCGTCACCGACTGGAACGGGTACGGCCACTTCACATGCAGGCCCGGGCCCTGCGCCTTGCCGTCCTCGCTGGCCCGTCCGAAGGTCGTCAGCACGCCCCGCTCATAGAACTCCACCCGGTAGGTGACCATGAACGACACGATCGCCGCAAGAAACAGCACGCCCAGGATGATTCGACCGAGGTTCTTCACGATTGTCAGCTCCCAGCGCGGAACACCGCCCGCTCACTCTTCGCCGTAGCTCTGGAAGACCTCCTGCGCGGAGGTCGTCACATCCTCGAGATTCAGCCGCCCGTGATAGGGCAGCTTGTCGCTCACCACGAACAGACGCGACTTGTCGATGATCTTCGCCAACGCGTCGAAGTACATGATCCCCCGATACACCACGGGCGACGCCTCGAACGCTCTGATCTGCCCCGCATAGCGCGCCGCACGACCCCGCGCGTCCATGTGCTTCGTCCAACGCTTCATCCGCGCCTCGGCGAGAATCTGCGCCGCCTCGCCGCCCGACTCGTCCAGCAGACGCTCGATCCGCGCGATCTGGCGGGCCACCTCGACCGCGTCGCCCTCACGCTCCAGGCGACGCAGCTCCTCGACCTGCCCGCTGATCTCGCCCGCACGATCGACACTCCCGACGATCCCCGTCAGCGTCTCGATCGCCTGCTTCCTCGCGTTCTCCAGACGGCGGGCCTTGTTCTGCACCGCCTCGACGACCTTCTCGAACGCACGCGCCACATCCTTCGGCGGGTGCGCTCCCTGCGCACCGACGAACAGCACGCGGATCCCCGCGCCCTGCGGGTTGCCCTGCTCGTCCGGATTCAACTCGTTGAACGCCGCCTCGACACGCCGACGCAGCGCCTCGCGGATCTCCTCACGCGCAGGCCCGAGCACATCCTCCATCGTCAGCGACGCGAGATACCGGTTCACCGCACGCTGGCCCGCGGCACGAAGCAGGTCCTCACGCTGCTCCACAGGCGCCAGCATCTCGTACTTCAGCGGATCCTCGACCACATAGTGCACGGGAATCTCGATCGCGACCAGGGCAAGATCCTGCGCATCCCCCTCCCTGCCCGGGAGCTCCGCACGCACGATCTGCATCTCCTCCTGCTGCGTGTGCTCGTTGGTCCACAGGATCGGCTCGTCGCTCTTCTTCGGCGGGCTCGAGCCCAGATGCAGCACCCGCACACCCGTCGCCGTCCGGACCTTCCGGACCACCTTCCCCTGCTCGTCCTTCTCCAGGAACTCGGGCACGATGATCCGGTCCACCGGCCACGGCGCCTTGATGTGCAGCCCGGGACCCACATCCGCATCCACGATGCGACCGAAACGCGTCAGGATCCCACGCTGGTGCGGCTCGACCACCGCAAAGCTCGTCAGACCCCACCCCACGAACAGCCCCGCGAGCACCAGCCACACGAACGAGCGACTCAGCAGGCGATAGAACCAGTTCCCCGTCACATCCGTGCCGAGCTGATAGTTGATCGCCTCGCCGATCGACTCCGCGATCCGGTCCGGCGCCGCGAGCAGGCTCAGCACCCGGCTCTCGGCGGCCATCCGAACCGACTCGCCCGCCTGACGCGGACGATACAGATCCAGCAGGAAGTTCAGGAAGATCTCGGCGCCCAGCACGATCATCGCGACCGGCAACGCCACCTGAAGATACCGGTCCACCACATCCGTGCTGATGATGCTGACGAACGCCCCCACGCCCAGCGCAAGCGCGAACATCGACGCCCCGATCGCCTGGCTGGCACCCGCGCCCAGTGTCGCCCAGGCCTTCTGCTTGGCCATCCCCGACACATAACGCGCAAGCACGAACCCGATGAACGCCACCGCGATCGACACGCCCAGCGCAAACGAACTCAGGCGGCCGCCCGTGTACGCGTCCGGATCCACCAGATCGCGACCGCTCATGAACCGCAGCACGCCCGCGCCGATCAGCAGGAACCCCACCAGCAGGCTCATGCCCGGTAGGAAGACCCGCTCCATCGTCCGCAGACGGCGAGCCGCGACCCGCAACTCGTCGGCCCCCTCCTCGAAGACGCTCGACCCGCTCGCATCGCTCGCACGAAACGCCTCGGCCTCGAACGCCTCGATCCGCTCGCGACGATGCTGGTCATAGTAAATCGCAAGCGCGATCCACACCGGAATGCCCAGCGCGATGAACACCGTCGCCGTCATCGCGGCATGCTCACGCGCCAGGAACGCATAGATGAAGAGCAGGACCGCCATCAGGGCCTGGACAAACGCCCCGAGGACCGCCACGCCCGCCGCCCGCCTGTAGGTCAGATGATCCGCCTGCATGCACGCCCTCGATCTGAGACCCGACCCACCGCCGAAATCAGAGGTGGGAGGCTATTGTGCCGCCCATGCGCCCCGGATTCCAGCCGACCGCCCTCACGCCTCCAACCGGCACAGCCGCCGCCCCCCAATGGCACAACACCGACGGAACCCGTCGCTCGCGAATCTACGACACCCCCGAACCCCGGTTCGAGGCCGACCGTAAAAAATCACCCTGCACTCGACCATCACCTCGGATCTCGTCATGAGCCAAAGGTTTTCCCCGGGAATCTGACCCCACGAGCGAGACCGCATGCCCACCCAGCTCCTCACGATCGCGAAGAACACATTCGTCGAGGCGACCCGACAGCCCTTCTACCTCTTCCTCATCGTCGCCAGCGGCATCCTCCAGGTCTTCAACACCTGGGGCACCGGCTTTGCCATGTCCACACGCGCAAGTGGTGAAGTCGCAGGGGATAACAAACTCCTCCTCGACATCGGACTGGCCACCGTCTTCGTCTGCGGCATGCTCCTGGCGGGTTTCATCGCCACCGCCGTCGTCAGCCGGGAGATCGAGAACAAGACCGCCCTCACCGTCGTCAGCAAGCCCGTCAGCCGCACCACCATCATCGTGGGCAAGTACCTCGGCGTCGTCGCGGCCATCATCCTCGCCGTCACCCTGATGCTGATCTTCCTCCTCCTGGCGATCCGCCACGGCGTGCTCTCCACCGCCGCCGATCGTCCCGATGGCCCCGTAATCGTCTTTTCCAGCATCGCGGCCTTCACAGCCCTCGCCATCGCCGCCTGGACCAACTACTTCTACGGGTGGTCCTTCACCCAGACCGCCAGCATCCTCCTCCTGCCCGCATTCCTCCTCGCCTACTTCGCAGTCCTCCTCATCGACAAGGAATGGCACTTCCAGAACATCGTCGAGCCCGGGTACTTTTACGATGATCGCATGCACACCCTGACCCAGTACCAGCGCGATGTCGAACTGGGGAGAATCCAGCCCAACTGGGAGATCATCGAGGTCACACGCTTCCCGACCTTCCGCCCCCAGATCGCCGTCGCCTGCGCCGCCCTGGCCATGGCGATCCTCGTCCTCTCCGCGGTTGCCACCGCCGTCAGCACACGCCTCGGGCATGTCATGACCATCGTCGTCTGTGCCGGGGTCTTCGTCCTCGGCCTGTTATCGGACCACCTGCTCGGCAGGCGAGCCTTCGACAACCAACTCATGGGCTTCATCGACGAGGCCTCCAGCACCAACCCCGCCGACACCTCCTTCTCCCGCGAAGGCAGCGAGTACGAGATCACCCTGGACTCCAGCCCCATCGCTCCGATCGAAGTGGGTGATTCCTTCTACTACGGCAGTTCGCCCAACGGCTCCATGCTGGCCGTCCCAGCGTTCCCACCCGCACCGGACAATCTCGAATCGCTCGATCAGTTGGCCCGCCCGGGCGAGCCGGGGCGCCTGATCGTGGTCTCGTCGGACGATACGGAACTGGTCGTTCGTCAGGCCGGGCCGGTGCCCGTGCCGGTCCTGCGCCCGCCGAGAAAGGGCGATGCGGTCTTCACCCGCCCCACCACGGTCCATCCGTTGACGCGGATCGCCTGGGGAGTCATACCCAACATGCAGTTCTTCTGGCTGGTCGACGCGGTCAGCCAGAATCATCCCGTGCCGGCACGCCACATGGCCCTGCTTGGGGGCTATTCCGCCCTCCAGATCATCGCGTTCCTTGCTCTGGGCGTCGCCCTCTTCCAGACGCGGGATGTCGGCTAGAATCCTTGCGGGGCCTGTCGGCGTATCTGCCGATGGGCGGTATAGACAGCATGGAATCAGCGGGGGTGGGCGCAGCATGCCCAGAACGCCCGCGCGAGGCTCGATCAGGGAGTACAAAGCATGGCCAGGTCGCAGGCGGATACCATCAAACTCGTGGTCGCAATCGTCGCACTCGTGGCGGCGGCGTTCCTGATGCTCTGGCAGTTCACCGACATCTTCTCGGGCAAGCCCGACGGCGGCCAGCCCAAACTCTCGCCCGAAGAGGAGAAGAAGATCGAGGAAGAGTTCAAGGAGCAGGAACGCATCCAGCGCGAACTCGAAGAAAAGGGTGAGATCGAGATCGGCGGCGCCTGAGCCCCCGCTTCGACAGCCCCAATGACACCACGAACGCCGACGGTCCCGCGTCCGTCGGCGTTCTCATGCGCCCACGCCTGCATCGCCCGGCACGCGGCTGCCACATAGGCAAAGACCCGTTTCCCCATGGGGACGACCTGGCTCCGTGTATGCAGACCGGTTCGCCTCCGTTCATGCCGCAGACCAGCCTGCCCTCAAGTTGGCACGCGCACCCATCACGGGCATCCCCGGGCGAAGAGGTCGAGGTAGGCGAAGAAGTCCGCCGAGTCGATGGTGCCGCTGGCGTCGAGGTCGGCGCAGGGATCGCCCGCGCTGAAGAAATCTAGGAACAGGAAGAAGTCGTCGGCGTCGGCGTCACCGTCGAAGTCCAGGTCCGCCGGGCAGTCCGGGTTGGCGCAGGGGTTCGAGCAGTTCGCCGGCTCGCCGAAGAGAAGGTAGTTGACGCCGGTCTGATCGCCGTCGATCTCAACGATGACCGGTTCGTGAATACTCGGAAACACAGCCCCACCAGGATTCCACCACCATGCATTGTTTGCCTGTCCGCCCCCAGCCGTGGATTCTCCTGCCTGAACATGAAAAAAACTTGCGCCGAACTGTGACTCCAACTGCGCAGCCCACACCAGAAAGTATGATCCGGGAGGCAGGCACTGTCCGGCGAAGTCGGCAACATACACCGACCCATCAAAGAACCCCCTGCCCGGGGCCGATTCGAGCGCAAGTTCGCCTGTGTATGCGTCCATCCCCGGCAATCCGGATCCGTCATTTGTGAAGATGCGTACAGGAACATCCGTAGTCATGAATGGATCAACGCTCCCGAAGCCCG
>WGEO01000164.1 GCA_015492715.1 Phycisphaerales bacterium | reverse complement strand
GGCTTGATGCCATCAGTTCGTCCATGCCCCGCACGATCGGGCGGGTACGCGACGGCGACACCATGAAGTTGAGCACGGAAAGATCACGCGCGATCCCCACACTGTCGCGTCGAAAGGCATACTCGACGGCGGGCTGCATACCGCCCAGAAGCGGAACCTCGGTCTGCTCGATCTGCGACAGCGACCATCCGCCCGCACTCGGATAGCAGTTCGGCGGGTAGTGTCCGAAGAGGCGACGCACATCCTTGCAGTAGACGATCAGCAGACTGACCGCGTCCTGCGTCTGCGGATGCACATAACGCCGCTGCAGGATGACGACCGGATCGAGCAGATCGATGGCCGAGGGCATCGGTTCCACATCCCGCCCCGTCCACGCACCGATCTTCATGGGAATGTCCTGCACCGCCCTGCGGATGTGCTCGTGGAACGCATCGGTGCCCTTCACCTCGCGAGCCTGGAGCCCCCCGACGAGCAGGGCCGCCACGAGCAGGGCCGCGCTGACCGTCGGAACCAGCAATCCCGGAATATCCAGCCTTCTTGCCATCACTCCTCCGAGACCGCATACGGGGTCAGCGGCACTTCGATCCAGCGCAGCAGGGCCAGCAGAAGCCACAGCAGCCCCAGCGCCAGCGCCAGACTGACCCATCCGCTCACATCGTGCAGAAAACTCGCCATCTCTGTGTCGAGATATCCGTAGAAGAGTACGGTCGGCACCAGGCGAATCACATTGACAATCACGGCGATGATCGGTGATATCGCCAGAATGAACAGGCGAACGCTCAGACGCATCGGCACGGTAAACACGAAGAAATACGAGATCAACGCCAGAGCGGCGACCATGCGCATCCCGTTGCATGCCTCGGCGACCGCGACCTCGTGCCCATTGATGATCAACGCATTGCCCATCCTGGAAACCGGGGCTCCGAAGAGGTCCATGAGGAAGTTCGTCGCCCACGCCGACGCCTCCTGAAGAGGCTGTGCGATCCGGAAGCGCAGGAAGCCCGGAATGGGCAGCAGGAAGGCCAGTGCACCGAAAGCCGGGGCAAGCCTCCACGCAACCTGCATCCCAAAGACACTCAGCACGGCTCCGATCACCATCGCGAGTGCCCCGCCGTGCCAGAAGAACTGAATGCCCCGCGAGAATCCGAACGCCGAGACCGCATACCCGCCCGCGATGAGCAGGGGGCCGATCCATGTCCCACGCTTCTCCCAGCGACGCAGGCGCTCGCGGCGCTGCCAGGCGAGCCAGATCGCAATGGGCAGCGCAAGCAGGATGTGCGATTGCTCCTCGTCCCGTGTCGCCATGTACACGATGTCGCGCCAGACGGGAAGCGTGGCCACGACCGCCAGCAGGACCAGCAGGCCGGCCAGAATGCCGTCGACCTTCGGGATGCCCCGACGCAGACTGCTCATGCGACCATACTCCGCGACCTGTGCCTCCGATGACGGGGAAGATCCACACTGACACCGCTCCGCCCGACCACACCATCGACGACGCGTGCGCCGGGCGGGACGACGCAACCCGGACACACGATCGATCGCGCAACGAGCGCACCGGCTCCAATGCGTGCCCCGCGCATGACCACCGAATCGATGACCTGCGCACCCTCATCGAGGCGGACATCCTCGCCGACCTCGTGCCAGGCGCCGCTCGATGGCGTCCACCAGATGCTCGTCGCCGACTCGGCACCGCAGCCGCGCGAAAGCCAGGACGCCGCATCGAGAAACTGACGGCGCGTCCTGAGCGGGAGGGCGCCGGGCTCCTCAAGGTCGAAGACCCTGACCGGGCCAAGCGATCGAACACGGGGCAGGAGTTGCTCCTTCAGATCCATGAAGCCCCGCGCAGGCACCAACTCCACCGCCGCCCGCTCCAGCAGATACACACCCGACGGAGATCCATCGGGATTTCTGCCCACGGTCGCGGATGCCCCACACGAGACATGCGAGTGCACCAGTTCCGTCAACGAGCCCGCCACGGCACGGGCCGCCTCGAGAACCAGCACCGGGCCTGCCGCGTCGATATGGGAAACGACATCCCGGATGACACCTGCGGGACCACGGTAGTCTCCCGGTTCCTCGATCAGTTCGGCCCTCGAATGGGCAACATCCGGGACCGGGCACGACCTGCTCGGAACCACGAGAATGGGAGCTTCTTCGCCCAGGGCATCTGTCAGCAGATCGACCCAGAGGTCCAGCACGCGCCGACCCGGGCTGATATCCAGATCCAGCGTGGCAAAGCCCGTCTGCTCGATCAGGCGGCTGGGGCGCAGGCCGCCGGCCAGAACGATCGCGCACCCTCCTCGCACGGGATCGCTTCCCCCAGCATGACGCGATGCCGATTCACCCACCACGCACTGCCTCCACCTCTCCAGTGGAATCATTGGCCCGATATTCTGCCACCGGCACCTGCCAGCCACGGATTCCGCCAGAGGCTGACATCGGTCCAACGGCCCGCTGCGCCCAGTCGATCGACGGGCTTGCCGCCATCAGGCGCGTACGAGCCGACCCCGAATCTCGTTCACATACGGACGCATCGCATCGCGTGTGTCGATGATGAGACGGGCGTGCGCCGCGATCGTCCGATAATCGAATGACGAATGGTTCGTGCTGATGAGCACGGCGTCGTAGGACGCGACGGCCTCTGGCGTCAACTCCACGCTCGTCATCGCCAGGTCGTGCTTGCGTACGGGGACGGTCCTCGGGATGAGCGGGTCGGAATAGTCCACCTGCGCGCCGAGCCGCCGGAGATGTTCGATCAACTCGAAACTCGGGCTCTCGCGCGTGTCGTCGATATCGGGCTTGTAGGCCAGGCCCAGCACGAGGATCCGCGAGCCGCGGATCGCCTTGCCCTCGTCGTTGAGCGCCAGGGCGGTTCGCTCGATGACCCACTCGGGCATGCGGGTATTGACCTCGCCCGCGAGTTCGATGAAGCGGGTCGGACGGTTGACCTCTCGGGCCTTCCAGGTCAGGTAGAACGGATCGATGGGGATGCAGTGTCCGCCAAGGCCCGGCCCTGGATAGAACGCCATGAACCCGAAGGGCTTGGTGCTGGCCGCGCGGATGACTTCCCAGACATCGATGTCCAACTCCGTGAGCACCTGCTTGAGTTCGTTGACCATCGCGATGTTGACGGCGCGGAAGATGTTCTCGAGTAGTTTCGCTGCCTCGGCGACCTCGGCCGACGAGACCTCGACGACCCGCTCGACGCCTCGCCGATACAGCGCCGCCGCCAGGCGGGTCGATACCTCATCGATCCCACCGACGAGCTTCGGAATCGACCGCGTGCTATGCGTCTTGTTGCCCGGATCCTCCCGCTCGGGGCTGAAGGCCACGAAGAGGCTCTCGCCGGGCACGACCTCGACGCCGCACGCCCTCGCAGCCTCGACGATGGTGGGAAGGAACTCGTCCCTCGTCGTCCGGGGATAGGTGGTCGATTCCAGGACCACCAACTGGCCCGGGCGCAGCGATCGACCGATCGCGCGCGCCGAATCGAGGACATACCGCAGGTCCGGCTCGTGGTGACGCCCCAACGGGGTCGGCACGCACACGAGAATGGCATCGACCTCGTGCAGACGCGAGAAGTCCGTGGTCGCCTCGAAACGATCGCTCTGCGCGAGTTCGTGAAAGACCTCGTCGCCCAGATGGCGGAGATAGCTCTCTCCCCGCTCCAGAGCCTCGATCTTCGCGGGATCGATATCGAACCCGAGCACGGGCAGGCCGCCTCCATGGAGCACCTGCGCAAGGGGCAGGCCCACATACCCGAGCCCGATAATCCCGACCAGGGCATCGCCCCGCTCGATCTTCTCAAGAAGCGCGTCGGCACAACTCATGACTTCGAGGCTCCGTTGCATGGGCCATTCATCGGCTCTCGGGGCGAGTGCCTTCGTCCGAACAGACGCACACGCAGGCTATGCAGCATGAGGCGGGCTGCAAACGGCATGCCCTCGATGAGATAGCGACGGAACAGCCGGCGGGGCTCGCTGATCAGGCGATGAAACCACTCCAGCCCGCACCGACGCATCCAGCGGGGGGCCCGCGGCACCTCGCCGCACAGGAAACTGAAACTGATTCCCACACCCAGCCACCACGCCTGGGGAAGTTCCGCGCGGACCTGAGCGATCAGGCGTTCCTGCTTGGGTGATCCCAGAGCAACGAAGACGATGTGTGCTCCGGACTCGCGGAGCATGCGACGCATCTCGTCCATGATGGTACGGTCGCGTTCGAAGCCCATGGGCGGGCAATAGGTGCCGGCGACCACAAGATCGGGATGGCGATCTCGCAGGACTTCACCCGCCCGCTCGGCCGTCCCCGGATCGCCTCCCAGCAGAAAGACGGAAAGACCGGCCTGTGCCGCGCAGGCACTCAGGCTCGAGATCAGATCCGAGCCCGCGACGCGTGCGGGGAGCGGCGTGCCCTGAATCCTGCTCGCGAGCACCAGCGGGAACCCATCGGGAACCGACAGGGACGCATGCTCGATCATCGACCGGTACGCAGGATCTCTGACGGCCCGCCGGAGATGGTCGAGATTGGGCGTGATGACCACCCCCCCGACGCCCGACCGTGCCGAGCGCACGATGTGCTCGTTGACCTCGTCCTCACAAGCCGCGTGCAGGCGAACCCCCATGAGGCGGACGACGGGGAACGGCTCGCCCGACGCCGAAGCAGCCTCGGCATGCTGATCACTCGAGGTCATCCGGGCAGCCGAGACACTCATGCCGCCGCCCCCAGTTGTTCGGACCATCGCGTCGTCTCGCCGGGGTTGAACAGGTGTGCGCGTTCCTGCTCGATGGCCTCGACGGTTCGGCGTTTGCCGTGGCGGAGTGCTCGGCGCTGGTAGTCTCTGAGGAAGGACCGGAACTCGGGATCGTCCAGGCGGGGCCGCCCGCGCAGGGAACTCTCGACGAATCCCCACCAACTCGCCAGGGCACCCAGAACAACGGGCGGGTGAGGCAGGCGATAGATCGTGCTGGCGGTCATGTAGAGCAGGCTCGTGCCCATGAAATACTGGCCGTAGCCGTGGCGCTTGCGTCCTGCCCAGATGCTTGTCTGGCTGGAACCCATGGGACGCAGATGCGTGACCCGGATGTCGGGGTCGTCCCAGCTGCGGGCCTTCCATCCGAGCATGCGAGCCCGATGACAGTCGATCCCGTCCCACATGACCTCGCGGACGAAACCGCCGATCTGGCGGAAGCAGGCGGTGCGATAGAACTTCATGGCGCCGACGGACATCTCGTCGCCGACGCCCTCGCTGATCAGTTCCCCGCTCGGGGCGGGGTAGTAGGCCTTCCCGCTGCAGGTCCCCAATCGGGGATCCTGACGCATGCGATCGATCATCGTCTCGAAGTAGCGGGGGGGAATGTCGAGGTCGAGATCCAGTTTGCACAGGAACTCGTAGCGGTCGAGTTCGATGGTCTCCAGCCCCGCATAGAACGCATCGATCACGCCGGGACCAACGCTCCGGGTCTTCCGCTTCTCTCGCCTGACGACCCTCAGGTACGGCAGCCGCTCCTGCCACTGGCGCAGGATCTCCGGCGTGCGGTCCGACGACCCGTCGTCGACCACGACCCAGAGCGCCGGCGGCACCGTCTGTCGCTCCATACTCGCCAGCGTGCGCTCGGCGAACTGCTCTTCGTCGCGAGCTGGGGTGATCACGACATAGTCACCTTGGGTTGGGCTCTGACTCATGGCTGTGTCACCACTGAGGTTCGAGTCTGGGAGGATGGTTCCGACATGCCGGAGGCGAGGGCCTCGCTCAGGTATCGTCCGAAAATCTCACGCATCTGCGCGGCGCTGCCGCGGATGTCGTATCGGTCGCAGACGATCCGGCGTGCGGCCCGCCCGAGACACCGGCGCTTCTCGGCGTTCTGCGCGAGGGATTCGATGGCTTGTGCCAGCGATGCGGATGACGCGGGATCCACCAGCAGCCCGCTGACGCCGTCCTCGACAAGCTCCGGGATTCCCCCGACACGCGTCGCGATCACCGCCAACTCGCAGGCCATCGCCTCCATCAAGACGACCGGCACCCCCTCCATGAAGCTGCTCACGACCATCGCGTGCGCGTCGTGAAGATATCGGACGAGGTCCTCGGCAGCGACGGCACCCGCGAGCGTCACGCGGTCGACGAGGTCGAGGTCCCGGATCGTGCGCTCGATCGTGGCTCTCATGGGACCGTCGCCGATCATCGTCAGATGGAACGCGACGCCTCGGTCCCGCAGGCCCGCCAGCGCCTGCAGCAGGACGGTGTAGCCCTTGATGGGATGGAGTCTTCCGACGGTCACGAGGCGCAGGGGATCATCGGGAGGAGGTGTGGCTGTCGGGCGGAACTGGTCCGTATCGATGCCGCAGCGCACGACATGGAGATCGCTCCATCGTGAGGGATCCGTGAAGATCATGACCTGTGCGCGGCAGAAGTTGCTGATGCAGCGGATGAAGCGCGCATCGCGGGCCTTGTGCGCCAGTGCCCAGGAATCGACATGGAAGAACTCCGCCGAGCCGTGGATGGACATTGAGTAGGTCAGGGTGGGGTCGAAGCGGGTCGCGAGTCGGGCAATGGCGGCACCGTTGTTGGCCATGTGGACATGGACATGGTCCAGGCGCTCCGCTCGCAGCATCTGGGCCAGGCGGATGCCCTCGATCGCGTAGGCGATGTGCCAGAGGCGGGCGCGCAGGCCGGGCGGGCTCATCCGCTGCCCGGCGGCAAGAGCGCGCACAAGGGCGAGCGGACGGGTCAGCGATGCGCGCACGAGGGCGCCCATGAGCGTCCCGGGCGAGCGGAGGATCACGCGCGTCTCGCGGGCGGCCTGTGCATGGGCAGATCCGAGGGTCGCCGTGCGACCCAGGGGGCGGACGGAGAAGGTCGTGATATCCACGCCCAGGGCACGCAGCTGACGAACCTCGCGTTCGATGAAGGTATGCGAGAGGCTCGGATACTCGCTGTTCAGGTAGGCGATGCGCATGGGATTCCTGAGCATAGGGTTACGATCTGGTCATCCGCTGCAGGCGTTCATGCAGCAGGGCGATCTGGGCACGCGTCGCAAGGGGACTGGGGCGCCCGCGGGCGTCGCTGGTCGCACGGGGTGTCATGTCGATGCGGCACAGGCGGTACGGATCGCCCCCCGGCAGGTTGACGGCGGGGCGGGTCGTGCATGCGTAGGCGTAGCCCGCCTTGCGAGTGGCGTCGACGACGCGGGCGTCATGGTCGCCGTTGGGGTAGCAGAGCCCCTCCGGCTTGCTCTCCAGCAGGTCCGCGAGCGCATCGCGGCTTGCCGTCAGTTCGAGCATGAGCGTCTCGTCGTCGAGTTGGGGGAGCAGTGGGTGGGTCTTCGTATGCGAGGCGATCTCGTGCCCTCGCTCGGTGAGTTCCCTGGCCTGCTGGGGGGTCATGGCCTGTGGCAGGTTTGCCGGATCCAGCTTTGACGCGAGGCGGGCGGCCAAGTCTTCCCGCCGAGTCGGATCGCAGCGTTTGAGCGAGCGCATGAGGTCATGCAGCCTCCGGGAGCGGTCGTCGAGCAGGCCGTTGCAGGATTCCAGCACAGCGCCCGGGCCGAGGTTCGTCCAAGCGCACGCGATCAGATCGAACCACATGGGGCGATTGGCGAGCACGAAGTCGCTCACGAGGAAGAAGGTCCCGCGGATGCCGTTCTCGTCGAGGATCGGGGCCGCGAGGTTCGCATTGTCGTCGTAGCCGTCGTCGAAGGTGATGGCCATGAGGGCATCGCGAGAGCCGGCACAGAGGCGGGCGAGGGCCTCGCGGAGCGGGAGCACGACGAAGCGTTCGGCGACGAGAGCCACCTGCATGCGGAAGTGGGATTCGGGCATCGCCAGCGAGTCGAACGGATACGCGCGGGCCTGCTCGTCCGGGAGGACACGGTGGTAGGTGAGAATCGTGAGCGTGCCGGCGCGGGCGCGTTCGATGCGTGCGAGCAGGCCGGCAGCATTCGCTCCAGCATCGAGCAGATCGCGGATGGTGCGTTTGAGACCCATTACGCGGGCCTCCGCTGGGGTTCGGGGCTCGCCCCGGGCTTGGGCATACGCAGCCAGCGGAGCATGCCGACGACCTGGGCGGTCTTTGCGAGCATGCAGAAGATGGCATAGAGCAGCGCATGACGCCAGGGGTCGCCGATGCGTCGACGCGAGCGGGCGATGCGGAGGATCATGGCGATGATCAGAAGTGCGAGCAGGGCCGCGGGGACGGATGCGCGGGGAGTGAACGGAATCAGGGCAAGCGAGATGAGCAGGGCTCCGGGGACAGCAACACCCCAGAGCACGCTGGAGACGAGTTGGCGGATGGCACCGCGGTCGCGCCAACCATTGCGTGCGGCTGTCAGAGCAAAGGCAAGGCCGCCGCGTGCGGCACGGCGCCACCACTGAGCGAACCGATGCATGTCAGCGTCGTGGGTCGCCATGGGGTTGTCGATGCGGAGGATTCGTCCACCTTGGGCGCGCATGCGGGCGCACAGATCGGGTTCTTCGCCCGCGATCACGGCGGGGTCGAACATGCCGGCCTTGCGAAAGGCGTCGGATCGGCAGAGGAAGATCCCGCCGCAGTGGCGGGCTTCTCCCGCAGGCAGATGCCACTCCATCTGGCACAGGCGGTTGTAGACGGAGGCGTCGGCGTTGCGTTCGCGGAGTGTGCCGCAGAGGGCGGCGATGGACGGATCGTCGTGCATGATCCGAAGAGCGGTCTCGATCCATGACGGGTCGAGTTCGCAGTCGCCGTCGACGAACTGGACGAACGGCAGATCCGGGAATCGCTCCTGGAGGAAACGGAATCCCTCGTTGCGTCCGCGTGCGGCGCTCAGTGGGGCAGAATCGTCGAGGATGATCGCCTCTATGCCCATCGAGCGGGCGATGTCCACGCTGTCGTCGTCGCTGCGCGAGTCCACATAGACCGTCGGGCACGCGAGCGAACGGATGGACTCCAGGCATCGGCGCAGGCGCTGGCCCTCGTTGCGCCCGATGACGACGATGGCGACGGGCGGGGCGGTCATGTCAGCCTCCGGCGATACTGCAGCCGGCGGACGAGCCGTCCCGGGATGGTCGCGGGGCGGGCCCAAGGGGTCGCGCGTGCCCAGGCGTCGAAGCGTGCGGCGATGTTTTCCACTCGCGCGCCGATACCGGGCGTGCGGACGCGTCCCTCGCAGATGGGGACATGGTCGCTCGCCAGGCGGGTCTTGTAGTCGCTCTGGCCCTTGCCGAGGTCGATCTCGTACAGGGGAAGGTCATCACAGGCATGGGCCATCTCGAGCAGGAGGTGGAGCCCGGGCGAGTACTTGGCAAAGGCGTGCTCGTAGACGGGGAACCAGTAGTGCCAGACCCGATCGGATCGCATGCCGAGGTGGGCTGCCAGGAGTGTCGATCCCTGCCAGAGGGCGCTGAGGGTGCCGCCAAAGGTGGGGGTGTCGATCTGGAGGAGTCGGCGCATGAGGTCGCGGGTCCAGCGATAGGCGAAGATATCGACGCCGCCGGATTCGATGCACTGGCGCGACTTCTGGGCAAAGACGAAGGGCAGCACACGATCCGGATCCGCACGCAGTTCGAATCGCAGTTCGCCGTGCTCGCGTTCGAGTTTGCGTCGGAGTGTGCCGAGCTTGAGGATCTGCTTGCTGCCGGCGGCGCGCCGGGCGGCGCAGTAGGCGTCGTAGCCCTCGCGGAGATCCATGACAGGCGAGACATCATGCGTCTGAACGAAGGGCGCGAATGCGTTCTGGCTGGCGAGCAGGTGATCGAAGCGGAAGGAGCGCAGGGCGAGGTCTCGCAAGAGCCGGACGGGATCGACCTCGACATCGGGTTCGACGATGAGCCCTTGGTAGTCGCTGAGGGCGAGGCCGATGGGACGGGCAGAGCCCAGCGGTCCGACCTGAAACGGAAAGTACCCGACGATGCGACCGGACTGCTCGATCAATCCGACGCGGACATCCGTGCGGACCTGCGCGACGCACTGCGTGAACTCCGGGGCGAAGTAGGGGCTTCGCAGATCATCGCAGGCGGCGACGATCTCCCGCCAGTGTGCCAAGGCCCTTTCTTCGAGGTCCGGGGGGTGGATGACGCGAGCACTCACGGCGTGATCCTCCGGGGCATGCTGAGCACGGGGCCTCGCAGACGCCTGCTCAGCAGGGTTCTGGCTCCGTGCCCGAGGAGACTGCGTGCCGCGAGGATGCCCATCTCCAGGACCTCGGTGGCGGCGGCGGCGAGCAAACCATGGTGCTTGCGCAGGTAGTAGTATCGGCTCTGGAAGTAATGCTCTGCCAGACAGCCGGCATAATGGCGGTCGCTCTCGTCTTGCGAGGAAGCGCCGGCGGCGTGGCGTGCGACCGCCGTGCCGACGGCCCAGATCTCCGCACCGCGCCGGCGCGTGCGCAGGCACAGGTCCGTCTCCTCGAAATACAGGAAGAACCGTGGATCGAAGCCGCCCAGTTCCTCGAAGAGATCTCGTCGGATCATGAGGGCGGCCCCGCAGATCCAGTCGGTCTCAAAGGGCGCGTCGCCCGGGACGATCGGGCGATGATGGGTCGGTCGTCCCAGTGCCTGGCGCAGGATCGTGCCGGGCGTCGGAAGCCCTCCGGCGTGCTGGAGCGAGCCGTCCTCCTCGATGATGGCTGGCCCGGCGATCCCTGCATCGGGATGCTCGTCCATGAAGTCGCACAGCCCAGCGATGTCCGCCGACTCCATGCGGGCGTCAGGATTCAGGAAGAGAAGGTATGGGGTATATGCACGGGCGGCTCCGAGATTGCACCCCCGTCCGAATCCGAGGTTTGCGCCGGCGTGGATGATGGTCGCCCAATCCTCATGGCGCCGCAGGATATCCGGCGTCGCATCGCTGCTGTCGTTGTCGACAAAGATCGCGCGGGCAATCCCCTCGTCGTGCGCCCGCCGGAGAGCATCGATCGCAGGCTCGATCGTGCGCTGCGAGTTGTAGGTCACCATGATGACCGAGCAGCGCGTCATGGGCTCTGCTCCGCGTGCACGGGGGGATGTGCCGGATGATCCACTGTCCGGGGATACGGTCGACCGATCCCACTGGTCAGGAACGCGAGACGCGCCGTCGAGGCGGGTGCTTCCACGCGCGGCATCGCCCAGCGATCCACGCCCGCCTCGATCTGGCACAGGGGAGTGTCGCTGACGGCGCTGCGATAGCCCGCCCGGCGGATGGCGTCGCGTGCGGCTGCGCAAGACCGTCCGTACGGGAAACTGAAGTGGCGGGGCACATGCCCGACCTCCGCAAGGATGCGATCCCGCGAGCGGGCCGACTCATCGAGTGCGAGCGAGGCATGCGACCGCAGGTCCAGATGGTCGACGCCGTGCGACTGGATCGAGAACGGCCCTGATGCGAGCGAGCGAATCTCATCCCAGGTCAGGGTCAGGCGGGGCGGTTCGCTGTGCGGTTCGAGTTGCTCCTGGACCGATCGGAGCATGTCCTCGCGTTGGTCGGCCGTGGCCTCCAGAAGCCGGCGGCAGAGCGCGAGATATGCACTACGAGCATCGGCGGCAAGATCGTGTGCCTGTCCCAGGATCTCCAGCACATGATGCGTGCGTGCCCGAAACATCGAGTAGAGGCGGTCGACCCACTGGTTTTCTCCGCGATCGATCACGCCCGTGGGCAGGAAGAGCGTCGCCGGCAGGTCCAGACGATCCAAGACCTCGGCGGCGACTTCGAGGTTGTCCAGATAGCCATCATCGAAGGTGAGAACGACCGTGCCGGGCTGGATCCTCCTCCCGGATTCCAGTTCCTCGACGAGCGCATCGAGAGCGACAACCCGCCGACGGCGTGCCAGGAATCGCATCTGCGAGGCGAAGCAGTCGGGCGGCATGTGGTTGCGCGGATCGATCCATCGAGCGAGATCGGGCTGCGCAACGCTGTGATACATCAGAATCGTTGCACCATCGCGTCTGCCCATGAGCCTCTCGGGCATTCCGGATGCTCCCGCGACCGTTTGCAGGGCGTATCGAATGCCCGATCGCATCGTGCATCGCATACGGGGATCGAACTGGCAAAGAGCGGTTACGCTCATGCGGCGACCTCCCGCGTCTGCCAGAGCCCGGCGAGCTCGCTTCCATCCAGGACGCGTTCGATCGCCTCGACCTGATTCGGCGTCAGTTCGCTTCGCCACGCGTCGATGCGAGCCGGGCGAGCGCTGGCCTGAGCGTGCGATCGCGTTGCCTCGTCGCATTCCAGCCCGCAGGCCGCGTAGAGCCTGGCGGTCTCGCCGGATGGATCCTCGCAGAGTCGCTCGTAGATCACGAGATGATGGCGTGAACCGCACCTTCCGGCGTCGAGGATCGCCTCGCTCGCGTAACGCCAGTACCACAGTTCACTCTCGTCGATGGTCATGGCGTATGGATCGCCCATGCGCCGGGCCCAGGCTGGCGAGGCCTCGCAGACAGCCTCGATGCGGGCGATGTTGGCACGACGGATGGCATCGGGATCCCGCGGGGCAACATAGCGGACTCTCCACGAGCGGAGAAACCCACCCGGATGCCTGATGATGTGGACGATCTGGATGGACGGGCGATGGTGCAGGCAGAAGACACCCCATGCGGGAGCCTGCACGATCTTGAGAACAGGCAGCAACTGGTCCAGATTCGATCGCTGGAGCAGGGGGGCGGGGATCGCCCACTCGCCGCGCCGCAGGGCTGGCAATCCCACGGCGAGCACTCGTCGCATCCGTCTGTGCTTGAGCATGTCCGCGAGCCCGAGCCGTCGCAGGGACTCGCGCAGGAAGACCTTGCGCGGCGTGCCCCGCTGGTCGCGTTCGCCCATGCTGCGGGCGACTTGTGCAAGGACATCGTCGAAGTGTTCGTGGAGGGCGTCGAGGTCGGCCTCACGGACGATGGTCGGATCCGGGAGGCGGTTCATCGCACCGTCGACGATCTCGTTCGGCTCGTCGCGGCAATGCGTCCGGGGGCTGCGATCGAGCAGGCTCAGCAGCCAGTTGGTCCCGGACCGTCCGTGCCCGAGAATCAGAACTGCGCTGGGAACACACTCAGTGCTCAAGAGCCGCCCTCCCGCTGATCGTCGGTGCAGGCGCTCGCACGCGGGCCCGGTTCAGCACTCCAGCCAGACCTCCCATCGCGAGCACCCACATGGGGTTGAGCATCGCATTGAGGAGACTGTCGAGTTGAAACGCGATGACGACACACGCCAGCGCCAGAGCGGGCGCACAGACCGCTCGAAAGAGGTTCTCGCGTGGAACCCGGAGCAGGAAGAGCAGGACCGGGAGCGACATCGAGAGCGTAAGCGAGGCGAGGCCTACAAGCCCGTTCTGTCCCAGCGCGATCACCCAGAGCCCGTCGGAACGAGCGGTGTCGAATCCTCGCTCGTTCCGGACCCTCCATCGCCCCCAGCCGCCCCAGCCGAAGATCGGCATGTCCAGTGCCTTCTGTGTGAGCTGGTTTTCGGCCTCGATCCTCGTTCGCAGCGAGGAGACCTTGCTGGGCACGACTTGTGCCGCCACCGTCAGCAGGTGCGAGCCGTCCCAGATCCTTGTCGCTCGCAGCCCCATGTAGAGCGGTGCACACAGCAGCAGAGCGATCAGCGCGGCACGCAGGCGGAGCATCCGGGAGATCAGGAGTACGACGAGGATCAGAGCCATGAGGGCGATGGCGCCCACGCTCTTACAGAGGATCGTGAAGGCGATGAGGACCAGCGCGATCAGTCCCAACGGCACGCCCAGGAGGCGGCGCTGGGCACCGGTCAGCCAGAGCCAGGCGCTGATGATCGAGGCGGCAGCGAGAAACAACGCGAGAGCCAGCCCATGCTGCATGAAGACCATCGGACGCCAGCCGCCGAAGCGTCGCGTCTGGATGAACTCGTGCTGATGAAATCCATAGACCATGTAGTGCAGGTTGGGGCTCATCCGCAACTCCCATGCGACGAACGGGAGATACACCAGCGCCAGGAGCACGATCGCAAGCGCGAGGTCACGAAGCGCGGTGCTCTCACGGAAATACACCCGGGCGAGCAGCCACGGCACGCCCCAGGTGATCGTCTGATCCAGGGTCGCGCTCACACCATCCCAGACGCCAAGGCCATTGGTCAGGCTCGATGCCATCGGTACAACACACCAGACGAGCATGGGCAGGTCGATCACGCCCGGGCGAAACCGGCTCAGACGAAAGGCGTCGAAGAGAGCGGCTCCCAGCAGGGCCGAGACGGAGACCACCAGCATCTTGGAAAAGTCCGGCAGCCCGTCGAGCGGGATGCTCGCCATGGGCAGGAACAACCACCCGAGCCCCACCGTGGCGAGCACGCCTCGGCGCGGCCCGAGCATCACCACGAAGGCGGGTCCCGCGACCAGCCACCCGAACAGCGCAATGTATCCCAGTGCCGTCATGTGCGTCCCGCCTGCCCTCGCCGGGTCCGATATTCAATGCGCGCTGTCACCGCCATGCTCCGTTCGGGGCGACGGGTGCTCCATCGGCCGATCAGCGACGCAACTCTCTGAAGATGGCCCGTCCGAAGATCAGGGCGACGATGCCCGCAGCGGCGCCACCGGCGCCCATCCGTGCGAGCACCTGTCCCGTGCCGGGATCGAGCACCGCCGCAAGGGTCCGATCCATCGCAAAGACGATGGCACCGATCACGAGCACAAGGCCCGAGAACACGAGGTCCTGGCGAGCGAGTCGTACGCCGTGCCGACGGAGGTTGAACTGATCGACCCCGTGGGCGCAGAGATTGCCGACGCCGACGCCGATGATGAATCCGACGAGGGCGTGGGTGGGGGTGTCTCCGATCGCGTAGCCGGCGATACTGAAGGCGATGGTGGACAGCACGCGGACCAGCCCGGACGCCGCCAGCTCCTTCGTCCGACCCATCGCGAGCAGCGCGCGATTGACGCCGTCGTTCATGAGCATGATCCACGCCGTGATGCTCGCCAGCGGCGCGATCCAGGCGGCGGCGTGATACTCGGGCTTGTAGAGCAACTCGAAGAACAGCGGAGCCGCCGCGACGACACAGACGCTCAGGATGAGTCCGGCGCTGAGCACAACCCGGCGTACCCTGCGGACGCGCCATGCGAATCGCCCGTCGGCGCCGCGGTGCATCTCGCTGAGCACCGGAAACAGCACATGGGTGCTCAGCACGGCCGAGAGCTCCTGCGGCAGGCGGCTGACCGTCAGCGCGATGCCGTAGACGCCCAGCACGCTCATGGCGTCGAGTTTGCCCAGAAGCAGGCGGTCGGCCTGCTGCCCGAAGAAGGCGATCACCGTTCCCACGAAGATCCAGCCCCCGAAGTGGGCCAGTTCCCGGGCCGCATCGCGATCCCAGCAGAACCGATGGCGAATCCCGGGAAGAGCCAGATGGCTCATGAGACAGAAGAACAGCGCGCCGATACCCGTTCCGATCACCAGAGCCCACTCGTTCGCGACGACAAAGACGGCAAAGGCGATCATGCTCCCCCGCGTGAGCACGGACTGGGCCAGCTCGAGGAGCGCCCTGCGAGACTCGCTCAGCGACCGTGCCAGGCGGAAGTAGCTCGTCGAATTGAAGCCCTGGATCAGGACGGTGATGCCGATCGCCGGGAGGATCAGCCGCAGGGCGGGCTCGTCATAGAGGGCGGCCACAGGCCAGGCCAGGAGCACCGTTGCCAGGGCAAGGACGAAGCCGCGGATGACCTGCATCGTCCATGCGGTCCGCAGAAACCGCTCGTCGTCGCCGTGCCTGCTCTGGATGATCGCCGGCCCGATCCCCAGCTCGCTGAACATATTGAGACCCCGCACGATGGTTTCGGCGAGGGTCACAATCCCGAACGCAGCGGGGGCCAGCAGAGCCGCCAGCACGATGTTCGATCCCAGGCGTATGGCCTTGACCAGCGCAAAGGCGCCCAGACGCCAGCCGCTGGCACGCAGAGCCCTTGAACGCAGCGATTCGCGTGCCCTCCCCGGAGCCTCACCGCCGCCCGTCGCGATGGACGCGGCACCGCTCATGGTGCTTCCTCGCCCGCGTACGCCCGCATCGCGAACCGAGCCATCGCCTCACAACTGAACCGTTCGATGGCACGCGCACGAGCCGAAGATCCGAGCCTCTGACGCAGGTCAGCATCCGCGATCAGCCGTCGCAGCGCTTCGATCAGCGCATCGTCGTTCTGGGGGGAAATCAGCAAGCCACTGCGCTCATGCTCGATCGCGACATCCGTATCGCCCACCCGCGTCGCCACAATGGCCAGACCCCGCATCATCATCTCCAGCAGGGCGAGACTCAGACCCTCCGTATGCGAGGTTTGCACACCGATGGCCGCTTCCTCGAGCACGGGATCGGGATCATCCACCCACCCGGCCATCTCCACGACTTCCGCCAGCCCGCCCTCATCGATCAGGCTCTGCGTCTGCTCGCCGAACCATCGCAGATGATCCGGAGCGCCCCCCAGGATCCGTACACGAAAGGCAAGTCCCTCATCCCGCAGGCGCACACATGCGCGGACGAGTGCCTGCGGATCCTTCGGCGGCACCAGCCGTCCCATCCAGACGATCGTGGGCGGCGAGCGGTCCACACCATGTGATGCGGGGCGTACGGGCACGCCGTTCGGAAAGACGCGCACCTCCTTTCCGCTGGCCTCCCGCAGTCGGCGAGCCACATCCCGGGACGATCCGAACAGCAGATCGCAGCGAGACAGCGCCCAGCGGATCAGGTGCCGGCGATGCCAACGCCCCCCGACGACCTCCGCCGAATCGTGCCAGGTAAAGGCCAGGCGGGGCGGATGGCGCATGCAGCGCAGGGCCAGTGCAACCAGGCCCAGGGTGCCGCTCCCGTGCACATGCACCCAGTCGAATCGCTCGCGCTCGAAGATCCGCCGGAGCTCGCGGGTGCGAGCGAGCACCGATCCGCCCCGGAGTTGCACAGTCCGATCACCCAGCACCCCCGCGTCCTGCGCAAGCCCGTCGGGCTTGATAGCGATGGCGCTGCTCATCGCGACCTCGTCCAGAGCACGGGCCAGATGCCACGCGATGCGCTGGGCGCCGCCCCCCCGGAACGACCCGATCACCTGCGCGATGCGCAGGGTTCGGCTTCCGGCCTGACGCCCGCCCTCGGCGGCATGTGCCCTGCTCTCAGCGGCCGTCGTCACGAGTGCTCCTTGTCCGCGATCGCACGGACCATGATCGCCCCGGAGCAGTCCGGCAGTGCCGTCGCCAGCGCACAGTACACCGCCTTGGCAAGACGCTTCGGCATGGGAATCTCGCGCTGCCTCATCGCGTCTGCCGCACGGAAGTTGATCCCGCAGGTTCTGTCGATGCGAAACCTCGCTCGCCGAAGCACCATGAGCAACTCACCCCGGGTGTACTCGTGGACATGCCCGTAGCCGTGCATCCAGCCACGCTTCATGACCTCGTCGGGGTCCTGCAGCGGCGAACGCCCCAGCACCATCGCGATGCGCTTCTTGAGCGAGGCGATGTTGGGAACGCTGATGATCAGGCGCCCGCCCGGACGCAGCACCCGCCACATATCGGTGAGGATTTCCGTCGGCGGGCGGAACAGGTGCTCGAGCACCTCCGTGAAGATGATCACATCCATCGTGTCATCATCGAATGGAAGAGAATCGTCCCCCCCGAGGTCGCATGTGCGGAAGACGACCCCGTGACGCTCGAATCGCTGTCCAAGATGATCCGTCTTGTCGACGGCATGCACGCGGGCACCGGGAAAACGCCGGCGAAGATAGAGGGTGAACGGCGTCGGGCCGACATCCAGGATGGAGGCGCCGCCGACATCGCCAAGAAGATCCAGCACGCGTTCGAAGCGATACGCGCCGCTCCGCAGGTAGTTCAGTTCCCGCGTCGGATCGCCTTCGAGAAACGCCCGCTCCGATCCCTCGCCCGTTTGCTCGAGCGATGTGAGGAACTCGCGGAAGGGCAGCCCGCCGGCGCTCGTCATGCCGCCTGCTCCCTGGCGCTCCCGAATCGTTCGAGGAACACGCGGAATGAGCGCAGGTATGAGTCGACCTCAGGGCGCATCGATCCGAAGAGCGAGCCCTCCATCCGCGTCAGCTCGTCACGCAGCACATCCGCGCAGGTCGGGTCCGTTCCGGAAAAGTCCACCGGCAGGTCGTCGACCGCCAGAATCGGTCCCGTGGCCTCGTGCATGTGGCGCTCGACCTCCGCAAGGCGTCCGTCCATCCCGCTGAGACTCTCCAGATACCAGAGATAGTGCAGCCGCCACGCGACACTGAAGGGCTTCGAGGAGCGGAAACGAAGGTAGGTGCTGCACAGGTTCTTGACATGGCAGCACGACGATCCGTCCACGGTCCCCGCCAGCGCCCGCTCAGGCGTCCGGGACTGGATGTACGAGTACGGATCGAGGTTGATCAGACGCCCACGCACGCGGGCCGTCTTGTGGAAGCAGTCGATGGGGCGCCAGGTCCGCCGCAGCCAGGCGACATCCATCCCCAGGCACCAGGTCCCGATGAGATTGTCCTCCTCGCACAGCCCGTCGAACAGCGTCAGTTCGAGCCCGCTGAAACGAAGATCCCGCTCACGCATCGCCCGCACGACCTCGACGAAGTACTCCGGCACGAGCGGATACAGATCGAAGTCATGCAGGATCGCCCAGCGCGTCCGGCAGCGGGCAAGCGCCGTCACCGTGTTCATCGAGTTGTAGAAGGTCGAGATATTGACCTTCTCGATCAGACGCCCCGGGGCAGGCGGATAGAACAGAAAAGTGAGCGGCAGGCCTGGAAAGCGTTCGCGGACCCGATCGCAGAACTCCTCCGCACCCGCCTGCCGGGTCCGGTCGAACACGACGAACAACTCTTCCAGCCCCGACAGATCACAGCGGGAGACGAACCGGAGATTGACCTCCAGAAGGTGGCGCAGCGCCCACGGCGTTCCCAGAACGATGCTCCAGCCGTCGATCGGATCGTCCATCGCCTGCCAGCGCAGCATCCGCCCGAGCACCATCTTCACCGCCTCACGCCCGTAGACATGGCGGATATGCCGCACCCAGCGGCTGCTCTGACGAAAGACGCCCGGTCTGTCCTTCGGCCTGACACTCATGCGCTCATGGCCTCGTGCTTGTCCGCCTGCTCCAGATCGGGCAGCGGCATCCCGAAGTCCGGCTTGTCCCGCTCGCCCAGTACCCACTTGTAGACTTCTCGGACCATCGACGCCTTGGCATCCCAGGTAAACTGTCCGAAGGCCCGTTGACGCCCAAGCCGGCTCATCCGTTCGACGCGGACGGGATCGCTGGCGAGTGCCCCCAAGGCCTCACGCACACGCCCGATAATCTCCTCCCGCGTTCCCATCGCGATGGCAACCCCCGTCTTGGGCGTCACGAGTTCGCCCGGGCCGCCATAGTCCAGCACGATCGGCACCACACCCAGCGCCATCGCCTCGAGGACTACGGCACCACCGAACTCCCGGACGCTCGGAAACCCGAAGACATGCGCGCGTCCGAGGTGCTTCTGGAGCTGGGTGTGCTCCACCCAGCCCAGAAAGTTCACACCCCCGCCGATGGACTCCTGCTCGACGAGGCGCTCCAGAGGCGCCCGCTCGGGGCCGTCGCCGATGACATCGATCCGGACTCGTCCGTCCCGAATCAGTGGGGCGGCGGCGTGCAGCAGCATGTCGCACCCCTTGTACGGCACGAGCCGTCCGACGAAGGCCACCCGCATCGGCTCGCCCCCGGACCCGAACGGCGGACGGGCCGGCGTCTCGTCGAAGCGATCCGGATCGATCGCATTTTCGGGGATATACACGCATCGGTCGTGGTACCGCCGGTCCATCTGCTCGAAGGTGGCCCTGGAGCCGATGATCAGCGCGCTCGCGTGCCGACGGGTGCTGCGATATCCGGGCAGCAGTTTGTACGCATCGCGTACATAACTGAGCCATTCACGCTCGCGCCGTCGCTCCCGATCGAACCCCGCAGGCCAGGGCAGGCCCCCGTTGATCGGGCCGAAGACGAAAGGAACACCTGCGCGCGCACATCTGCGGGCGATCAGGCTGGGCAGCGTCGGGCTCAGCGGGGTGACGCGATGGACGATATCGAACTCGCCCGCACGGATGGCCCGACCGAATCTTTTCCAGACCGCCCGCTCGAACGCGTAGTACGGCAGGGAGCGGAATGCCATCGCCGTCGTCCATCCCTTCCCCCGCCGGATGAGCGACTCGATGCGATACATGGGAGCGGCGATCCATTCGTTGCTCACGCAGGTGAACTCCGCATCCGTAGCTCCCGCCCTGCGGAAGGCCTCTGCATTGCGCACATGCGTGACGATGTGCGCGTCGACGAGCCGCTGGATGGCCCGCGAGTGGCTCCATCCCTCAAGCGGCACGCTCACCCACTCGGGATTGGCCATCTCGCTGATCAGAAGCACCCGCATCACGCAGCCCCCGCTTCCACGGACGCCCCTGTGCGCACAGAGGCGTCCGTGCTCAACATGCCCAGACGACGGGCGATGACCTCGGCACTCCGGCGTGCATCGAAGTCCTGCTCGATGCGCAGGCGTGCCGCATCCGAGATCCTTCGAGCCAGAGCGGTGTCGCACAGGACTCGCTCGATGGCGTCGGCCATGGCCTGCGGATCTCTGGGCGGCACGAGCATCCCGGTCGACTCGTGCTCGACGAGTTCGGGAACCCCACCGACGCGGGTGACGATGACGGGCAACCCCATGCTCATGGCCTCCATGGTCGCCACGCCGATCGCTTCGTCGTGGCTCCCGAGGCAGAACGCGTGTGCGTGTGCCAGTTCATGGCGCACGCGTTCCTCGCTGACGGCACCGGCGAGCGTCACAGCGGACGCAAGACCCAGGGACTCGACCAGCGACTCGAGGTCGTGCCGTGCCGGTCCGTCGCCGAGAATGCACAGGTGGGCGTCGATGCCGCGAGCCCGCAGGAGGCTCAGGGCTCGGATGCAGTCATCGTGTCCCTTGGCCGGGTGCAGCCTGCCGCAGGAGACCAGACGCCAGGTTTCATGCTGCGCGGGTGGCTCATAGGGAGTGTGTCGACAGAAGACGCGTGTATCCACGCCCATCGACACGACCTCGATCTTCGATGGATCCATCTCGGGGATCCGGCTCAGCACCTCCTGCTTCAGGCGGTTGGAGACACAGATGGCGAAGGCCGCGTGCGTCCACTTGGCCCGCTGGGCCGGTCCGTAGTGTTCGAGCGGGCCGTGGAGGGTCACGCTGTAGGGGGGACCTCCGAGTTCGTGGCAGAGCATCGCGAGCATCGCCACATCGCCCAGCGAGTGGGCGTGGAGGTGCTCGATCCCCTCGTCGCGGCAGATCCTCGAGAGGATCCCGGCGACGGGGACGAGAGCGCTCAGACGCACCTTCGAGCGGAGCCCTCCATCGTCGAGCCCGAGCGTCAGCTCCGCACATCGCGCCCATGCAAACGGACCGGCCGTAAGCATGCGTCCGCATCCACGCAGGAATGCCGCGGGGGAGACGGGCGTCAGATAGCGGGTCTGATCCCGCGCCTCATGCGCCCACGAATGCACGACCTCACCTGCGGGTGGATGCGTCGTGCTGATGCAGCGCACCTCGGCACCGAGTTCGCGCAGCGCGCAGATCTCGCGCCAATAGAAGGTGTGGGTCTGGGATGGAAAATGCGGCATGAGAGCCGCAAGTCGAAGGCCCATCTGTCTCCCCTGCGATCCGGATCACGCTCAATCGGCCTGGGCGTGCTGCGTCTGGAATCCCTCCTTGATGTAACTCAGAACGGCGTCGGCGCTGTAGTGCCAGCGGTAGAAGATACGACGCTGGCGCCGGGCCTCCTCCAGAAACACCTCCCACCCCTCGTCAGCCCGGGGATAGCCGATCTCATGAAGGTATCGGTCCAGATCCCGCGAGGGATCGAGGAATCCCAGGTCCATGGCGTTCCGGGCGTCGGGCTCGTCGGCCTGTGCCCGCCATGAAGGAAAGTCCAGGCGGGCCCGGTCCATCTTGAACCAGCCGTCGGGCTGCTCGGCGAAGTATGCGTTGCCCGTAAAGTCGGCCCGCCCTTCGCTGAAGTCCTCGACCTCGACGAGCGACCAGTCGCTGCCCTCATTGCACACGACATTGGACGCGATGAGCACATTGCTGGCGTCGCTGAGCCCGACCTCGATCGCCCCGCCCAGCCAGCCGAACGAGATGTTCTCCCGTACCGTCACATTGCGCTGGGCGCGGTTCCCGGCGCTGGGGATCTTCACGGCGAAGGTCTCACCGCCGTAGTCATTGCTGATGAAGTAGTTCTGCTCGATGAGACCTCCGTCCAGGCACTCGGCGAGCAGGCCGAAACTCTGCGGGGCGTTGTTGAGCGTCCGCCCCATGTGGGTGAAGACATTGCCCCGGATCGTGGTGTTGACGATGGCGTAGCTTGCCCCGCCCCCGTGCACGAACCCGTTGGCGTTGCCGATGAAGAGATTGTCCTCGACGACCGGGTCGATGATCCCGCCCGGGTCGTCGCTGCTCAGGGTGCATCCGAAACTCGACGCGCGGGCGAAGATGTTGTCCCGCACGACCGGTCGCACGACCGGATCGCCCGGGGCCGCGCGGATATAGCAGTTGTGATTGAAGATGGTCGGATCGGCGGTGCCGTCCTCACGCCAGCCGTTGTGATCGAAGACATTCCCCTCGACGAGCAGGTCGTCGGTGCCGTAGACGAAGAGCCCCTGGCTGTGCCCCCCGCTGGGCGCCGCGCTGTCCACGATGACATTGCCGCGAATGCGGACCTTCGACCCACGCTGGATGTTCAGCCCGTTGCGGAAGCCGTCGATCAGGCAGTCCTCGATAAGGATGTCATGCCCGATATCGTTGACGATCCGGATGCCGTCCTTCGTCGTGCCCTCCTCGGGCGCCATGAAGTCGATCCCCACGAACGCCACATAGTTGCGCTCGTGGGCCGAGATATCGATCGCCATCGCATCGGGACCCGGCGCGACGACCGGTCGCCCATCCTTGCGCCGGACATCGTAACTCGTCAGCACGCACGGCTCCTCGGGGCTGCGTCCGTTCCGATTCCAGACGATCGTCTCGCGGAAGGTGTCCCCACCCTTGAGCAGGAGCCAGTCCGGATATCCGTTGCGCATCAGCGTCAGCCCCTTGGCAATGGTGCGCACCGGATCGTCGGGGCTCAGCCCGCTGTTGGCGTCATCCCCCTCGCTGGAACTCACATAGATCTTCCGCGTGTCCGGGCTGGGCACGAGGTCGGTCCAGGCAAACTCCGTCGGGTTGTCGTCCCAGGCGCCCGCGAAGTCCTGCCCCCGGTCGACGATCTCATCGACCTCCTCGGCCTGCTCGGTCCCACTCCCCCCGGCACCGCTCGTCCGGGAGATTCCAGTCCCGTCATCGACCAGCGAGAGCGTCCCGCCCCGGAACTGCACGCTGCGGCGATCGACACGGACACGGGCATTGCGCCCATCCTCTATCTTCCGGACCCGGACCCGGACGGCACCCTCGGGCTGGACACGCACCAGTCGGGGGGCGTCGAACCGCTTGGGCTGCTCCTGCGCTCCGGCGGATACCCCGAGGCCGCACGCGGCAAGCAGCAGGGGAGCGAGTCGAACGGCACGATGGGCTGTGCGAGTGTTCATGTGCATCACTATTCGATCCGCCCAACCGATGGCCAGCCCGCCTCTCCAGTCTCTCCGGGATCTCACGATTGCCCAGCCCGCACGACCGCCAGAGGCCCTCCATCTGGCTCGCCGCCTCACGATTCGTCAGATTATCAGAGCCTGATCGTTCTCAGCCGGGAGAATGGCGCATGCGACAGCAATGGGCCGTCCCGCAACTGCTCCTGCTGGCGCTGCAGTCTGGGTCTTCCCCGGAGGAAATGCGAGGCACCCATTGCAGGGGGCGTGCCCTCCTGAGTCAAACAGAATGCCGCCAGTGTCAGGTTATCGGACTATTAGGGCGATCGACCTTGCCACCGATTGATCCGTATGGTGTGCGGGCTACGCCGCTGCAGGGCGGACTCGCATGCCCGCGATCGGGCTTGCGTCCTCGTCTCAAACCGTCAACTGGACCACCAGAGAGTCTGGGGACTAAGCGCTCTGGGCCAGTGCGACGCGATGGCCCGTGCCCTTCTCACAGACAACCGTGAACCGCTGGCTGAGCAGGTTGGATCGATATCTCGGCTCGTGCTCCCAGGCCTTGGATGCCAGTTCCAGCGCCTCGGTTCGCGTGAAACCGGCAGAGACGCTGACCCTCGCATCGTGACGGATGATCTCGGGGCGGCCGATCGTCAGCAGACGGATACCGAGGCGGGCGAAGGTGGAGCGGATCAGGTCGTTCCAGATCACACCCCGGCGTGCCAGTCGCTCCATGATCCGGAGCATCGTCTGGACCTGGATGTCGCTGAGGTGATGCAGGAACAGCCCCGCGTGGACATAGTCGTACGACTCGGGTCCGAAGCGATCCAGCAGGGTGAAAGCGTCGGCCCGAACGATCTCGATCGAGTCCTTCAGATCGGGGAATCGCTCCACGAATCGGCGGGCGCAGGCCAGCGTCTTCTCGTGGGTATCGATTGCGGTGACCCGGAGATCAATGCCCTCGGACCTCGCCCATCGCACGCAGGCCACGGGCAGGTCCGCCGAGCCCGTGGCGATATCGAGCAGGGTGATCGTCTCACCCGTGGGCCAGGTGCTGCTCCATCGTTTCAGGTGATGCAGCAGCGCGTTGCGTCCGCCGAGGTGCTTGTTGACCGCGCGGATGTACGACAGCGAGCGTTCGAGATCCTGCTCGTCGACGCTCGGATCGTCCATCATCTCGGGGGTCACGACGCGAGGCATACCGATCCGCATTGTACGCGTTTGCAACCCCCTAGAATCCCTCTATGAGCCTCGAACGCCCAGCGATGGACACGGTCTCGCCGCCGATCACTGGCAAGCCGGATGGCGAGAGGGGTGGGCAGGTGCGTAAGCCTGTGACCATCAAGACATTGCGTCAGATGGCGGCGCGTGGCGAACCATTTGCGTGCCTGGCCTGCTATGACGCGATCACGGCTCGCTGGCTGGAGCGGGCGGGCGTGCATCTCCTGTTGGCAGGCGACAGTGCCGCCGAGATCGTCCTGGGGCTGCCACGCACGATTCATATGCCCCTGGATCTGACGGTCTGGCTGACGGCGGCGCTCAAGCGGGGCGCCCCCGGCACGGTCGTCATGGCGGATATGCCCTTCCTGAGTTACCACACGGACGATGGTGAGGCGCTCCGGAATGCGGGTCGATGCATGACGGAGGGGCTGGCAGACATCGTAAAGCTGGAAGCGGACGCCAGTTTCGCCCCGATCATCGACAAGATGACTCGAGCGGGCATCCCCGTCTGCGCCCATGTCGGGTCGCTCCCACAGCGAGCGGCGATTCGCGGCGGATACGGCTCCGCGGGCAGGAGTGCCAAAGAGGCGGCCCGCATCGTCGAGGACGCCGTCGCTCTGGAGCAGGCAGGCGCGGCGATGCTGCTTCTGGAAGCGGTTCCGGACGAGGTCACCGACGCCGTCCTCGCACGCACACGCGTGCCTGTCATCGGGATCGGAGCAGGAACCGCCTGCCACGGGCAGATCCTGGTCCTCCATGATCTGCTGGGACTGACCGACCACCCGCCGCGATTCGCGGAGCCCACCGCGAATCTGGGCGAGGCCGTGCGTGATGCAGCCCACGCCTGGGTCCAGCGTGTGCATGCCCGTGAGATCGGCGGGCGGCGATACGAGATGGCCGAAGACGAGCGTGTCGCATTTCAAGAGGCCGTGCAACATCGCAAGGCTTCGTCCTGACACGGAGTTTCCCGCATCCGGACCGCATTGGAGCCGAATCGACCGGCATGGATCGGTGGGCATCCGTCCACGGTGCAGGGAATGAACATTCCTGAGGGTCGTTGGTACATTGTTTGGTCGATAGATCGGTCGATCGGTGGCCAGCGCCCCGACGCCACAGGCTGGTCGGTCCCTGGACAGGAGGACACGCGGCATGCGACGGTTCGTGAGTTACGCCCCGGCCCTTGCAGTCAGTCTGACGATTCTGCTGGCCCTCGTTCTGGTGCCACGGATCGCTCAGAGAGCCAGTTTCGCGGCGACGAGAGCCAGGGTCACGCTCGCTCGTCAGGTCCTCTCGGATGAGGACATTCTTCACCGGATTGATCTGGCAACGACCATGCTCGCCGAGAGCGTGCTTCCGTCTGTCGTGCATATCGATGTTCGCTCGGGGCGTGAAAGACGCGTCTTCGGCGGGGCCACCGGTGCCGGCTGGGTCTTCGACGAGCAGGGGCACATCGTCACCAACGCCCATGTCGTGGACCACGCCGATGCGATTCTGGTGCAGTTCTACGACGGACGCGTCGAACCTGCCCAGGTCAAGGGGCTGGATCGAAGCACGGATGTCGCCGTGCTCGAGGTCGACGATGCGAGCGGACTGATCGCCCTGCCACGCGCCAGCGGCGTCATCCCTCGCCAGGGACAGACGGTTTTCGCCTTCGGCTCTCCTTTCGGGTTCAAATTTTCTATGAGCAGGGGGCTGATCTCCGGGCTCGGCCGTTCGCCCGCCGGTGCCATCGAGTTCGGTGGATCGACGAACTTCATCCAGACGGACGCTGCGGTCAATCCGGGCAATTCCGGTGGGCCTTTGATCGATGTCTCCGGGCGCGTGATCGGCATGAATGTCGCCATCGCGACCGGCAAGGACACCGATGGGACGACCGAGGGCCAGAGCGCCGGCATCTCATTCGCCATTCCCCTCTCGACCGTCGAGTATGTCGCCGAGCAACTCATCGCGGGGCGTGAGCCCTCACGCGGGTTCCTGGGCATCAGTCTGCCGGGCATGCCCTCGACCTTCGTGCCCGATGAATCCTTCCGGGGCACGGGGGTCTATGTCCCGGAGGTCGTTGCCGGTGGTCCCGCCGAAGCCGCGGGCATCCGGTCGGGGGACATCATCGTTCGGATCGACGGTGAGCGGACGCAGGAGGTTCCCGTGCTCCAGTCCGTCATCGCCTCCAAGCGCCCCGGGCAGGTCGTCTCCGTCGAGTTCTGGCGCGAGGGTGAGGGGATCATGAGTGTCGAACTGACGGTCGGGGAGATGACCGCACGCGAGCGCAAGGCCCAGACGGGGCGGGGTGCCCTCGTGCGATTCGGTCTCCAAGTCGCAGACTCCGACGCGGGCCCGCAGATCGTCGGCGTGTTTCCTCGCTCGATCGCCGATCGCCTGGGCTTTGCGCAGGGCGACTTCATCACGGAGATCTCGGGCAAGCCGGTGCAGAGTGCCGAGGATGTCTGGGTGGCGCTCGCCGATGCGGGATTCCTCGTCGGAGACGAGGTTCCGGTCACTGTCGAGACGGCCGACGGCGAGGTTCGCCGCGTGACGATCGAGCTGCCGCGCTAGGCCCCGGGCTCTGCGGCGAGATAGACACGCACCACAATGGGCTCGCCCACATCGGGAACGGCATCGCCGTCAGCCAGCCACTCGGGCGTCTGGATCGCGGCCTCGTGGCTGATGACCTCGCGGAACGAGATCGTCTCGCCTCCGAAGGTGGTCAGGCCCACGAGCGTGCCGGCGAAGTCCGCATCGTAGACATCCTGCCCGTTGTAGTTGACGAATCGGGATCCGCCGAAGACAAATGCCGGTGCGTCGCCCACGACGGATCGCAGCGTACGCGAGCGATCGCTGCTCACGACCCAGGCGAGTGGATCGTGCTCAATACCATCAGGCGTCACGAAGCGCACGATCAACGGATCGCCGCTGGGTGGATCGGACGCGAGCCGTCCATCTCGGAACACCCATGATCCCGGGCGCCCGGGCCTTGCTCCGATCAGCAGCAGGGCGGCATGGACGGCGCTGGGGCGAGCCAGCGAGACGACGAGCGATTCGTGCTCTTTCGTATCGGGCGTGCAGACGATCTGTTCGAGGTAAGTGTCGGGTGTCCGAGGATCATGGAACTCCCACATGATGACGCCATCGAACTCGACGAAACGACCGGCACGATTCAGCCGGACATGGTCGAAGACCTCGATCAGAGCAGTGGGGATCTCTGCGGGGGGCGACTCGTTCACCCGAGGCGATGAGGTGCAGGCGCAGAGCACCGCCAGGAATCCGGGGAGCAGGAGCACCCTCACGCCTGTCCTCCCAGCGAACGGATGATCTCGCAGAACGCCTCCCCTCGCCTCTCGAAGTTTTCGAACTGATCCCAACTCGCACACGCCGGGCTGAGCAGGACGATCTCACCCGGGCGGGTCCGCGACACGGCGGCCTCGCACGCCCGTTCCAGCGTCCCACAGGCCATTGCATTCGGATGCCTGCACAGCGAGTTCGCCGTCTGACCGATGGCGTACAGGCCTTTGAGCCTCGGTGCCAGGTCGGCGACGGAGCCGAGACAAATCCCCTTGTCATAGCCACCAGCGATGAGGTGAACGCGTGCCGGCCCCCCAAGGGCGTCGATGGCTCGCAGCGTTGCCTCGGGTGTCGTTGCCTTGGAATCGTTGTAGAACGAGACACCGCCGCGCTCGCAGACGAACTCCAGGCGATGTGCCAGACCCGGAAACGCGCGGAGC